>JADBLO010000113.1 GCA_014894395.1 Thermoplasmata archaeon
CGTTCCATTCATTAATTGTATTGAAAGACGGAGACACATAAAGAGAACCGTTCCAATCATTAACTGTATTGAATGATGGTGATACATAGAGACTTCCATTCCAGGTGTTGATAGCATTCCAGGTTGAAGATGTATACAAGGAGCCATTCCATTCTTCTATTGAATTGAAAGATGGGCTAACATATAAAGAACCGTTCCAATCGTTAACAGATTTCCAAGATGAATCTACATAGAGATAACATTTTTGCCATTCAGTTAATAAATTCCAAGTTAGAGATGTATCCAAGGAGCCATTGATTTCACTTATAAGGTTGTATGAACTTTCAACATAGAGACTACCGTTGTACTCTGAGCCTATTTGCTCGAAGGATGGAGAGACGTACAGGCTGCCATTGTATTCACTACCAATGGAGTTGAAAGATGGAGAGACGTAAAGACTTCCGTTGTATTCATTGGTTGTGTACCAATTCTTCTGGGCTGGGGGAGCCTCGGTTGTAAAGCAGTACCATGTACTTACGTTGTGTGTTGTGTCGTTTGCAAAGACCTTCCAATAGTATTTGAGTGAATAGCTTGTAGCCTCATCAAATGTCCAATAGTAAGTTCCATTTGCACAACTACTGTTTACTTGCCTGCATACATATGAGCCTGTGCTGTTCTCATACCAGTAGAGGTTCATGTTGTCGCCATTGAGGTCGTTTATTATTATTGCCGTTTGGGGGGTTAATGCCTGATCTACTGAATTGTTTGTGGGTGAGGGGTTTGAGAATGTCGGGGATGCATAGTTAGTTGTGATTGAGACTGTGCAAGACCAACCATCGCGTCCAGTTCCAGTATAGGCAATATAATACCAAGATTGATTTACCCATACAATTGGAGCCCAAAATATATTATCAGCAGCATCGAACTCCAATCTATCAATCTCTGCTGCACCTATTGCACCTGTTGAATCCATAGCAAATGTTGAAACATAACCATCATTATCATCATTATACGCACTATATGTTACTCCGTAAACACTAAGATTGTTCACAGTAAAAAGAGTCGGATATAAACCACCAGTAGGAGCTACTCCAGGGATGTTCAAGGTATCAATGAAACTCTTAGTTATTGTTCCATCCGTAGCAATAGTGAGTGTTTTAATCTGCAAGTCTGAATTAGTATCATAATATGCAATACAATAAACATTCCCTGTCACTTTTTTAATATCTGGATACATGGCTCTTGATGTATCATATTCCCATTCACTAGTCCATGTGTTTGTGATATCCCCAGTTACAGCATTAATATCATATGTCACCAAATATCCGTCACTCCCAGAACCTTGATATGCTATTATAACAGTATTAGAATCGACAATCTCAACATCACAATATGTACATGCAGTTTTGTTGAACCATACAGTATCATTGAATGTTGCAGGCATTATTCCAACATTCGTGCAATAAAATGTCCTTATACCTCCACCAGTTCCAGAATAGTTCTGGTCGACAAGAATGAACATCTTATCTGAAAGTTGTTTCATTTGACCGAGATTAAATGTTGTCGTAGTTGTCGCCAATGTATCAAGGGCTGCAGCACCAATCAAACCATTCGCATCATCAGCGACAAATGTTTTTATTACAACTGTATCGCTTCCACCTGTATAAGCGACAGCATAATAATCGCCAGAAATATGAACAAGAGTTGGATAAGTACCATATGTAGATACTGATAAAGAATCTATGTTAGCCTGTCTGATTGTTCCATTGTCATTCCATACTCTAGTTGTATTTATTGTCGGGTCAGTTCCAGGATTGGTATATGCCTGCATATAATATTCACTTGTACCAAGACGAAGCATGTTATGGACATAATTTCCAGTGACCATATTCCATTCCCAACTACTTGTCACAGCAGCAGGCATGATGCCGTAGGTTGGAACTCCCAGAGGTTCCTGTTGCTTTTCCTTTGCTTTCATTTGCTGTTTGTCATACCAAGGCAAGATGACCATATTGAAACCAAGAGAAAGAAAGACAATGCATAAACCTGAGAATAAAAGAAAAGCCTTATAATGCCTTTTTATAAATCCAAGGTTTATCATACATTCATTTATTCCTCAGAAATTAAGATGTAACCAAAGTGCAGATAGTGTCGTTCACTTTGCGATAATAAGTCAAGGCAGCATTGACATCAATATTATCTCCTGATGGTGCAATACATCCTGATACAATGAACCAGTTATCGGAAGCGTGCAAGTCAAGGGCTTTGTCGTTCCCTTTAAAGTAGCAATTGCTGATTGTATAATTGTTGCATGTTCCCAATTCAGTTGTTATGCCATCTTCTGTATTACTCCAGAATGAACACCCAATTATTCTGAATCTCGCACAAGCATCTATATCAAGACCATATGATGCACCTTTATTGAAAAATGAATTACTGATTACGACATCTTTACTATTATAAAGATAATTATAGAGTGTAGAAAGTGATATTTGCATATTTGATACTGTAACATTGTTACATGTATCCACTCTAAAACCCTGCACGGCACTTCTTACGATAGCATTATCTACATTAATATAATTAGAATCATGTAAATGAAGTCCACTACTTGTACCTGATAAACTTCCAACATTATTTAGATTTATATTATTTGATGTATCTATCGTTATACCAGCATAATCAGCTATTACCTGCACATTGCTTATACTGGTTCTTCTTGTTTGATACACCCATAATGCTGCATCAGTCGGTTGAACGAGATTACTGATTACAATATTATTATATACACTATCTTCACACCAGTATGCACCTAACCCATATATTTTCATACCACCACCGTCAGAACAATATATGTTATTTATTGTACTGTTTCTTATTGCATGAAAATCAATTTGATACGCAGCAGTACCACCACTTGAATGAAGATTACTAAATATTGTATCAGAAATATTATTGAAGGCAAAACATTCAAGAGCAATAGCATCAACATTAGTGGCATGTACATTATCTACCAAACCATTTTTACATTGAGTATATGTTGGCGCTTCGCCGCCAATCCAAAGACCGTTCCCATCAGTATCATGGATATAAACATTCTGTACTGTAAAATATTTAACGCCGTCAAGTTGAACACCGTTTGAACACGTAGCGCCATCATCATTGCCATCTATAGTTAAATCACTTATATTAAAATTGTTTTTTATTTTAGCTCGTATGAGTGCCAATGACGTACTAGCACCATCAGTAAAGCGTAAAATGGTTTTATACATTCCAGCACCCATCAAATGGACATTATTCTCCATTGAAATAGAAGATGTATGATTAATAGTACCAACAGGCAACCAAACCGTTCCACCCGATGTTGAATTTAAATCCCATATTGCAGTCTGAATATTAGCACCAGTCGCAGCCCAGTAGTTCCCCTTTGAGTTGCGGATGTACGTGTCAACCGTGTCGCCTGTGTCTGAGATGGTTCGTGTGACGGCAAAGACGGATGTGAGAGTTAAGGCGACTAAAAGCAGACATGTTCCAATTACCTGAATCTTTGTCCCTAGGCTGAATATCTTCATACCAATATTCCTTAATTCAAATCAATAATATGCTTCCAACTTGATTGACGAAATTGTGATTGGATTATCAGGCCATGTGTTTGCCTTAGTCAATGCAAAGCCAGCATTTGAGTTGTCATCATAAAAGTTAATCCATATGAACGTATCTGTTGAAGTGTTCTTTGTGATTACACGTTCCATTACAGTATCAGCACCAATTGAGAGATCTGCGCAAGTCCATCTTACACGCAAGTCTGTATCCTGCCATACGGTACGCTTGCACATTGATGCATTGCCCCTGACTCTTACGACAACATAGAATGTGCTTGTATTCATCCTCTGCCTGAAGTTGTCAGTGTTGTTCCATCCCTGCCATCCCCTAGTTGCTGAATAGCTCTCAAGGGTTGCTGTGGTGTTTGATGTCGGGGTTATGCCTGCGGTGTAGTTTATGAAATAGACTTCAAGGATACCACCGATGCCTGCACCTGGGTTTGCCTCAGATGCCAACGGAATAAGATGCCAAGACTTTTGATATACAGGAGTTTGAATTACTACATTGTTCACATTCGAGAAGATAAATCCACTGACGACACCGATAACGAGACAAGTCATAAAAGCACCGGCCTTCAAAAAACTATGCGACTTCTTTTCTTTCATAAAAATCTAACATATTGTAATGCTTTCTAGTTATATAAATATATTGCTGTTTGTATATCTTTTTATGGCTATGATGAGGGTTATAGAAAGATACATTAAATTAGATCAAGAATAAGATTGATTAAAAAGAGGGGAGAGGTATTACCTAAAGGCAAGGCAGTATAATCACAGCTAACACGGAACCAACAGCCAGAGCCACTGCAACATACCAGCCCCACCATATCTTATCTTTCATTTAGTCACCTAGTTTAAACCATCCTTCTAATTTAGCAATAACAAAAAATGTAAGTATCATACTAGCATAAACAAATATTACAATTATGTCATATGGATTCATCTAGTCACCTAGGATTGAATGGTTTTAGTTTGTAAATACCAACAATGATTTCACCAATAGTACCATCACAACCTCTTGTTCCATATCCCCAAAGTTGAATCTCATTACCAATCTTTATTTCTTTCAGAGGAAGAACAGGGTATATCTTTTGCAATCTTGTTTTAAATTCTTCAAGTGTTTCTTCTTTCATCTAGTCACCTATTTATTTTTATTTCTGTTCATTCTTGGAATCAAGATATACTTATCTAATAAATATGCCAAGATAAATAATCCCAAAATTACGAAAGGAAATATAAAGCTATCAAATATGTTGTTCATCTCAGTCACCTACAAGTTAATGAAAATATTTGCAACATAGATAATGACTACCAATGCTATAATTAATAATGGCCAGAATAAAATAGTAATCAATTCTTCTTTGGTTTCTTTTTTCATATCAGTCACCTATAAAAAAGAAACAAAATTAAAACTGTTACACCATAAAGTATACCACCGATGATAATTGCGTCTCGTCTGACTTTTCTATTCGTTTCTATAAGCCATTCTCGATAACTTGGATTAATATCCATTTTTAATAATTGTTTCATCTAGTCACCTATGAGTTAATGATTTGTTACATACTGCCCTTACATATTTTATGACAACTATTGCAGCACAAGAAAGAATAATAGCTAATAAGATTTGAATTGATAAAGGTAATAGAAAAAATGTTCTGGCAAGGATATAGAATGAAATTGCCAAAACCGTAAGCATTATTATTGGTATTAAAAATAGTATCATATCTTTAATTTCTTCTTTCATCTAGTCACCTACAACATTATGGTTTTACTTCTCTTACTTCAAATTCTTTAGTATCGTAATTGTATTTGAAATAATAATTAGCATAAGGAGCATCATATGGTATAACTCCGATGTTCATCCAAGATGCAGAGTTTTCATACCAACTTGTACCATATATCTGTGTGAAACCATCATAATAAAAATGCATGTATAAGTTATTAAAATAGTCTAAATATTTTTCATCTATATTGTTTTTAACTTCTGTATTTGAAATCCAAAATGGATATGATTTTGATGATGATGTTTGAAATATAAACAAATAACTAGATACAATGATTGTTGCTATTACTATTATTGCCATGATGATTTTATATTTGCCTTTCATCTAGTCACCTACAAGTAGTGATGCGATAAATTCAATAATACAATAACTTGCAATACACATACCACCAATCAAAGCAAACGCCAAAGCAAGTGATACATATATATTGCTAAGTAAGTCTTTCATCTAGTCACCTATGATTACATGATTCTTTATAAAACATTAAAGGAATAAATGCACAGACACCCGTTACCCCAAATCCTAATCCAAGAATAGGACCGGAGTTAATATTAAAATATTTAAAAGTCATTAAAGATATTAATAAACCTATTAATGCAAATATTGGAACTAATACCAATGCAATAGTATTTTTAGTTTCTTGTTTCATCTCAGTCACCTATAAGTTAATGGTTTTCTTACACTTCTTACAATACTTATCCTTTATTTTAATCCACTCCTTGCCACCTGCACCCTCACGATAATACAAAGCAAAGATGCAGGAGTTACATTCAGGACAGCGTTTGAATTTCATAGATCCAACTTCTCCGTTAAACAATGATAATGAACGGTTCCATATTGCTTATCCTCAATGAAAGAATCTCCGCCCTGAAACTTTTTGTTGCAGATAGGGCATGTTTGTTCTCTAAGTTTTCTTATCTCTGCACAATCCCTGTGGTTACATTGTTTACAATAAACATTTTTAGGATTGTACCAGACTGGAATTTCCTCACCTTCAAGAAAAGGAATGATAGCCCATCCCATTATTCCTCACCTTCTTCTTTTGAAACTCTGTTTAATTCTTGTGTCAACCCTTTAATTCTAAATGGTACATATCGTCTATAAGAATTAACTGATCCGCAGTTCATACATACTTGAGGAGTGAATCTTGCTTTTATTACAGTAGCACATTTATTGCACATATAATCATACATCAGTTCGCACCTGCCTTCTTACAATAAGTAAATGTGTGTCCACATTCAGGACACTTTTTTATTCCTCGTCTTAGATCACTACCACATATCGGGCAGTGAATAGTTTTCCATTCCATATTCATTTTTATCACCATATAGTGTATACACGTTCTAGCTTATATAATTTCCGTCTATCTAAATATATAAACCTTACGTTAGTGTATACATTATAGTATCAATACTAAACAAACGACCGGCTATTCTATCGCCCTTTTTCTCAATTTCTTTACCTGTCAAATTTTAACCCCCTTTGTTTACCTACCCATCGGTTTCTTTTTCATCCAACGTCTATAGTAACCAGCTTTATTGCGCGGATGCTTGTCTTTACCACGCTTTCCTACATTCTTAGCATTAGCGAGTCCAGCCTTAGTTCTTTCACTAATACGCTTACGTTCCTGTTCAGCCACCCAACTAAAGATAGCGATAAGAAGATCACCCATACCAGACTCAGATGTATCAAGCCAAGGTTCTTGAAGGCTCTTAATAGAAACACCATGAGCTTTGAGTTTATTAAGATAAGCCAAGGTATTATTGATACCTTCACGGCTGAAACGATCCAAAGACCATACAAGTATTATATCGAACTTACGCATCCTGGCATCTTCAAGCATCTGTTGGAAGTCTGGCCTATTTGCAGAACCTCCACTGGTAGTATCAACATAAGTATGGACTAACGTGTAATTTTGTAATGATTGCATGGTTTTCAGTTTATCTATTTGATTATCTAAGTTCTGTTCTCCTGTAGATACTCTTGCATATATTACGGCTCTCTTTTGTTTTTCCATGTTATTTATTCAATCCTCCATGAAAAGAGCATGGTAACTTTTCAAATAACTCAGGTCGTTCCCTTTTTATCCAACAAGTCTTGCATTTATCTTTCTCAAGTGAGTAGTTGTTATATGGCAATCAATTCCCTCCCAATTGCCTGAATCACGTTCACAGTCACCGCATTTCCAAGTTGCTTGTATCTCTGCGTGTCTGAAACTCCATCAGTCCAACCATCTGGGAATCCCTGCAACCGTTCACATTCGGTTGGTGTGAGTCGCCGAATATTTCTGCTACTCTGTGGTTTATCTGTATGCCAACTTGAGCCATTCCTTAACTGTCCATCGGTTTGCAATGCTTGTGCACATTCAATTGCTTGGGAGTTCCCACCATCAAGACAATAACTGTAACCATCTTCACGTTTCAATGAGCCAGTACCACCCTGTTCAGGATTACCGCATCGTGGCTGTGTTGTATGAACGACAACTTTTGGCTCTTGCCATCCACCAGTCTTTCCTTTTAAAGTTGGTGACAAACCATCTGAATCATATATCCTTGCAAGTTCTGTTCTGGAATTATGTATCACGTTTATTTCTCCTCGATGTAATTGTCTGTCTTGCCCATCTTCCACATCCTCTGTGTCAATGTGTTTGCCATTTTCTTTGCCGGTATGAACCTTCCATCGAAGGGGTTGCCTGTATTCCGTTTCAGGAAATCCACCATCTTCCCTGAGAGGAAATACCGTTTGTCCACCTGCTCCTCTAAGATGTCCGATAATGAACACGCGTTCCCTGTTCTGCGGCACTCCAAAGTTCTTGCTGTTAAGCACCTGCCATTCGACATCATACCCCAGTTCATCCAACGATGAGATGATTGTACCGAAACACCTTCCATCGTCTGCTGACAGGAGCCCTTTGACATTTTCGAGAAAGAGTAGTCTGGGCTTTTTGGCTTTAGCGATCCTGTATATCTCAAAGAATAGAGTACCTCGAATATCTTGGAAACCCCTGCGCTTTCCAGCAATTGAAAAAGACTGGCAGGGGAATCCACCGCAGAGCATATCAAAGTCTGGGAGTGATTCGGTCTTGATCTTGGTTGCATCCCCATAGTTCCTGTGTTCTGGGAAATGCCGTTGGTAGGTTTGGATTGCATACTTGTTGATTTCTGAGAAACCAACACAAGTGGCATATTCCCTGAACCGCTTTCTCCCTTCAAACTTCGGTTTACTTGATTGGGAGTTCTTATCTGCTGTTCTTTCCACCAACTCATTTGCTTTTTGGATTCCAAGTTCAAAACCTCCGATGCCGCTGAACAGACTGAAGTATCTGATTTTTTCATGCAATCTTATCCCTCAACTGAACGATAAATCTTATTCAACCAATCAATATCGTTCTGTTCTTCCTTAATCAACTGTTCCAAATCATAGTTTGCCATACTATCCCTTCATTTCATGGTTATAGTCAAAATTATCGAAATTACCAACAGGACAAACCAACGGTTTATTACATCCATTTTGATACTGGCATTTATAACAGCAATATTCTCTTTTCTTCATACTATCCCTCTTTTGAATGTCGTCTAAGTGCTTTTATCAATAACCAACCAATAGCACAAAATCCAGATGTCAGAATAGGAATACAATATATCCATACATCAGTCATTATTATCACCTATCCTTCAAAAGAATGGTTTTTATAAAGAATAACAAGCATAGAAGGAAAATTCGCGGGTTTCAGATTATTAAATCTTAATCTTCCATTGATCCATAAGAACACTGCACCATGTTCCTGTAACTTCTTAAACCACTTTGTAGACGTATCCATACGCAACAACATCACAATAAGTTTTCCTTTTTTATTTTCCTCAATCGCTTTATCAATCCAAGGTTCAGGATGACTATATGGTGGATTTACATATGTTCTATCACACCAAACCATTTTTAAACCATCAACTTTAAAATTATCGGTTAATGGACACGGATCAAACCAATCCCAAAACAATTGCATTATCCTATCATCTGTTGCATAATTATCATTAGTCATCTTTATCCCTTCATAGAATGGTATTTAACCAATCTGTAATGATTCTTCCAAGGATGCTTCCAACTATTATGATGACCGCTAAAGCACCATATCCCCAGCCTTCTATCTCAAATTTATATTTCATAGTTATCCCTTCTGTTTACGTTCAGCAATCCTACGACAATATTCACATTCAGGAGCAGGAAAACCCTTCTTAATTGGAGTTACTGTTGAACAGGTTTGACATTTCCAAGCATTATACGATTTTCCTTTCGATAAGAACTCAACTATTTCCATCATATTTTATCTCTCACCTAAACTCCGCTATCTTTTGTCGTTCACCATCACTCCAAACAGCATATACACTCCAGTCAGCATCTGTTTCGATAAATAACGGCATATCTTTTCGTGTCATCTTATCCCTTCTGTTTCTTACACAAAATTAAATGTGATTATTCCATTAAAAGCTAATATGGCTGCAACTATGAAAATATCAATAAAACAATACATTGCAAATATTGAAAATCCATTACGGTCATAACGATTGGCGTATTGTATTACTGTGAAGAGCAAAAAAAGTCCAAAAAGTATTATAAATAGAATATTCAGTATTAACATTACAGGTATTGATATTTCAATCATCTAGTCACCTTCTGTTTCTTACATTCTTTTATATGAACAGATAACCAATCTTTAGAACCAAATTCTTCTCCGCATTTAGGACATTTTACCATTTTTATCCCTTCTGGTTCTTCTTCTTTTCACACTTACCATCTATCCAGAATTTACACCAAATATTAGGACACGCTTTTAATACCATTTTTTATCCCTTCTGGTTCAACTCTTTTAAATCTCTAATAGCAACTTCAAGACTTACTGAATGATTTAGAAATTCAATAAGCCAATCATAAGAAACCCATTTTTCGTTTCTATAGGTTTTTGCATCGAGTGGAAATAATTTATCAAATGCTCCAACAGCAATATGTATCTGTTCACTCGTTCTGATATTATCACCCATAATTATCTCTCTATAGCTTTGTGAAGTTGACCAATACTACTATTTATCAAATGACTTCTACGACACAACCTACAATAATAAAACCTATTCTTTCCAAGTTTCCTAAATAACTTTTGGGTTTTAGTCCGTGTCATTTTATCCCTCTTTAACATCAAAATCCACAGGCAAATAGCAAATACATTCGTCAGAATCTGTTACGTCACAACATGATTGAAGCTGGCAGGAATTGCATTTTACGATTTTAGGTTCCGATTTTTTTTTCATATCTCTACCTAATTCCTTCATGGTTTTACTCCTGGTTTTATTATTGCGACTCCGATCTTCAAGTCTCCAGATTTTACCAAATCTATGATGTGCCCGTCGAATGGATCTCGCTTATTCAATAATTTAAGATCTTTCCTTTTTGCATCAGCTTCTCTAAATTGTTTAGATATTTTTTTGCAGTCGTCACTAAAGGTCATGGTTTTACCTCAGGTGGTTCTATCGGCTTTATCTCTTTGATTTTCGTGATGTGGATCGTTACGCCTTTGACGGTGTTATAGGCATACACGATTGCAGTCTCGTAATCTTCAGCTTTGACTTTGGCTTCAATTTCCATGGAAATTACAAATTCCTTTTCCTTTTTTTCAGGTCCCATTATGATTTAGTCCCCCCGATTAAAATAGAATTTTTGTTATTCTTTCCTCTTGCTATCTTCATATCTTCTTGAGTTTTCTTTTTATGACATTCGGTACACAAAACTTGCAGATTTGATTCATCCCAAATATCCCCATCATTAACAATAGCTATCTTGTGGTCTACTTCAAAACCGATTCTATTAGGCATCTCCATATCTTCATAAAGTTCGCTATAATAGAAGATATGCTCAAGAATCCAATGGTCATCCATGATTTCATCATAGCGTTCTTTAAACTGTTCATCCCATTTGACGAGTTGCTCATCTCGTTCTTCCCTGATGCGTTTTTGTATATCGGGCTTGGAAAGTAATTGCTCTCTATATTTTCGTTTTTCTTCTTTTAATTTTTCATCAAATTCTTTTTCAGTGATTCCGCATTTAGTACATCGTTCACCATCACGTTTCAATACATTGTCTTTAATCTCACTCCAGTGTGTATATTTTGAAGCATATTCATCCCGACATTTTACTGAACAGTAGACTCTCATTCCTTTTTCAAAAAGGTCTTTTGTTTTACCACATACAGGACATAATCCTGCCCTGGCTCGTTGTCTCCATAATTCAGGTACGTCATTTTTCATCAATTCACGTTCACTCATGATTTAGTCTCCTTGGCTTTTTTTGGATCTGTTTGAGAAGAGTCGTGCTGTTTGTTGTGATAGTGCCAAATGCCGGCAAGCAGGCCTACAGTGCCTAGAATGCACAGGATATACAGCCCAAACTCCAGATTTATAACTGATGCAATTCCGAAGAAAATCAAATCTTTCTCAGTTCCAATATTGAATTGCCATGAAAGAAAGAACGTAATAAATAATAGCATACCAACTACTAAGTTAAATATTCCTATAACCTTATCTGAGTTCATCGTTTCTTCTCCAGGTCTTCAAGTTTATTATTCATTTTTATCCCTTCTGGTTCTTCTTCTTTTCACACTTACCATCTATCCAGAATTTACACCAAATATTAGGACACGCTTTTAATACCATTTTTTATCCCTTCTGTTTGAAATATATTTTATATTCCCCTTTCTTTAAATCTACAATAATCTTTCTTACAAGTTTCCCATTCTTATGAAATAAATCTATTACTTTGTTTTCAAATGTTTTATATTCATTCATTTTTATCCCTTCTGGTTCTTTTCCTTACAATTCTTTTTACAAAGTTCACACCAACGCCAATATAATCCACATATAGCAATTTGCGAACCATTTGGATTTTTCATCTTGTTTTATCCCTTCTGTTTTTCCATAACAAAATGATTAAAATCTGTAGATTTCCAAAATGTTTGACACTCAATACAAAACAATTTATTATCGCTTGTAAGTAAGATTCTTTCATGTCTACAGTTCATTTTTATCCCTTCTTCCAATACTTATCATTACAAGCAATATGAAGCATAACCGCAACAATAAAATATGATATTATCATAGCAATACCAAATTCAATATCGCCCATTTTTATCCCTCAATGTATTTATGAATATATGATGCTAAATCCCAAGCAGACACATTGAATTTATAGCCTTTAACATCTTCATATTCTTTTATTGCATTTTCAATAGTTATTACTGTTAATGGTTTCATTATTTTATCCCTTCGGGTTCAAGTTATCATTTATCGCTCTAAGTTCTTCCAAGATACAACACAAAATATATTCTTTAGTTGGAAATGGTTTCTTTTCCCAAAGCATATTCTTCATATTTTCTATATTAGATTTCATTCTTTTATCCCTCTATGATATTTTTAAAGCAATATAAACCAACAATCCAATTGTTAAGCCCCAACGGATATTTTTCCATAATTGATAAACTGTTTCACTATTCATTTTATTCCTTCTGTTTCTTCTCCAGGTCTTTTAAGATCGTATCCATTTCTATATCAAGGATAGGTTCGCTTCCGTTGGTACAATATGGACATTTGTAATCCTTCTTGATGTAGTAGTTATGCTGAGAGATGCGATGATACCTGTTTTTGTTCTTTATCCTCACATCAAGTACCCGGGTTGTTCCATTCATTTGGGTTTTGATTACTTCTGAATAGAGTTCGGTTGCTTCATCAAGTTCTTCTTCTAGTTCCATTATACCACATCCTTAAATTCATCTACATTGTTAGAATGAAGATACCTTGGAGGGGTTGAAATCAGAGACATTATGTTTATTGCATCTTCAAGAGTGATATTCATTTTAAGATGATGCTCGAATCGGACTCGCCCATCGTCTTTTTCATATATGCTGCACCAGTCATTCTTGAACTTATGCAGACGGATGCATGTTATTCCGTCAAGATGCATCTCCTCAAAGTCCTTTCCTATCCCTAGTTGAGTGACATAGGCATTGCTGTTTGTAAAGAAGTAAGGCTCGAAGTACCCATCAAAGAAATTACAAAAGGAACAGAACTCCTCGTATGTCAATGGGAGGTTACTGCAATTAAGGAATATTTCCACAAGGCCTGACTCATGGACTGTTATCGTTGCCCATCGGTCACGCCATCCCAGCTCTTTAGTAAACCTTTTTAATGAGGTTCCATTTGCGTTTGAAATAGACCTGAAATGTTTTGCTTTTAGCCAGTCGTGAATGTTATGCTGGGAGGAAATACCCTCTATTCTCTTAATCTCTATTTTTATGCCATGAAGTTTAGTCTCAGGAGACTCTATCATAGCAATTGTTTCCAAGTTTGCCTTGGCCTGGAAACTGCCACGGCTTACTCTCCTTATTTTGCTTGAATCCGCAAGACGAGCCAACCCTGTTCGTATTTTTGCAATGCGTTTTTCGTCTTTATGATAATTATAATTGCCTTCCAACACCTGGTCAATTGACTTTGCGTTGAATTTATGGCGTGGGTTTGAGTTGACTATGGACAGAATCTTGAAAGTAAGGCTGTCGCCATTGATGGATATAACACTTTTCGTGTTATGAACGATGTTATGATTTTTGCTGTTTTGAGGCATTAAGATGACCTCCTTTGAAGGGGGAGGGCGGAGGTAGCGGAGGGATGGTGAGGAGAGATAGGAAAAAAATCATCGTTGCTACCTCCTAATTTTGTTAGTGATGCATCACACGAAGTTGGGAATAAAGAAATCAAGAGGAAACCTCCATAAGAGTTTCCTGTTGAAGTTTAAACGCACAGTCAAAAACATGTTTAGCAATCTCCGGATTTACCAAATTTCTTAATATCTGTCGTTTATTATCAATTTTAATTCCTTTTAAATTAAAACCATATCTGCCATTTGTACCTGTTTGGAAAGCAATAGGTTTCTCAGGTTTAAAATTATAAAATGCTATATTAAAATTAGACCAAAAACAATGTCTATCAATTATATTTGTTGGTCGTAATAAAGGTTCATAATAAGGTATTACATTTTCAACAACCCATTTTCCTTTAAACCAATTATTTCCCAACAAGATAATCTCTTGATATAAATATATATCTGGATAACGAGCTTTATGTCTACTGTCAGTATTTATTCTACTATGAGTTGGACATGGTGGACTACTCCATATGAAATCAAATTCTTTAAAATGTTCAAGTAGATACTGATGTGCATCTGCAACAATCACTTTATCATTTGGAAAGAAATCCTGGTATATCTTAGCTATCTTGGGTTCTATCTCTACAGCAGTACAATCAACTCCGTTCCAGAGTTTACGGTTTCCACCGATACCTGCATAGAGATTAAGAACCTTCATCTAATCCCCCCAGATAAGAATGGGTTTGTGGGATGAAAGAGATTGATTAAGACATTAAGAAAACAGTTTGCCCAACACATTTTCAAAATTCTCTCTTTCATCTATCCACCCCTTGATTTTTTACTTTAATTAAACTTTGAAGATTAGAGTATTTTAAAGTCTCAAAAATAGATTCATAGTTACTATCAACTATATTTACCGTCAATTCAAAAGAGATGCAATCAACATAACCTTTTTTCTCAAGATATTTGTAGAACCTATCTTCTGCCTCATTCATGGCTTTCTGGATTGATTCTCTAAACTCCTTATCAATTGACATTTTTGTTTTCACCTATGATATAATTCTTTGGATTATTTTTACAATATCCAATAGTGCTGTTCTTTCAACAGCAGAAATTTTTCTTTTAGATTCTTTTATTTGTTTAAGGTCATCATAGAATCCGCTAAACCGTTCCAATAGAAGAAAAGATTTATCGTTTAGAGTAAAATTTATCCTATCTCTGATTACTTCATTTCTAATCTCTGCATTGATATCTACAGTATTGCCCATTGGATTCCGCATACTGCTAAATTTTAAAATCGTGCATACATCAGATTTAGGGATTAAAATAATGTTAGAGATATCAACAGGAGATAAATTCATCATATTCAATTTTTCAATAATCTTTATTCTTTCTTTTCTATCAAAAGGTTTGCCATTACTAATATTGCATTTAACAGATTCAATATATAATTCACGTTCAGTTTTAATTTCCTTTACGATTGCATCTATATGGTCTTTTTTCAATTCCCTATATGCAGAAACCCTGTGGTAACCATCAATGACTATTTTTTTGCCATTGTAAATTCCTACAACAATAGGAGGGAAGTCAGCACCCAATTCTATGGCATAACGATATTGCATTACAAGATTCTTATCCAAACTATATCTGGGATAAATCTTTTTGTCAAATTCTAATTGAGATAGTTTAATAATTTGTTGGTCTGCCATACATTGCTCCACATAACTTAACAAAACACAACATCGGAGTGCTAAACTTCGCAATGAACCTAGAATTGTCGGACAAATTGTCTGACATAATTTGTTTATATTTGTCAGACAGAAAGTCGGACAAAAAGAATATATTTATATAATATGACTGTTTTATTTTACTATACATCGCTTCGCAATACGCCTCAATGCAAAACAATACAGAAGAAGGCAATGCAATGAATCTATTACCAGATATGTACTGTATATATACTGTAAGTTGATAAAAGAATTTAAATCGGTAATACGCAGTGTAATACAATCTGTAATACGCATTTGAAAATAATTGTATTACGTTTGGTAATACGTTTGGTAATACAATTAATTTATTTCTTCCATGGGAGAAAAATTGGGTACTACTGTATGTATGGCAGTATGGCTTTACTTTGCATCGCAGGACAGCACACCACCAGGCAACACAGTACAGTAATCTCATTCAATGACCTCAAATTTATTTAACTTGAATGTTCCAAAAGGACCTTTCTTCTGTGGTCTATATGATAACAGACCTACACGAAAGCCAGAATCAGTAATTATCTTTTTAAGAACATCAGGAGAGATATATTCCTTATGGTAAATTATTTCAAAATTCAACTTCCAGTTCTTTAGTTTGGGCCTTGCCTGCAATACTCTGTTGTTTTGAATAACAACAGGCCTGACGTCAATCTCATATTTATCCGTTCCAAGCCCTATCTCTTCTGGCTCCACTCTGATTGACCCAGCGATAAGATTGGCGACACTCATGCGGTTTTGTCTGAAAGGTTTAGCTCCCTCCAATAACATTGCATAAATGCAATGGGAAGGAACACACAGCTCTTTTTTACCGTTATTTTTCCAGTAGGCGTGTTTATTTGCCATCTCCTTGACATCATAAGTCTGTATCTTTTTCTTAGCTGTTTTTATTAAATCCTCTGGATTGCAATGATGCATCAGCAATGGAGACAAACCCTCTATCTCGACTTCTATTTTTCCTAATTCCATCATTCATCACCTTAAGTCATATTCTTTACTTGTTCATGATAGCACCATGGACATTTGCTATCACCGTACCATACTCCGTGCTTTTTGCATAATTTTTGATTTCCCATTTTATTTATCTCCTTTGTTTTCATCAAACAATATTTTCCTCAATGGTTCAAATAACAAATGCTCGAACATCTCTTCCATTTCATTCATCCAATCCCCCCAGACATGGATGGGGGGGCTGGGCAAATTGAGACGAGATTCGTCTCGATAGACCTTAAAAAATTAGGGGATGTCACATGCCTTTGAAAGCCCAGCCCCAGGTTCAAAAAAGAAGCACCATCAAAAAAAGAGTGAGAAAATGAGAAAGAAAGGTTCTCATTTTCTTGGAGTTTATTTAAGTCATGCGGTGAAAAGGGTTTATATATGATATCGTTTATTCCCGCATCTTTTTCATCATGCGGTAATAAACTCCTTTTATTGAAGATAAGGCCTTGACTGGCATATTCCTCAACCATCTTGTCATCAACGTGATTGTAGAGCATCGTTGTCTTTAGGTTGCGATGCCTGAACTTTCTCTGGATTACCTTTGGATTCACATGCAGATTGAACTCTTGGGTTCCTACGCTTGCCCTTAAATCGTATGGCGTGATATGTTTCTCAATACCAACAGCCTTTGCTATCTCCGATACTGCTGACCTTATCCTGCATCCGTGACCTTCATACTTCCTTCCCTTGTATCTTCCTTGCTTTCCTATCAGGATATAATCTTCGTAGCCCTCGTTTGGCTTTGGCCTTACGGATTTGTATATCTCAAATGCCTCAAGGAAATCCTGTGTCGGGAATCCATATGAATCCCCAGTTTTTGAATCGTTGAAATAGAACTTGTTATTACACAAGTCCGAGAGTTTGGCATTACAGATTTCTATAGGTCTTGCATTAAGGTCTGTGATGAATACTGCGATTAGATAATGTTCGGGACTCAAGGCCTTTGCAGTCTGGCGGATCTTGACAAGTTCGTTCAGGGTCAGTATCTTTCGCTTGTTGGTTTGCCTGAAACCTATCATCTTGAGTCTTAGATAAGATTTGTCAAGCCATGTAACGAAAATGTTTATGCGTATGATGTAATCGTTTATTGTGTTGTGTTCTAAGCCTTTGTTGTTAAGATATATTATGTAGTTGTCAATATCATTCTTTTCTATTTCGTATGCTTTTTTGCCACTGTACCGACACAAATCAAGGACCGTGTGATAATAATATTTCCGAGTGTATCCCTTCCTATATTTCACCGCAAGATACGTTTCGTAATCCTGCAATGATTTCCCCATAATCATCCCATCTCTTTTGTTTTCTATTTCACCTCCATAGGTTAGTGGTGAATATGAAGTTGTATATATAAAAACATTATTACTCATATCCCCTCCAAAAGTCCAGGATATAATTGTTCAATTATTGGAATTAAATTATCTCTATGCGTATTTGGAGAATTGCTATGATATAAATCATGTAAATCTGTTGGTATTGCAACAACATTTGATTTTGATGTATGATGCCAATCAAAAGATTCATCCAATATATTGTCAAAAAGTATATTAAACCCAAGTTTTCTACGTCTTGAAAAATTTGCTTTTTTCTTTGTTAATCTTCCTTTTTCGGTTTTTATCCAATTATTAAAAAGTTTATACGCTTTTTCTCGATTTTTTTCAAAATATTCTTTTTTATATCTTTTGATTTTCTCTCTGTTTATTATTCTATATTGTTTTTGATATTTTTTGTTTTTTTCTCTATTTCTTATTCTATATTGTTTGTGATAATCACTATATTTTGTATTCCGTTCTAATTGATATTTCTTCATTTTATCTTTATTTTGTAATCTATATTCCTTAATTTTATCTTTATTTTTCTGGCGATATTCTTTCATATATTCGTTTTTAGATTTAATCTGTAAATACTCTTTATTCATCTAATCATCTCAAGCCCTTTATCTGTGAACCAAAAGGTCTTAGCCATCTTGCCTGTGATACTGCAAGCCCTGGCTTTGCATTCCATTATGAAACCGTATTTATTCTCAAGCTCGAATCTGCGAGGTCGAAAATAGTTTGGATCTGCATGTCCTAGATGCTTTGATACTTCCTGATCTGTTGATGGCTGGTCTAGTTCCCATAGGGAGTTAAGATATTCTCTGTATCTTTGAGATATTGCTTCCTGGCCTAGTTCCTTTAATGACTGTCTTGAGGTTTCCTGTACATTGGATAAGGAAGTGTCGCAATCTTCAAGGAGGCGTTGCATTAGATTCTTACCTCATCTTGAATCATTTTCATATCTTGCATAAATTTAGATAGATTATCAGTATAGACGAATCCCACAATCTCTCTTTGAATTATTTTTTCCCTATTGCCTGTAAATTCATTCTCAAATTCTATTTGTGTTTCATAAGTTATCGGTATTTGTGAACCTAAAAATGGATTTGTGAACCAATTCATTACTTCCAAACCTCCTGTGCTTCGTTTCTTGAGTTTACTGGGCTTAGACAACATGGACACAACATAGGCTCTATTGCTTTCTTCCGGACTTCGTTGCCACGTTCAATCCTGTCTTTTATGTATTGCTCTTTCTGTTGCCTGTAATAATAATCCCAGCATGATTGACAGCCCATTATTCTCTCCTCCATTCAATTTGATAATGAGATAGGCATAAACCACGAATCTTGGCAGCGTGTTCACAATTGAACCTGGAACATTTCTTGCCCTTGTTTGATAATTTTTTTAATTGTCTGGGATGCCTCATAATTTCCTTAGCTCCTCAATAGTCCCAGAAAACCAATATTCCCTTTCAGACTTGTATTCTTTCATTACTTACCTTGCTCCTTTGCCTTCTCGGCATAATGCTTCTTGCATAACATAAAATCAGGATTGTCAAGCTTTATTCCGCAGACAGAGCAATAGCCCTTCTTGGGAATGATTGTCTGCTGGACTTCAGATTTGTTGGATTTCAGCAGGTCTAAAAGCTTGTTGATTTGCTGCTGGTCGTTGGTTTCAATTTCGAGTGTGAGTTTCATTCCTTTCATTTCTCCTCTTATGTTTGTGAGAGAGAGGCATTAGGAAGGAATGGGATTAGGATGCCTTTTTCAAGACCTCTCTCTCACGACCTTACGGATGACATATCAGTAAGACTAAACTAGGAGGTTGATTTGTTATTCTCACCGTTGGGTGTGCATTTGTTAGAATTTCTTAAAATATTTAAATGCCCTTTAAAAACACAGATACAGCCATTGTCATCAAGTTCCCAAGACAGAAATTCCCCTTTAGGCAAAACATCAAGAACTTCTTTAGGAATATAAGTTCTGTTTCGTTCGTCAATTTGAGATACGGCTAATTGTTTTCTCATGTTACCATATTGGGTAATACCAACTTGGTACTTAAACTTTGCCCTCATACCCCAATAGGTTACAAAATTATTTATATAGGAAGTAATATTGCAGATGTTAAATTTATGAACGAAATAATTGAAGTTCCAATAGATAAGAGAGGAAGGATGACTTTACCTCCAGAAGTACGAGAACATCTCAAACTTAAAATTGAAGATAAGTTATGGTTTAAGAAAACTGGAAATGGTAAATTCATTATGGGGAAAATCGAGATAAACAAAAAGATTATCGAATGAGTATGGTATTGTCATCTAAGCATTCAAAATGGATAGTCTTTTTGGATACTAATTTATCCGTTATTTGTTTTGGTAATGTTATCTCAAAATTATTTTCTACTTGTATTTCTTTCATTTTGCCTCGTCCCATGCTACAAAATAGCAGACATTAAATATGTTATCGCTAGTATTTAATTATTTGGGGAAGGAGAATGAAAGTATTAATTAAGCTAGATGAGATTCAAGAGAGCATGAAAAGGTCAACACCTGTGGTTTTGGGTTTTGTAATATTGGTTTACTGCTTGATCATTATAAATTCTGTTTCTTACTTCCTAGCAAATCCAGAACCCTATGGACTTGGACATATGCTAGTCGACATTATAGAACGCATACTAATTGCAAGCATGGCGATCACGGGAGGATACTGTCTGGTTGAGTATCTGTTTAAGAAGAAAGTTAAGTAAAATATCGAGTGCAATTATATAAACTAATCGTAAAGTATTTAAATTAGGCTCCTACTATATCTTAGGACGTTACGTTACGTCCACAACTTGTAGTCCACATGAGATGATGAATTATGAAAGATAGAGATGTTAATAATGATGAGATATCTAGCTTGGGTAGACTACTTTATAATAAAATACCTAAAGAATTTGGATCATATGCTATCATTGGCAGGCGAAATGTCGGCAAATCAACATATGCAATCAAAGCGACAATGGAAGCTCTGCGTAAAACAGGATTATCAGAAGAGGAGGCGTGGGAAAAGGCCCTTGGTTGTGTTTGTTTTACAATTCCAGAGGTCATAGATTGTTTACGGAGTGCATTAACAGCTAAACGAGAGACAGGAAAGAAGCTTGAGGTTATCATCTGGGATGATCTGCGAGTTCATGCAAGCGGAAGCAAATATTTCACCGAGTTCAGACTAGTGGAACAGCTCAGGGGATTATTCGATACCATTAAAACATTAGTGAATAATGTTATCTTGACATCCCCCTCGATGATTGGTGTCTTGGGATTTTTGAAAACATATGACGACTACGAAATCAGGATACACCACCCAAGTAACCTGGGAGAAAGAAAAAGATTAGCAAAGGGATACCAATGGAATACAAATCCTTCAGGTCAACGCAGGATATATAGAAAATTCAGAGATGTTTATGTTTGCCGTATGCCTACCAACATATATATAAGATACATGCACCGCAGAGATGATGCTACTGAAAAAGCTTTATTCGGTGTAGAAAAGATATATGGAGAAGTAGAAGAAGAGAAGATTGAAAGAGGATACTAATAATTCTTATCATCCTTCTCGTTATATTCATCCATCATTTCCCTGGCTGTTGCCAATGCGCCATGTTTTGCCAATATCCTTATCAGGGAATCAAGAAATAATTTCCAGTATGTCTTATGTAATTTTATAAAAAATCTGGCATGATTGGATCTGCCGTAGAATTGCCTACCCTTATTTTTTTTTTCATCTTCTATCGTTTCTTCTCTTTCTTTATTTAATCTTGCTTCTTCCTCATCTATCTCTTTTTTAAAGGGCAGACCTATCTGATTAAAATACATCGAGGTTTTTAATGCAATAACATGTGGCTCCAAATCAAAACTATTTATCGTATCCAAGCAATTTCTTATCTGCTGTTGTACTGTCAGCCTCCATTCTAGTTCGTCTTTCTTGCTTACGTCCTGTAGACGTTCCGCAGGTTCTTTGTTCTTTCGTTTCATAGTTTCTTTATCATCTCATATATTTCCCTGATGTTCTTTGTATATTCATCCATCAGCTTATCCGTTTCCTTCTGCTTTTCTTCCATCTGCTGCTGCAGTTCCTTTTGGTCATTACGATATTTCTGGATTGAATCCACTATCTTTTTTTCTTTTGTCAATGTCAGCCTTTGCAATAGCCCTTCTATGTACATGCATTGCGCTTTAGGATCTTGTATCAATCCCGTTTCCAAATTATTCTTTGCCTCTTCTTGCAGCATTGCTACAAATAATTTCGTTCCTTCATCCATATTATCCACCACCACCCAAGAACATCAATATCACGGTTATTATTCCAGGTATGAGCAATATCATAAGCACGATCCACCACCAGTTAAACTCACTTTTGCGTACCTCCGACTTAAATGCCTTCTTCTTGAGTTCTACAAGCTTCTGGGACATGTCGATCAGCATGGGGCCCACACTACTAGGGCAGGCCGTTATGTCTGCCAGTAATGCCTTATTCAAGTCTATAACGAAAAATGGACTCTCACTATACTCTTTTTTTTCTGATACGGATTTTACTATAGGTTTGCCGTCAGCATCTTTTCCTTCGAAGCATTCCACCTTCATGTAATCCGGTTCAGGTGGGTTCTGCTTTACTGCCTTGTATTTTATTGCCTGCTCCAAAGGATTCTGTTCGTCAAGTTGCTTTATCTCTTGCAGTTCTTGCATGTGTTTTTCGATGTCGCCCATATCATCATCTTTAGGTTCTTCCTCTGGATCATATTTGCCTTTTTCCGTCATTGTTTCTTTGCCTCCTCTCGTTTGGCTTTTTCTTCCTTTGCTTTCTTGAGACTGAATTTCTTGTATATGAGTTTCTTATCTTCTGCTGCTTTCTCCCATGCCCTGAACCCTACAATCCCAAAATGCTTATGTATCAGATTCCAGCCCATCGCCCTGTCCATGTTGATATTATGGCTGGATAGATCATTAACTATTATCGCCTGGTTTCCTGATGGAGTTATGACCGTATAGCTGCCATCATTATTCACATCTGCCTTTTCCCCATGTGCCAAGCCTTTAGTCTGCCCCAAGGGGCCATTCTTTACTATCTGGAATAATATCTTCTTGTTTCGTGTGAATCTTATCCAGCCCATGAAATCAGGGTTTGTTATCCGGTCTATCAATAAATTCAAGTTGTGCTTGCTTATTTGGTAATTTGGCATAGCCATAGATGCAAGGCTGAATATGATGGACATCAAAAGCATCATCGTAATAAGCATAAAGAGGCTCATGATGCCTGGATCTTTCAAGGCAGGCTTTACCATGTTGTAGAGACAAACTAACGCTATAACCGTAAATAGGAGGCTCATAAGCCAGATTACAGCAGATATTTCGGAGTTCGATATTCGTATTGCTCTTTTACTCATCTAATCACCTTTATCTTCAATATGAATCTTCAAAGGAGATACATCCTTTATCGCCTCTGCCTGTTTATTGAGTGTCTTAACAAAAGTATTGATGTACATCTCATCTGGTGCTTCAAGTGTGAGAATATATTGCTTTATCATTTATTCCCTCCAGGAGTTGAGGATATTACCTCTTGCCTAACGGATTGCTGCTGGAATCCCATAGGGCCGTACTTCCAACCCAATCCATCCAAACTGATAAGTTCTCCATGCGCATTCAAAAATAAAGCTATCTGGCTTCGTATATATTCCTCATCTATGAGCATGGGATATCTTGTAAGATATATTATGAACTCGGCATAGAACATGAAAAAATAAAGCTGAGCTGAGTTTTGGATATTGGATAGCCTGATATCCTTGCCTATCAGGAATTTAATCTTGCTTGCAAAATAGCGCCTATCGCTATCATCTTCCAGGGTTTCAATCTCTGGCTCTAAACTATGGGTTATCTTATCCCAAGCGATAGCGGCAGGCCCATACTCCTTTTCCTCAGTGATCTTAAAGCTCATGCATCATTCTCAATTAATTTCCTTCTCAAAAGATAGATGCTAGCGATTAAAACACTGATGCTGCCAAAACCTATTATGAGAAATACCTGGCTCAAGATATATAATTCATTGAAGTAAATCCCTTTCTCAAGTAATATCTTATTTACATTTGAGGTGAATACGGCAGAGAGGGAAGCAAAGGCACAGAATATGATCGGGTAAAAAAGATATACCATAAATTCTTTTTTAAGTTGCTTCCTGTCCCTATTGAAAAAATCATCTATGATGTATTGATATGCCTCTGCGAGGGAATTAGCTTTTGTAGCTTCTGAAAATACTCTTACATTCTCGATTTGTTTTGGATAAAGAGATATGCTTACCCCTATTGCTCTTTCATCATTTGATTCAGCCATCAAGATAATGCAAGGGCGTTCATATTTTAAATAGATTACTCCAGAAGTAGAAAAGTAGAAAGAGGAAACCCTATGATGGCTGAAAAGATAGGATCTCCTCTTTTAGTTTTACATTAATTTTTTGACTGTTACAACTGCTGCCAAAGGTATCGTGATTACCGCAATTATCGCAGCAATTATCATTACATTGATATTGTTATCATAGCCAGACGATAACTCGCTTAACGAACTATAGGTGTTGTTTTCGATGGTATTGCGAAAGTCTGATGCTTTATAGTATGTTCCATATATCCGAATAACCACTGTATTTCCAGTATTGTTCATGCTGAATGTGAAATTTAGATATCTCTGTGCTGCTGTAACATTATTCCTTGCTATAAGAGAGGCCAATGTCCAGTTCCATCCCTTGCCTATTGCTAAAGTGGAACTTTGATTTACTTTATTGCCATTGGATGTAAAATTATATCTTACAGGTTGGGCACCTGTTGCATGAATATAAAAATTGGTGGTTGCACTATTCAACTCCCCAAGAGTACAATTTAGAGTTTGATTCTTATATTCTGATGTTTTTCCGGTATAGGTAAATGTATAATCAACTATCCCTGATTTTGTATTTGTCGGATATGTATCGGTTAAATTATCGCTGATTGTGCCGTTGATGAATGCACCGACATTCATTAAAGAAAAAAAGAGAACTACCGATATTGCTGCAACAATTAGTAGTTCGAATACCAATGCTTGGCTGTTTAACCGTAGTTGCGTATTGTACCTCCCAGATATATTCGTATCTGTTTACATCAGTTGCTTGATTGCTACAACTGCCGCTAGTGGGATCGTTATCACTGTG
>JADBLO010000054.1 GCA_014894395.1 Thermoplasmata archaeon
GGATGCTGAATCATCTATTTTATTTACCAGGAGAAAGTAATTTCGGGAAAAGACAGTTATTATTAACACAAACATTATCGACGAGAGATACATATTGTTCTATTTTTATTCCCGCATTATTCAAATTAATTCCACTATGTTGAATTGTGAAACCATTAATCGTGATTCCACTTGCCTCAATTACAATAGTGCTATTGGTTTCGTTACCGTCTACAATGGTGTTCTCTCTATTCTCCCCAGTTAAATTCAAAGATTTATTAACATAGACATTTTCTATATACAAGCCAGCGAAGACAAAAACGGTGTCACCATTATTAGCATCATTGATTGCATCCTGAATCTTGGTATAGTTATTCGGACCTGAGCCACCGACGTACAAGGTGTTCCCCTTTGTCAGGGGATGAGACGTCTTTTCCGTTAGTATAGTTCCCGATACAGATACAATGGTGCTTACTATCATCAGCATACAAAATAAGAGTCCTATCAATTTCTTTCCCGTAATTTTCATTCCTCCTTATGGCATGATAATTCATATCATGTATTTAAATTTATAGCAAAATCAATGTAAAAACAGATGATTATGCAACCTTATTAATCATTTTTTATACATTCTTTATATGTAGGTAAATATGCAGGTGCATACCTATCTGCATCACAGAACTACTTGCATAGATACCGGGATACATAAGTGAATATGCATGCATTAGTGCAGGTGTATATGTAAAGAGATATCCGGAAGCGAATACTTTATTAAAAGAGGTATCATTCGCTTTTTAACGGGTACGATGGGATGCTAGAACAAACAACTATAGACCGCTCTATCGAGATCAAACGATCGGTTGCGATACGGGCACTTCGACGTAGCAATATACGAAGAAAAGTTACTGAGTATCTCTGTGAGATCAGCCCAAACTGCAGTTACACCTCTGAGATTGCGTACCATATTAGTGCAACCTCATCAAACGTGATTGGTGCCTTGCGCGGAATCCAAACACGGTATCGTGAAGAAGAATCCCTCATTGGTCTGAACATGGTGGAGGAAAGATCCGGTGGGAAAAACGTCCGACTCTACGGAGTCACTGATTTCGGCAAAGAAATCATACAGACCATGAAAGTACGATGATAAAAACAAAAAATAGTTTTCATTTTTTTTATGTATTTTTTGAAAAGGTGTTCACCATGTTTTTTTTTTGGTGTGAAAATATTTTTAAGAGAAACAATAGGAAGGAAGAATAGAGGGGGGGGAAAAGAGGATATAAAAGTCTAAGTTCTTCCTTTCCTAGTTGTTGTTAGAAACGATATCGATAATCCGACTTAAGAGCATTTTTCGCAGATGAACATGTACCAGGATATGCACCTACGAGAGACTATATATGGTCAAGAACGGAGAGAATTTCTTGGCGCAGCTCCTCGATTCCTTCCCCGGTGGTACACGAAATCTTCCGATTCGCAGAACCAGTGTTTTTTACATCAACCTTGTTTTCCACGATGATAAAAGGGACATCACAAAATAACTTCTTGATATCCTCCAGCATCAATGTCTGTTCACTCATCTGGTACCCACTGGTTTCGGAGGGGTCAAAGATAAACACAATAAGGTCAGCAAGATTGCGCAATGCAGCGATTGCCTGCTTCTCTATATTGTTCCGCTCTGAGAGAGGCCGATCTAACAACCCGGGTGTGTCAATAATTTGATACTGCTTTTTCTCATAACGAACTGTTTTTTCCATATGGCCAACATAGATCTGTTTTGTTGTAAACGGGTACTGTGCAACCTCTGGTTTTGCTGCTGATAGTTGTCTGATGAGTGATGATTTTCCCACGTTGGGATACCCAGCGATGACTACGGTTGGAATATCCTCGAGATCAGGGAATGTTCTCAATATCTTCTGTGCGTTTGAGAGAAATACGAGATTTTTATCTACTTGTTTTACAATCGACGATACACGGCCGTAGATTTCTTTTTGTTTTTGTTTCAGGAACTCTACATTTCCAGATTTTATTATGGAACTGCTTTGTGTTGAATAGACCATCAGGGTGGTTTTCCGCGCCCAGTCAATCGCACCTAATGATTTCTTTAGTTTATCCGTATCAATCTTAATATCAATGATCTCCTGATAGAACAACGGCAGTTTGTCAATTGATGGAAAGTTTTTCACATATGACTCCAGTTGGGACGTAAGATCCGTGATGAAGGTTTCGGTACGTGCTATGATGATTTTTTTTATCTCATAGCGTTTGTCTCGATCATGAATCTGGATTTTTTTTGTCCGACGGATCGACCGATCTAGGAGTTGTTTCGCGGCGAGTATCGGGGGAATGTTTCTGAACATAAGTTTGAAAAGGTTTATGTGATACCTCTAAATTAAGCTGTTGGTACGTCTATGGATGAAGGGTTCATACTTGCAAATAAGTTCCGACGAGTTATCTTCGATGAGCTTGTCTCCGGGGAAACCGATATCAAACGTATTACGAAAAAAAATCGTATGATACCAAGGGTTGCACAACGCGTCATCGATGAGTTCATCACCGGAGGCATCGTCGAAAAAAAAGGAAATACGTACGTGTTTACCGCTGAAGGGAAAAAACTTGTTGAAACGATCGGAAAATAAATGATTGGGGGAGCTTTGAGAAGCACATGAAGCCATATCTGTTGCAAACGTTAAAGGAACTTGCGTTGCTCGGGGCGATTCGCAATAAGATTGAGTTGTCATCCCATGAGCTTGCAAAACAGTTGGAAACCAGTCAACAGACTGCGTCACGGTACCTGCTTGAGCTTGATACGCAACAAATGATTACACGGGAGCTTGGGGTGAAGAAGCAGTTGATTCAGATCACGAGCAACGGAGCAGACTTACTGGAAAATGAGTATTTGTCCTATAAACAGATTTTTGATCTTTCCACTAAAGTCGTGTTCAAAGGAAAATTAATCTCAGGGATGGGCGAGGGAAAGTACTACACCGGACAAAAAGGATACGCTGATCAATTTGAGAAGCAACTCGGATTTGTTGCTTATCCAGGCACGTTCAACATCGAGATCGAATATATTGAACGAAACAAGCTACGGTTGCTCCGTAACTGCGGCGGCATCTTGATCAATGAGTTTCAGGCAGAGAATCGAACGTTTGGGAGTGTTATGTGTTTCAAGGCAACTATCAACGGTAATGAAGGAGCGATCGTACTTCCTAAGAGGAGTCATTACGCGATTGTTCTTGAATGTATTTCTCCCTATTATTTGCGTGAGAAACTCAAGTTGCATGATGGCGATGAGGTCGAAGTTGTCGTCTACCTCCAATAAGACATGTTGAGGATGTATGAAGAATCAGTTCGTTGCAGATATCTTGTACATGATTGCGGATCTGTTGGATTTGAAAGGAGAGATTTTTTTTAAGACACGAGCGTACCGGATTGCGGCGCAGACTATCGAAGCCTTAGATGAGGATATTGAAAAGCTGGTGAATCAAGGCAGACTCGAATCGATTCCGGGGGTTGGTGAAGCACTCGCCAAGAAGATTACAGAACTCGTACAAACAGGGAAGATTGAATATCTTGAGCGGCTTAAAAAAGAAGTCCCAACAGGTCTTATTGATTTACTCGGTATTCCTGGACTTGGGCCAAAGAAGGTTGCTGCATTATACAAAAACCTTGGTATCACCGATACCCAAGCGCTGCGAGAAGCAGCGAGCAAAGGAGAGTTACGAACGCTTGAGGGATTTGGTGAGATTACTGAACGAAACATTCTGCGGGGGATTCAACTCCGTGAAAAAACAAGCGGCAGAGTACTTCTCAATGTCGCATACGAGGATGGAACCAGATATATTACCTATCTAAAAAGATGTAAACAGATTGAGAAAATCAACATCGCTGGAAGCCTCCGTCGGATGAAAGAAACAATCGGCGATCTGGATATTCTTATATCGTCAAAAAACCCTGAAACAGTTATGGAGTATTTCGTGTCCTATCCTGATGTTGCGCAGGTCCTTGCGAAAGGAACAACCAAATCAAGTGTGCTGTTGAACGACAATCTCCAGGTAGACCTTCGTGTCGTAGAGGAGAAAAGTTATGGTGCCGCGCTCCAATATTTTACCGGTTCAAAGGATCACAATATAACCCTGCGCGGCCTTGCAATCAGAAAAGGATACAAACTCAATGAGTATGGTTTATTTGACAAAAACACAGAAAAATACATTGCAGGAAAAACCGAGGAAGAAATCTATAAAAAAGTTGGTTTCCCGTACATCGAACCGGAACTACGGGAAAACCGTGGTGAATTCGAGGCAGCAAAAAAGAAAAAATTGCCGAATCTTGTTGGGTACGATGAGCTCAACGGTGATTTCCATGTTCATTCCTCCTGGAGCGATGGGAGTGACTCTATTGAAACCATCGCGAGTGTCGCACAACAACGTCGGTACTCGTTCATTGGGATTACCGATCATTCACAGTCCCTGAAAATCGCGAACGGACTGACCGAAGACAGAATACAGAAAAAACTTCAAGAGATTAAAACCCTCAACAAGAAATTCCCTGACTTACGAATTCTCTGTGGAACGGAATGCGATATTAAAACAGATGGAACGCTTGATTATAGCAACAAGATTCTAAAACAATTTGATTTTGTGTACATCGGGATTCACACTGCGTTTAAAATGGATAAAGAAACAATGACCAAGCGGATCATCAAAGGAATGGACAACGAACAAGCAGATTTCGTGGCACACCCAACCGGCCGACTCATCGGCAAACGTGAACCATACGAAGTCGACCTCGAACAAATCATTGATACAGCAAAAGAAACCGATACCCGGCTTGAGATTAATTCATTCCCAGATAGACTGGACCTCGACGATACACACGTAAAACTTGCGAAAGAACACGGTGTACAATTCGTCCTGGGAACCGATTCACATAGCATCAATCATTTAGATTTCATGAGATTCGGGATTGCGACCGCACGACGAGGATGGCTTGAGAAAAAAGATATCCTCAATACCTATTCCTTAAAGGACATTGAAAAAATACTGGGTGCGTGAGGACATGAATAAAAACGTAGCAAAAAAACAAATCAATAAACTTCGCGATGAAATCAATCATCATAATTATAAGTACTATGTCGAAAACAACCCGGTGATCTCTGACTACGAATACGACATGCTTCTTAAGAAACTCGAGGCATTGGAAGCTGAGTTTCCGGGTCTCATCACGCCGGATTCCCCGACACAACGGATCGGAGGAGAACCACTAAAAGGATTCAAAACCGTGGAACATAAAATCGCGATGCTTTCGTTGGATAATGCATATTCATACGATGAACTCAGAGAGTTTGATGAACGTGTTAAAAAAAATGTTGCGGATGTTGAGTATGTATGTGAACCAAAAATAGATGGAGTCAGTATCGCTCTTATCTATGAAAATGGAGTATTTGTGAGAGGCGCGACACGAGGTGATGGAGTAAAAGGCGATGACGTTACCGCGAACCTGAGAACAATCCATAGTATCCCTCTTCGATTACAAGGGTCTGAACTTCAAAACGCAGAGGTACGCGGCGAGGTGTACTTTCCGATTACTGCGTTTAAAAAATTCAAGAAACAACAAGAAAAAAAAGGAGAACAAGTATTTGCAAACCCGCGGAACGCAGCCGCTGGGTCACTCCGACAACTTGATCCCCGCATTGTCGCAGCACGACCACTGGATACCTTTCTTTATTATATCTCCCATTCTGATAAAGATTTCCAAACCCATGAAAAAGCTTTAGAAATATTACGCGTGACAGGATTTCGTGTCAACCCCTTAATCAAAAAAGTAAAAAATATTGAAGAAGCCATCAAATTCTGTGCAGAGCTTGAAGCGAAACGAGAAAGCTTGGATTATGAGATCGATGGGGTTGTTCTGAAGGTGAATTCGTTTTCTCAACAGACAGAATTAGGCTCGACAATTAAACACCCACGATGGGCAATTGCTTTTAAGTTTACGGCGAAACAAGCGACCACGCGACTGAATGATATTGTGATACAGGTAGGAAGAACCGGTACACTTACCCCAGTTGCGATCCTCGAACCGGTCCAGGTTGGCGGAGTAACGGTATCTCGAGCAACATTGCATAATTTTGATGAATTAAAACGCAAAGACATCCGCATCGGGGACATGGTTCTAGTGGAACGCAGTGGTGATGTGATCCCCCAGGTTGTTAAAAGCATTATAGAAAAAAGAAAGGGTGATGAGAAAGCACGAGTAATTCCGAAGAAATGTCCTGTGTGCAGATCAGATGTTATAAGAACGTTAGATGAGGTTGCTGTCCGCTGTCCAAATAAACAATGTCCAGCACGGTTGAAATGGCGCATCGAATATTTCGCATCAAGGGATGCAATGGATATTGATCACTTGGGTGGACAAACCATCGATAAACTCATTGAAAAAGGCCTTGTGGATACCATCGCGGATTTATACAGGCTTACGAAAGAAGATATGCTTACTCTGGAAGGATTTAAGGATAAATCAGTGAAGAATCTACTCGAGTCCATTGAAAAAAGTAAACACCAGGGTTTGGCGCGTTTAATTTACGGCCTAGGGATCCGCCATGTCGGAAAGTTTGCTGCACAACTGCTTGCATCACAGTATCATTCCATTGAAGAACTCACAAAAAAAACAGCAGAGGAATTAACACAGATTCACGGCCTTGGTGAAAAAACCGCAGAAGCCATTGCAACATTCTTTGCAACCGAAGAAAATATTGAGCTGATAAACAAGCTAAAAGATATTGGGATCCGAACAAAAGAAACAAAAAAAGAAGGGAAATTACAAGGAAAGAAGTTTGTGTTCACCGGTGGACTTCAATCCATATCCCGACCTGATGCTTCAGACTTGGTGATCAAGAACGGAGGCGTGGTTGCATCCGCTGTCGGAAAAGATATTGATTATGTGGTAGTAGGAGCAGATCCTGGTTCAAAATACGAGAAAGCAAAAAAACTCGGTTTAATGATCATCGATGAAAACGAGTTTAAAAAATTAGTTGGAGCACAGTAATTATGGTAGAGTGTAAGATACAAAAAAACAAAATTGCGTGTAATTGTAGTTATCCGTGTAGTAGGAAAGGACTCTGTTGTGAATGTCTCAGCTATCATAAGAGCAGAGATGAGCTTCCCGCGTGTTTCTTTCCCGATACCGTTGAACGTACCTATGATCGTAGTATAGAGAATTTTATTCAGACATACCAGGGGAAAAAGAGGTAAATCAACGAGTATTTCAAGAAAAGAGTTCCCCTTAAGGTATGTTGTTCTTTTTATATTTCACAACTTGGGAAAGTAAAAATGAAAAATCTTTATTTATCAGATATAAGCGAATTATTAAATAACGTAAGACTTATATCTCATGACAATATAACGGTGAGCGAGGAAGGTAAAATTTATGGCAATTGGGTTCGTCCTAATAAGTGCCGCGCCCGCACATGAGCATGAGGTGTATAATAAACTCTCAAAGGTACCACAGATCATTGAACTCCATCCATTATTTGGAGAATATGATCTCATCGCAAAAATCGAGGCAGATGACTTCGAAAGCCTTGGCGATATTGTGGTAAACAAGATACGAACTATTGAAGGAGTGATAGATACAAAAACGCTAACGGGAACGAAATTTTAAGGAGTGAAAAAAAATGGAAGGATTAGTACAATATTTTCTAAGCATGATGACGCTGGTGTTTGCAATAGCAAGTATAATCGCAGGTATCTTTACCGCCTATTTTGGGTCTGGTAAAAGCAGAGCAGTTGGAGCAATCTTGATCGTTATCGGATTATTTGTCGGAGTAATATTCCTCTGGGGTGCAAACCTTTTAAGTTTCATGGGAGCACCAGTTGAACTCCTGAACTTTTCAGGGACGATTGTAAACGGGATTATCGCGGTGATTGGTGCTGTTGTTGGAGCACTTATCGCTCTTGGTATCTTCCTGCTTGCAATCATGAAGGCGTAATTATAACATCTCTAAAAAATATCGATGAATCCTGAGATCATCGGTGAGTTCAGGATGAAACGACAACGCCAGGTAGTTATTCTGCCTGGCCATAACTATTTCTTTTTCTACTGTAGCTAGAACTTCACAAGAGCCCCAAACTTTTGTGATACATGGCGCACGGATAAAAACCGCGTTAAAAGGCGTTGTAAACCCTTTAATCTCCACCGATTTTTCGAAGGACTCTTTTTGCCTGCCGAACGCGTTCCGTTCGACCTGCATATCCATCGCCTGCAAGAGTTGCACGTCAGCCTTTGTATCAGTCAGTTCTTTGGCAAGGATGACACATCCAGCACAAGTCCCCATAAGAGCAATATTGTTCTGTTTCATGCGTTGACGGATCGCATCATGCATCCCTGAATTGACTAAAATCCGAGAAATCGTAGTACTCTCTCCACCAGGAATAATCAACGCATCGCAAGCATTAATATCACGTGGTTTTCGAACCAAGATGGCCTGCCCAGGTTGTTTTTTTTCTTTTAAAACACGATTCATCGATACAAGGTGTTCAGACACGGCACCCTGAAGAGACAATACACCAATTGTGACTATTGCTACCAACCTCGCTCCTGGAGAAGTTGATCTTTTGGGATCGTACTAATTTCAATACCAAGCATCGCCTCACCAAGATTCTTGCTGACTTCTGCAATCTTCTCTGGCTCATCATAATGAGCAACTGCTTCTACGATTGCTTTTGCTCGTTTCTCAGGATTTTTAGATTTGAAAATACCTGACCCGACAAATACTCCATCACTCCCTAACTGCATCATGATTGCTGCATCCGCTGGTGTCGCAATCCCCCCAGCAGCGAAATTAACAACCGGGAGACGTTGCAGTTCTTTGATTTCTTTTAAAACCTCATAAACCTCTTTCTTAAGAGTGCTATATGTCGAATCACCAAACACAACCGTCTTTTCGTCAACTTCCTGATTTGTTAAGGTTTTAAACGAGGTCACGTAGCTTTGACAATATTCGTCTGCTACTTTTTGTAACTTTGTTGTTTGCATGGATCTTAATGCTCGGGTCATGCTTGTCACCATGCGTTGATGTCGAATTGCTTCAATGATGTTGCCGGTGCCTGCTTCTCCTTTTGTGCGGATCATTGCCGCACCTTCCCAGATACGCCGGGATGCCTCACCCAAGTTTCGACAGCCGCAGACGAACGGAATAGTAAAGATTCGTTTATCGATATGGTAGAAGGGGTCTGCAGGGGTCAGTACTTCGGATTCATCGATCATATCTACGCCAAGTGCTTCTAAGGCTTGTGCTTCGACGAAATGCCCGATTCTTGCTTTTGCCATCACGGGAATACTGACTGTGTTGATGATCTCTTTAATAATGGTAGGATCGGCCATACGTGCGACACCCCCGTGAGCCCTGATATCAGCAGGGACTCTCTCGAGAACCATCACTGCCACTGCGCCACTTTTCTCCGCTATTTTTGCCTGTTCTGCGGTAGTGACATCCATGATAACACCACCTTTCTGCATCTTGGCAAACCCTTTTTTTACAAGATCGGTTCCGTGTCGTAGTTTGGTAATGTCTAATTCCTTCATAGTTCCTAACCCAAGAAATCCAACAGTTAAAAGAGGATATCAAATCCCCTTTATTAAGAACTACGGTGGTACATAAACCTAGCGGTGTAACACATTTTAAGGTAGAAAAAAGAAAAAAAAGAGATACTATTGCGCTGTCTTTACCAGGGGTTTTTTATATTCACCGTTCACAATTTTATGGTTCAGGTACGCGTCGTAAGCAGCTAGATCAAAATGTCCATGACCACTGTTGGTAAATACAATGATTTTCTTTTCGTTTTTGTTTTTGCACATCTTTGCAAAATCAATTGCTGCTCGTACCGCATGTGCTGATTCCGGTGCTACAATGAATCCTTCAGTTTGTGCAAACAACATCGCTGCCTCAAATACCTCTTGTTGATTGTAGGCGAGCGCGTCCATGTATCCTTCTTTGGTGAGTTTGGAATGCAACGGTGAATCACCATGATATCGTAATCCTCCTGCGTGTATAGCAGCGGGGACAAAATCATGACCGAGGGTGTACATTTTTAAAAGGGGTGTGAGACCAACAGAATCGCCGTAGTCGTATCGGTATTCTCCTTGTGTGAGGGTGGGGCAGGCGAATGGCTCAACGGAGACGACTTTCAGATCTGGTTTTTTCCCTATGATTTTGTCACGTACAAAAGGGAAGCTCGTTCCAGAAAAATTGCTTCCACCGCCGACACATCCACAGAGGATATCCGGGTATTTGTCCATAAGTTCGAACTGTTTCTTGAGCTCTAAGCCAATCACGGTTTGATGTAATATCACGTGATTGAGTACAGAACCAAGCGCATAGTTTGTATTGTCATGGGTTGCTGCATCCTCTACCGCTTCACTGATGGAGATCCCAAGACTTCCTGGGGTTTGAGGGTCTTTTTTAAGGGTTTCTCTGCCAGCATTGGTCAGCGTGGTTGGACTAGGGAAGACTTCAGCGCCCCATGTTTCCATGAGGATTCGTCGGTATGGTTTTTGTTCGTAGCTACATTTCACCATATAGACGCGACATTGAAGCCCAAAGAGTTGGGTGCTGAACGCAAGGGCTGAACCCCATTGTCCGGCTCCGGTTTCAGTGACGAGTCGTTCGATGCCTGCTTTTTTGTTGTAGTAGGCTTGTGGTACTGCTGAGTTTGGTTTGTGGCTTCCAGCAGGACTGACTCCTTCCCATTTATAGTAGATCTCTGCTGGTGTTTTGAGCGCCTTTTCAAGTCGTCGCGCTCGGTAGAGTGGGGATGGCCTCCAGATACGGTAGATTTCTCTGACCTCAGATGGAATGGAAATGTATCGGTCTCTGCTGACTTCCTGTTTGATGAGTTCCATGGGGAAGATTGCTTTGAGATCATCTGGGCTGATGGGTTGTCTGGTTTGTGGGTGGAGTGGTGGATCCATGGGTGTTTTGAGGTCTGCTTGGATGTTGTACCATTTTTTTGGAATGTCATTTTCGTCAAGTATGATTTTTGTTCGTTTCATGGGTACTTGTTTTGTTTTGGTAACTATATAAATATTTCTAAAATTGTACGTCAATGTATATTTTTATACATTATAGGATGAAAAAAAGAAAAAAAGGACAGTATTTATATACTCTCAATGTACTAATTTATACCATGTGGAAGCAAATCGAACACTACTTCAACGCCTACCCCCAACGAAAAAAAATCGCACAAAAAATGCTCGAATACGGGGTAAAAATACAAAACAACAATTTCTACTGCGGTCCTATTGAACTTGCTGACTCAAAGATCGCACGAGCATTCCAGGTCGACCGTCGTGCTGTTACCGCGACCAGAGACGTCATCACAAAAGAACCGGAACTTCTCAAGATTTTTTCCAATCTTGCACCAACATGTCATCTCAAAGAAGTCGCACCTCACATGAAATGGGGTGTGATCGAAATCATCCCCGCAGACCCGAGCATGCCAGGAATACTTGCTGATGTCGCAACCATCATCGCAACCAACAACATCAGCATTAGGCAAGCAATCGTCGATGACTTTGAATTCACTGAAGAACCACGACTCTACATCATCACCGAAAAACAAATCCCAGGTACGTTACTTTCAACAATCCGAAATGCAAGAGGTGTGAAAGCAGTACTCATTTACTAAGCAAGGATCAAACACGTTTCTTTTCTAAAAGGAATGTGAGAAACCCGCTATTAAAAGAAAAAAAGAAAAAAAATGTATTTCTTTACGCGATAGTTATCTCCTTGCACAGGTAGACATCTTGAATCGCATGAAGAAGTTTCACACCATCCTCAAAGGGCTTCTGGAACGCTTTTCTCCCAGAAATCAGACCGGTGCCACCCGCACGTTTGTTGATTACCGCTGTTCGTACCGCTTGCCCAAAATCATCTTTCCCAGATGCACCTCCGGAGTTAATCAATCCGACACGTCCCATATAGCAGTTCGCGATCTGATACCGTGTTAAGTCAATAGGATGATCAGACGAGAGCTCTGTGTACGCTTTCTCATCGATTTTCCCGTATTTCACACCACCCTTATTAAGCGCGACGTACCCACCATTAATATCAGGGAGTTTTTGCTTCACAATATCCGCTTCAATGGTAACACCAAGATGATTCGCCTGACCGGTGAGATCAGCAGCAGTATGGTAATCTTTTCCATCCACTTTAAACGCAGAATTCCGCAGATAACACCATAGGATCGTTGCCATTCCTAGTTCATGGGCGTACTTAAACGCCTGACTCACCTCTTGGATCTGCCTGGTTGATTCCTCAGAACCAAAATAAATAGTACAACCAATCGCAGCAGCACCCATATCCCACGCCTGTTCGACACCTGCAAACATGATTTGATCAAAATTATTTGGATATGTAAGTAATTCACTATGGTTGATTTTCACGATGAACGGGATCTTATGCGCATACTTTCGTGAGACAGCGCCAAGAACACCGAGGGTCGACGCAACCGCATTACAACCACCTTGACTCGCAAGTTTCACGATGTTTTCCGGATCAAAATACATCGGGTTCGGGGCAAACGATGCTGCAGCAGAATGCTCAATACCTTGATCTACAGGCAATATCGAAAGATACCCAGTTCCTGCTAACCTGCCGTGATTGAACAATGATTTCAGGTTACGAAGCACTGGGGTTGGTCGGTCAGTATCAACAAAAATTTGGTCGATAAAATCAGGTCCAGGGAGATGTAAGGATTCTTTTCTGATTTTCGTACATGTATGCTTGAGTAGAAAGTCAGAATCAGCACCCAAATATCCTCTAATTCCATCAATATTTCCTTTCATAATTACTCCAACATCTTCTAATTGCGGCAACGTTGGTTCACCTCACAATAGACAGGAGAATACTGAGTAGCACATAAAACTTTCCATGGAGTAAACAAAGGAAAAAAAAGAAGGATTAAGAAACGAGGAGGTTTCCTTCTTCGTAACGCTTGCCAAGTTTTTGCAGCATATCTTTTGTCATGTCGGCAAGGCCGTACTTCGGTTTCCAGCCCCATTCCTTTCGAGCAGCACTATCGTCAATGGAGCGTGGCCAGGAATCAGCGATCGCCTGACGGAAATCAGGTTTGTAATCACAGGTGAACTCTGGGATATGTTTTGTGATTTCAGTAGCAAGTTCCTCAGCAGAAAAACTCATGGCGGCAAGGTTGAAGTCGCAGTGATGTTTCAATTTGGAAACATCTGCGTCCATTAGATCAAGTGTTCCTTTCAGACAATCAGGCATGTACATCATAGGAAGGGCGGTATCAGCTCGTAAAAAACAAGTGTATTTCTTGTTTTTAATCGCTTCGTAGAAGATTTCGACAGCGTAATCTGTGGTTCCACCACCTGGAAGGGTTTCACTACTAATGATGCCTGGATATCGGACCCCTCGCACATCAAGATTAAATCGTTTCACGTAGTAATCACCGAGGAGCTCACCCGCGACCTTGGTCACTCCATACATCGTTTTTGGTCTCAGAATTGTCTCCTGAGGTGTATTATCTCGAGGTGTCTCTGGACCAAAGGCTGCAATGGAGCTGGGAACAAACACACGAACCATACTATGTTCACGGGCAACCTCTAAACAATTATACAATCCATTAATGTTGACGTCCCAACACAGTAACGGTTTTTCTTCTCCAACCGCAGAAAGAATCGCGGCCATGTTGTAGATTGTGTCAATATCGTAGTCTTTTACGACTTTCTCAATTGTCTCTCGTTTACCAATATCGATAAACTCAAAGGGACCTGAGTTCAGAATAGTTTGGCTTGGTTTGGTTTTTCTCCCAGTGGCTAACACGTTGTCGTTTCCAAATTTTTTCCGGAGCATCATCGTCAGTTCTGAGCCGATTTGACCGACGGCACCGGTCACCAGAATTTTTTTCATCCGTTTTTGCGGCATAACAGTTTAACCCCTAAATTATTTTATTTCACAGGTATCCTCATTCCCTATAGATACTTTACTGTTCATCGGTATATTCAGAGTCCTCAGCTATACCGTCCAATCCCTTTGGGGCACCTGGATGGATCATGTATCCTTTTCGTTTTTTCCTCCAGTTCGCCCATCGAGCAAGCACCAGCGGCAGAACCAAGATTGAAGTGATAAAGGCGTAGAGGAGCGTGATTGCGGTGATGATACCAAACTGTTGCTGTGGTGGGATGGGAGCAAACGCAAGGACACCAAATCCAAACATAGAAGAAAGTGCTGCGATAAGAACAGCACTGCCCGTGCGGGAGATAGTTTCGGTGACTGCTTTTGTCACATCCCCTGTTTTATCGGCAACCAAGCGGAATCGTTCGGTAATATAACAAGCATAGTCGATTCCAACACCAATGGTGATGCAGGTGACCGTGATCGTTAAAATGTTCAATGAATAACCAATAAAGTACATGGTTCCTAATACCCATATAATAGAAATGGTAACAGGAATCATCGCAATCAGTCCAAGGATCGGGTTTCGATAAATAAGAGAAAGCATAATCGCGGCAAGAATGAAACATATCCCGGTGGAGAGGATTTGACTTTCCGTCATGTTTTTAAGAATGGATAAAGTGATCAGGAGGTTACCCGTAACAATGGATTTTGCATCACCATACGCTGCTACATCATCGTATAAATCTTTATCCAGTTGTTCAAACTGCTTTGTCATATCATCGCTATCAGAGCCAATATCAACATACACACGAAGAATCGTTGCCGTATACTCGTCTCCATCTTTATGGAGAACACCTTGTACTTGCACCCCGTACTCGACACTATTAGATAAGTAATCATAGAACTGGTAGACATCTGCGTCGGTTTTCGGTAGATGTGTGGATTCATCGATATTAAACAAGGTAATAAGAGATTGGTTATTTGCGACTGCCTGTTGGATCATGGTATAAATGCTTTCTGTTTTTGTACTTCCGTCCGGTTTTCGAGCAACATACTGATCATCCTTCATCTTCTCATGGGTGGTCGCAAGACCTTTCAATGCTTGCATCGTTGCAACATTTCCCTCGATAAGAATATATTCTTGATCCTGACTTGAAAACGGGAACTCTTCACCGATCTGAGCAAATAGTTTGATTGCTGGGTTTTCCTGTGGGATGAATTGGTTCATACTAAATCCTGATTTCAGCTGCGTGACCGCAGTTCCCATCACCAGACAAACAAGAATGGTAACAAGGAATACTTTTTTCTGATGGCGGAGGAGTATTTGTGCAAGTCGTCCCATGGTATTGGTCATCGAGAATGTATGCGTGCTCGGTTTTACGGAGCTAGTCTTCTTTCTCCGATCAATAATGTAACGAAGTGCAACCAGCAGTGTCATGGTGATAATGAAGGTGTAGGTGATACCCAAAGCAAGGAATATCCCAAAGTCTCTCACCGGTGGGAGAGTCGCGCTGAGGAACGAAAGAAACGCAACAAACGTGGTGAACCAAGCTAAAAAAATGGCAATACCGACTTCTTTTATGGAGAGTCGGATTGCCTCCGCCGGCGTTCGTCCCTTTTTTAGTTCTATTCGATAGTTATACAAGAGGTTAACGGAGTATTCTACCCCCAACCCTATATTCAAGGGAAGAAGTGCGACCGCGATGATGTTAAATGAGATACCAAGCAAGGCCATGGTTCCAAACAGCCACACACACGAAAAGGCAAACACGAGAATAGGAAGAAGAACATAAGATGGTTTTCTAAATGTAAGAAACAAGATACAGAGGATGATGATAAATATGGAAGGGCCAATTATCGTCATTGCCTGCATCGCGACGTCGTTTATCTGTGTAGTTACGATGCCTTCTCCAGTTGCTTGAATAGAAATACTACTGTATTGTTTATTCAGCTCATTGATCTTATTGACGATGTTGTTGTTAACTTGTGCAATTTCCCCTGCTTCACTACTTTTCAAATCTAGTTGAACGATAATGATACTTGCTTTTGGGCTTTTTAATTGTATATAATCATTGGAAATGAACGATAAGGCATTTACTCGTAAATCTCTAAATAACTGTGGTATCAAGGGAAATACGGTTGTAGAAACACCAGTATCTGGTGCAATATCAGCCTGAGTCCAGAGCGTTTGAATTGTGGCTAATGAGAAAGTATCTGGAAGAAAGTCGGTACCTTGCATATTCTCAGTAAGACCTGAAAAATCATCAAGATTAATGTCGTATTTTTGAAAGACACGTGATACAAGTGTACCAAGGAGAGGTCGTTTCTGGAGTCGTTCGATGCGATCAAATAAAAAACTGGTGTTTACAACAATACGTCCGCCTGGTCGGTGGAGCAAGGGGGTTTGATAGTATCGTACCCCTGCAGAAAAATTCGTGAGTTTCGCGGGAAGTTCAAACGACCCAAACTGAAGAGCGATACCAAAGCTGCTGAGTTCCTGTCGTGAGACGATGACATTAATCCTATTTGTAACGGAATCAAAGGTAACATTTCCCGTACGAAGTTGAACAGGGAAAAACATTTCTTGTCCGGGAGGTCTGATCCAGAGATACGCTGTTTTTTTATACGATGTGAGTTCGTGGTTTCGGTTTTTTTGTATAAGTTGTCGAAGATTCCCGAGCAATCCGTTACCAATTTCCCAACGTGGAACCGTTGGTTCAATCCGTGCAGCAATCTGATATCCCATATCAAATCCAGGTGGGAGTAACGAGTTTTCAAATTCCAGGTACCATTCCATGGTATTTACTCGTTTGAAGGGGGGTTTCAAAGGTGATGGAAGGTCTGAAAGTGAAGAAACTTCAAAGGAAAAGGTAAGAGTTATATTATCTTTTAAGAGGTAACAGTTCTTAATATCAGCGCTTTCCACTGCCTGCCCTTTTGAGAGTAGAGGTAATCGATAGTAATCAATTGGTTCATCTGGATCATCCGTTCTTAATAGCGCCATTTCTCCAGATGGCGGTTCGTTGAGAAGATCGTGTATCGCGGTCTGTAGTTGTTCATCGGTACAGCTATCCACTGTTTTATTAAATTCCATTTGGCAAATGACATCAACGAACGTGGTAATCGAAATAGTTCCGTTGACTCCAGGAATCTCTGCAAGCTCTTTTTGAAGATCGTACTGGTCTCGTAATGCCTGTGTTGTGATCGTGCTTTCCGTTTGTTCTTTTTGTATAAAAAGAATCACGGTTTGTTGGCTCATCCCAAAATATTCAGAGATACGGCTGTTTGCTTTTACTTGTTCATTGTCTGGTGCGAAATCCTCAAAGTTTGTTTTGAACTCCAAAGAGGGGATGAACACGGAGAAACCGATCGTTATGAGAACTATTATAAGGACCACGAGCCATGGTCTTTTTTCAATGATTCTTCCGAGTTGGTCCAACATGTTCTTTGATCTTCCGTTTTATCCACAAAATACTCAATGCCCTCTGTTGTTCGTGGAAGTATACACCCCTGAATCAATTTTATCATTATATAACCTACGAAATATATTAATATTGTTATCAGTTCGTACAGATAAAAGTAAGTTGGAACCAGAGTATTTTGGAAAAAATTTGAAAAAAGTGGGGTAAACCATGTCTTTAAGGGGAGAGTTCCGCTTCGAAATTTATAAAGATAGTACCGCTATGCGGACCAGCGTAATCAACAACATTAATGATTTCTATGGTTATCTGAATCCAAACATAATCCGAAAGACCGCTGGTAGCGTTTGTATCATTTTCTGAGAATCGAACATGAGAGGTCTGATCCCAAGTAGTATTACAGCTGTTGTTCACTCTGTCAGAAACATTGCTACACATGTCGCTTGCGTTGTTATTTCCAGCAGCTAGGACCCATGCAGTAGCGTTACTCGCATTGACAATGGTTCCATTGTTAAACATGAAGACACCGCTAGGATCACTGATGTTTGAACCTGCATCAGCATCACGGTCTCCATGAAGCCATATCTTCATATACGTCCAATTGGAAGAAGTCACATTGATATGAGTAATGTTTACCGCGAATTTTTCTTCGTTGACAATTCCAAACGCTGCTGTATACGTGAATGTTTGATTGGTGCTTAGGTTACCGAATACCAGTTTTACTGAAGCTTTCGTGTTGTTTGTACCAGCAACTCTCAGGAGACGTACTCCATCAGAAGAATTATCCGATCCGATAAACCGAAGATTGCCGTTAGACGGGTGAACGATATTAAAGTCGTACCCGAGTTTTGTCACGGCATATTGGGTGGCCATTACCATCGCAGTGATGAGAATCAACATACCGATGATGAAGAATTTTTTATGAACTCTCCTCGGCCACCTCATCCCATCCATACATTGTCTCCTATTAACATGTTAATTGTTGTCAATTCTTTATTTAAAGGTTAGCCGTTAAAATCTCAAAATGATAAAATGACAACAAAACTCAACAGATAACAAAAAATGTGTACAAGAAAATAAAAAGTCTAAGACATTATATCTGATGAAACAATCCTGCATCCTTTACAAGAGCAGGAATAATCTCTTCCCAAAACAGAGCAGTGATATGAATACCATGAATCCCAGGGAGAATCTTCAGTTCCCGAATGGTTTCTAACGCAATCGTATACCCCTCTTTCGCAGGATCAGAAGCATTTTTCATGCGCTGATATACCACATCAGGAACATCAGTGCCAGGAACATGAAATTTCATCCGCTCTGTCATCCTTACCGATTTCAAGGGAGTAATACCAGCAAGAATATGGACTTTCTTATCAAGCCCCTGCGACTGAACATCATCCATCCATCTCGCAAACTTTTCCACATTATACACACTCTGCGTCTGAATAAACTCCGCCCCGGCGTCAATTTTTTTCCGCAGAAGATCAACCTGAATCTCAAACGGGTCAGCATACGGATTTGCTGCAGCACCAAGAAACACACTTGGTCGTTCAGCAAGCAAAGGATCGCCGCTCTGAAAAACCCCCGCATCCCGCATGTTCTTAATGATTTGAAGAAGTTGTATCGAATCGACATCAAAAACACCCTTCGCAGCAGGATGATTCCCAAACGATTGATGATCACCAGTAAGACACAGAATATTTCTTACCCCAAGTGCAGCAGCACCAAGCACATCACTCTGCAAGCCAATACGATTCCTATCACGGCACGTCATCTGCATGATAGGCTCCAAATCCATCTGAAGGAGAATCACACACCCGGCAAGACTCGACATCCGTACGACCGCAGTCTGATTATCCGTGATATTAAAAGCATTAGCAGATCCCCTAACAATCTCAGCTTTGTCACGTATCTTTTTCGCATCAGAACCTTTCGGGGGTCCAATCTCAGCGGTGACCACAAACCGTCCTTCTGAGAGAATCTTCTCCAGGTTACTCCGATAGCTCACGTTAGACTCTCCTCTTCATCTCCACTGCTTTCGACCAATCCTTTGGTTTCTGAATAACGTCTATGACCTGCAACTTCCCTTTGTTTTTCAATTGTTGATAGATGCGATCCCAGACGCACTCCATCTCCGAACTTATCTCACATTTCCCACCAGAAGATCCACCACAAGGACCATTCAACATGGATTTTGGACATCGTGTAACAGGACAAAACCCTCCAAAGATATCCAAGAGACATTCCCCGCAAAGCATACACCGTTTGTCAAATTCATTACCACGGGAGATTTCGCCTAAGAAAAGGGTATCGGTCCCCGTAAGAATCTCTTTTTCAGCAAAGAGTTCTGCTACCGTCTGTACACCATTCCCACAGGCAAAAACAAGGATTTTATCTGAGCGGTCAATTTCCTTACTATACTCTTTCAACATGCGTTTATTGTTATTTAGATGACACGCCGGATCTAAAATAATACAACCGGACACCGGTATTTTCCTTTTTTCAAGCGCCTCTTTCATCGCACCAATTTCATCTTTACCACCCGTATGACAAAGAGTTGCGCATTCACTACATCCAATAAGAAAAACAGGACCATTCCCGAGAACTCGAAGAATCTCCTCGAGGTTTTTCTGTTTAGTTATTATCATGAAGAAAAAAGATACGGTAACGTATTCTTAAAGATTTGTACTTCTACACATCTGGTTGTAACGGTTTTCCATAGAGCAAAGTATTAAACATCACATACCAGGTGATCGGTATCAAAAGAAGAATCACCAGATATTCCAACCCTATAAATGGATACAACGTAATGAGTAATACCACTCCAGCAAGCGAATTAATAGTTGCATACAGACGTTTCATTTTTGATCGATTAAACAATGAAAGCGAAAGGAATCTATATGAAACAAAAAGGATTACAACCAGTAAAACACCGACAATACTCTGTCGAAGATAATCACTATCAAAGAAATTTATCGCTGGTTGCATAAAAAGAAAAATTAGTAAAAGAAAACATAGAGCGATTAGACCGTAGGCAAACACCAGAAACCGCTTGGTCATGAGTAAACGCCCATCTGCGACTTTCACACCTAAGAGTGTCGGGATGGTTTTTGCTCCACCAAGGTAATCATGATCCACATCTTTTAAACCACCTTCAACAGCATTGGCAAACACAATCCCAACAAATATCATCAGGCTTATGATATAAATGATAATGGTGATGTTTGATGAGACAGTACTTGCTCCGAATAAAATAGTAAATGCAATGGCTCCAGCGACAAAAATATCAGAGATATGAGAAATTTTTTTCCCGAAGTAATCGTAGATACCCCCTAAAAGGAGGGCAAAGGACAAGATCAAGACCGAAAAGACCGAGTAAAAGAACGCAATGGTAAGAATATAAGTGCAAACAGCTGCCATGAATGTAATAATAAGTGCATGTTGCTTCGGGATAAGACCGCTCACCAAAGGTTTTTTCTTCAGGTCAACGGATTTCTTATCAACTTCGATATCTGCATAGTCATTTAACACAAATCCATAAATATGAAAAAGAACCCCGATACAGAATAAAATCAGTAACGGCCAGGGGTCATGTTGCCCCATCAGTAACGCACCGATAAGAAATAGTAACGATTCTGACGCAGCTGATTGAAATCGCATCAGTCGGAAATAACCAACCAATTTTATTTTCCAGTCCATGAAATATCAGGGAAGATAAATACAGTAGATAATAAAAAAGTTACCCAACGATATTATATTGATGAAAATTATACTGAACATATGAAAATTTTTTCTAAAAAGGAGGAATCTATTCGTGAGAAAAATTAATTACTTGCTTTCTTTTTCTGTTTTGATGAACGACCGCAATATAAGTAATGCAACGCCAACCAATCGGTTCGAAGAAACAATAGATACCTTCGAATTTTCCCCTCAAGATATCATCCTCAAAGACGATGCCTACCATGGATCAAAAGGACTACAGTTCACAGAATGGTGGTATTTTGACGCTGCACTCAACGATGGGTATAGTATCCAATTTAGTGCTCGAATTCTGAGTGGATTGAAACTGAGCATTCTTTTTGTCCGATTCGATATTTATAAAGGGGGACATCTTGTTGTTCACAAACGAAAAATACATCGTCTCAAAGACGTCGAGATATCAAAGGAGAAACCATTTATAAAAATAGCTGAAAGAACCGTAATGAAAGGATACTCTGATGAAAAGACAGGAAATCTCATTTATGATATCTCAATTAAAATGGACGAGGTCGCTGCAGAATTCCGGTTTATCGGAACGACTAAAGGATGGAAAGGGAAACACGAAGCAGACGACTGGTGGGCAGTAGCTCTCCCACGAGCTCAGGTAACTGGAACGATTACAATACAACAAGAGACCATCACCATCCAAGGAAGTGGATACCACGATCACAATTGGAATGTAAAGATCTTCGCATTGAAAAACATCGGATGGTACTGGGGAAAAATCTATTCAGATCGCACTGCCATTACCTGGGCTAACATACTAAGAACAACAGTAAAAGTTCAACCTCTCCTTGTCATTAATACAATCCATAAGGGATACATCAATGTACCACCAAGGAATTTACGCTTGACTGCGAGAGATATCTCTGAAGAAAACGGGAAAATGATACCACATGTATTCATTCTCGATGCCGAAACCAACACGATCACACTTCATGTAACGATGAAAACCGTTGATATTCATCATGTTAAAATCTTTCCGTTAATGGATTACTGGAGATACCATGTGAAGTGTACTGGTTCAGTAACCATTGATTCAGAAACCGAATCAATCGACAATCTCTACATAGCAGAGTTCCTCAAATTTCCATAACGTAGTTCCTATCGATGGATTTTTATACTATTTCCTTTTCTAAGATTCCGGTATGATACGAGAATACCTGAAACTTGTACGGTCATTCAACGCGGTTTTAACAGGGATATCACCAGTGATGGGCGCTATTGCCATGAAACAATACGATCTTCCATTTCTTTTCCTTTTATTTTTAATAGGTTTTTTAGGACATGCCTATGGATTTATTCTCAACGACATACTTGATTATAAAATCGATAAATCATCTAGAGAAATAAGCATACGTCCACTGGTATCTGGTACGATTTCAATAAAAAAAGCATGGATTCTTGCATTCACATCATTAATAGCCGCGTTTATCCTTTCATTATATCTTGCATATGTAACTCAAAGCTATACTCCTTTGATCATTCTGGCAATTTCAGCATTTTTTGTAACACTCTATGATGTAACCAGTAAAAAATTTTCTTTCGCAGATTTCATCATTGCATTAGGTATCTTCTTTATAATTTTGTATGGCGCCATTTCGGTAGTCAATACTATCGATAAAATTACACCAATAGCTTGGCTAGTATGCATCTTAGGAACCATTCAAGTCCTTTACATGCAAATTGTAGCAGGTGGCATTAAAGATGTTGAAAACGATTTTAACATCGGTGCAAAAACATTTGCTATAAAATTGGGTGTAAGAGTTATAAATGGAAACCTGAAGACTTCTTTGGCATTTAAAATACTTACTTATACGATTCAGATAACAAATACGGTATTAATATTTATTCCACTTTTTATTATAAAAGACTTTAATGATTCTTCCACTTTACGGTATTTTCAATTAATAATATTAAGTATCATTGCAGTTTCAATGTTTATACCGACATATAAAATTCTTTCCATGAAACATTTTAAAAGATCTAGAGCCATACAATTTATTGGCATTTATTACATTTTTAATTTCACGCTTGTACCCATTATGTTAATGAGTCTTAACCCATGGACAGGTTTGCTTATTTTCTTACCACCATTAGGTTTTGTTCTCTCAAATGTCGTATTACATGGAACAATTTTACAACCAAAAACCATGTGAGATGCCAAGGTTTGCCAATTGACATCACCAACAGTAGTAACGATAGATATATAACATTTAGATAATATCAGTCCTCGCATCATTACTTGATAAAAAACTAGTCGGGTCCGGAATTAAAATGATTGATGGGAAAAAATCAGATATTTGTATAATTGGGGCAGGAATTAGTGGTTTAACAGCCGGTGCACTACTCACAAAAAAAGGCTATACAGTTAAAATATTCGAAGGAGAATCAGTGATCGGCGGTAGGGCACTTTCACTGAACGGGGATACCCTTTCTATGGAAACGCATACAAAGCTTCTTTCTCGCTATAATATGAATATTCCATTTTCTGACCCATCTGTTGAATCAATATTTAATAAAAAATTGCTCAAAGGATATACATTAGATTTGGGGTTTCATGCGGTTGGCGGTGGGGCGGTATCGACACTTCGAAGTGTTCTTGCTCAATTCGATGAACCAATTGACATGCTTGAATCAAACACTGGTTTTATAAAAGAAAATGGTTTTGACATCCCGTTTCTTTCTCGAAGTGATAAAATCAGAATGATACCACAGATAGTACGGTTGGTGTTTTCTGGTGAATCAACAATGAAAAAATTAGACAATGTACCAATGACAGAGACCATTAAAAAATATGGAAAAGGAAAAATGAAAATAACCTTAGAGGTTTTTTCTCGTGCGATATCGACGGTCAATGATCTTGATAGTATTTCAACTGGAGAAATGTTTAGAGCTCAAAAAATTCTTGTCAAGGGATCAAAACCGGTGGGTTACCCTAAAAATGGTCTTCATAGTATATCTCAAACCTTCGTCGATATCATTAAACGAAACGGCGGCGAAGTTATTCTTAATAGTCCAGTATCTAAGATCATTATTAATAATAATGAAGCAACAGGGGTTATCGTTCATAACGAAGAATATTCATGTAAAACCGTTGTCTCAACTATGCTTGTTCAGCATCTTTTTACAATTTCAGATGAAAAGCAGTTTCCTGCCAAATACGTTCAATACATAAAGACGCTAAAGGGAACGGGGGGTTTATGCGCGTATTATTCTCTCGATAGAATTAACCCACAATTACTTGGGAAAACATTTCTTTTTATTGAAAGAGATGTAGGTATAGAAGGAAATGACGCAGTAGGCATGATTGATTTTATGACTGCCTTACCTCAATCAGGTTTAGCTCCGCCCTCACATCATCTCGTTCAAGCATATATTATTTGTACTCCCGCAGAAGCTCGAAATAAAAAAATACTAGAAAAACTCAAAGAATTGTTGGATACAAATCTTAAGCGTCTTATGCCAGATTGTTTTTCGCATCTTCGGTGGGCTCTGTATCCTGCAGTGTGGCATCTTGATGGTGTTGCAAAAACGATAAATGATATAAAACCAGATATTAGGACACCGATTAAAAATTTGTATCTTATTGGTGACTGTGTAAAAGCCCCTGGTATCGGTATGAATTGTGCAATAAATTCAGCAATCATGTTGGAAGATATTTTACAGTCTGATTCTTAATTACGCCTTCAATATGACTTATTAATATCTTCATTTTGAATAAACCAGTATTAAAATAATCTTTAATAACCTGAGTTTCGCACTTGAATAAATGTTAAGTGTCTTCAGCAGTTTGTATTTT
>JADBLO010000136.1:0-19685 GCA_014894395.1 Thermoplasmata archaeon
AAAGAGAATAAGTTAATGAAAGGGTTTGTTAAATTCAAGAATGAAAGTGGTCATGCGTTTGTTTATTTTTCATCTTTTTTCGGCTTTATTTCATTGATATTTTTCCACGCCTTTTTAACACGTTGTCCAAAAGTTGTCATTCCTTTATCCCCTCTCTTACAGTTGCATAAACATTAATCGCTTTATAAAATCAATCCTTACAACCCTATATGTTGAATGTAAAGCAGGATTTACAGAAGAAAAAAGGAGAAGCATTAACACGGTTTAAATCATCGGACCTTATCCTGTATATATTTTTTATAATACCTTGAATTGGTCTTGCTTTCGAATTTATCCATGACTGCTCGGTGCTGAGAATCATTCAACAATCCAGCGTGCATATCAAAAACATCGATACTAAAGTCATCCATTTCTTTCTGAGTGTAACCGTACTTCTTTTTGCTGCGTTTGGCTGCCCAGTTTTCACCATATTTTGTTCCTGAACTTCCAACAGCATCACCAAGGATTCCTCCGAATACGAAGACCCCTGTTGCTCCTCCCACATCTAATTTGCTGCCTTCAATAAAAGAGTATTGTTTTTTCTGTTCTTTTGGCATCCTTTTATAGCACTTATAACAAAATGTTTTTTGGTGGTTTGAAGAATCCATCAATATGACGGTCTTACCGATATTTATGAATAGATGACATACATCACATATCTTCGTAACCTTTGCCTCCACCTACCGATTTGTAACAATATTTTCTTTAAAAACATACCCCTTAGAAACCCAACTTTCGTGCTAATGAATAATGATGATAAAAATAAAAGAAGAATTATTCCAATTTAGTTCTTTTTCGTTTCATTCTATTCTTCCGAATCTTTTTATCTTTCCGTTTTTGTTTTGTGGTCGTTTAAATCACCTCCTCAAACAATTAAGTCTGAAACGTGTAAAGTAAAAAAAAATAAAATTCTCATAGGTTCGCAAAAAAAAAACAAAACTGCGAGATTCTTATTCTTTTTTCTTTTAAGGAGCTATACCCATTCTCTCTTTTAAATAGTTATTTATTCGCATAATCCTTTTACTCTCCCAATTCATGTTTTGAAGCATTTTCTTCTTTAAAAACATATCCTTAAAAACACAGGTTTTGTGTTAACCGTTTATAAAATTTAATAAAGAAAAAAAAGAAAAAAACGCAACTAGATCACCTAAATTACTAGCGATTAGAGTTGCAGGATAGAGTCGTGACGTCTCTTTAATATGGTCTTATAGACGAGCCGAAAGATGAAATCAGGGATACGAGCGAGAGCACCGACGTTATCATGTACACGCCGATGACAATCATGCCCAGTCTTACGTATTTATCCATGATGTCGTTCACGACTCCGCCGCCTATCAGAAACGCCCCGACAATAAAGAATCCCAAGGAGTTCAGGGTTTGCGCAGCCCGGAGACCGGTCAAATCCGTACTAAACGGTAAGATAAGGGCTCCAATCCATATGAAAAGTAAACCGAGCAGGATTGCCGCGACGATTAGGTTTTTGGAGAACAGAGAGTGAAACACTTGATGGACCGGCTCGTTTACTGGTCGTATTTCTCTCCCGACTTTTGCTCCACAATCCAAACAAAACTTGGAGTTCGTTGGTATTTCAGCACCACATTTACTACATTTATCATCTACCATATTTTTTTACCTCACCCGTCCCCGATAACACCATTGGGGGTATATATTTTTTGTCTCATCCTGACATTCCCGCAGAAAAACACAGCGTTTTTACATGATCCTTTTTCGTCTCCAAAACATGACCAACGCTATTGCACCGATTATGATAATGATCTCAAAACCAGGAGTTCTTTTTTCCGTCTTATTAAACTCTTCCAAAATCCTTTTTCCGTTCTTTTGTATCCTTGCCTGTAGCCTCAAAGAGAAACTCGTTCCATTTCTTGATGATGTTGTAATCATTACATACTTTCTTAGGGGGCACAATGTCAATGACCAGCGAGCTTTTGTCCTGTTTCATGGTAACGTCGCCAATCCCTTCTACTGAGAACTGCATCCCTTTTACGATGTCGCCTTTTGCCCCAAAATATCGGGAAACAAGTGCATTAAGATCAAGGTTATGTCCTTTCTTTATCTTGTATTCTCTCATGGCTTAGGGTATATGAAAACAGCGATTTTAACGTTTTGTTTTCTCACATCCATTTTTATGAAAACTTGTTGATGTGGATGATATCGTCTAATTTCCGTTTCGGGACATGCAGGACATCGTGTTCATCTCGCCAGTATTTCACCGAATCGTCCATGTCTTCAACGACCGATTTCTCTGCCTTATAGCCAAGCGCGATTACCGAATCAACTGTAATGATTTGCGGTATCTTGAAGATGTTTTGTATCTTCTCACGATTAATATTACATAAAATACAGCTTCCCAGGCCGTCAGCCTCAGCAGCTAGTACGATATTTTCTGTAGCAAAACCAACATCACGTTGATAATAGGGATTCTTGATATCTTTCACAAGGACTACGATATACGCAGTTGGTCGTTCGTGTTCACTTGGAGTCCATTTTGGTTGAATATATGCTGCCCAGCCTAATGTCTCGAATAGCTGAGCGCACAGCTTTTTTTCAGTGACAATGATATATTCAAGTGGCTGAAGATTCGCTGCTGAGGGTGCCAACCTAGCAGCATTGACAAATTTTTTTAGTAATTCAAGGTCGAGAGGTTTTTGGTGAAACCGACGGATCGTCCTTCGAGAGATAATCATATCATACACATTCATAGTACCACTATGACTGGATAGTATTATCCTTCTTTTAAGGTATCGGAAATACACTCGTTCTATCCATCGAACACCCTTTTTTAAGAAAATAGCCTAGACAACCATCTGACAGGATTCTTGATTATATACGAACAAAGAACAAAAAGACACTCCCATGCACAGTTGTTTCAGAGGAGGAAATCGTAAGAGTAATGGTTGGTTTACCGAACCCAAACACCAGTGATTTCAGAATTACTTGACTCCCTGCTTTGATGTCAGCGATTCCTGATTTTTGTTTCCCAAAAAGAATGATTCCGTAATCAAGCATAAGATCCCAGGAGACATTCGTCAAATCCACGGTGCCAAGATTTTTAATGGTCGCACTGATGCCAAATCCACCGGTGATGGTAACATTAATATCAGGCGGATAGTGGATGGCAAACTCGCAGGTTTTTTCCTCCTCAGCATTCCCTGCATTATCTATGGAGTAATAATACAGAGTATGGTTTCCATCAGTGGATACAAGGAACGGATCTGCATAGGTAGTCCACAAGTCATCATCAAGTTTGTATACCGTTGAAGCGACACCAGAGATGTCATCGGTTGCAGAGAGGCTGACCGTCACATCGCTGATGTAGATATCCCCTTCCAGGGTACCTGTCAACGTGCAATTCGTCTCTGGTGGAATGATATCATCAGGAAAACCTCCGGTGGTCGTACGTAGAAGCACACCGTTTTCCCCCACAGCAAAACCGATCCGCTCCGAGATAAATTGTACTCCCAGAAGATTGAGGGTTGTTCCGCTTGTTTGTTGCGTCCAGGTAGATCCTTCGTTTTGGGTTCTCACGATGATTCCATTGTCCCCCACTGCGGTTCCTTTGGTCTCAGAGGAGAAATCAATTGCATGTATAGCGCTATTTCCTCCACTTTCTAAACCATTCCACGTGTCACCACTATCAAGTGTCTGCAAAATAACACCATGATTCCCTACTACATATCCAATACCTTCCCAGGTAAAATCAATGCCGAAGAGTTCCTCATTAGAAAAATACACGGTATCCCATGTACTCCCTCCATCAGTGGTTCGGACAATAGCACCACCTGCAGGTAGGTCAACAACCGCTGTCGCAAAACCAACAGAGTCGTTCATGAAATACACATCACTAAGCCACCCTTCGTACGACACACTATCATGTTCAATGTAAAAACTCGTTGACTGCCAGGTGTCCCACCCATCGTTCGTTCGTGTGAAGAACGGTTGGAATATCGCGTTCACACCAACAGCAACACCTATCGTATCCGTTATCATCTGCCCACCATAATACGTACCCATCATCCCTGTCTGTATTACCGTCCAGTTCCCTCCAGAATTATTCGTAGAGAGGATTGTACCACTCGCCCCAACAGCCAAAATGATGCTATAATCGTAATAGAATATGTCATAGAGGTTATCCATAACACCTGAATTTTGCGCAGTCCAGTTGTGTCCCCCATCACCTGTATGGAGGATGACTCCCTCGTCTCCAACCACTGAACCTCTATTCAAGCAGATAAAAAAAATACTATTGAGGTCTTGCGTTACTCCACTTTCTAGGGGCTCCCACCCACCCTTCTGCGATGATATCATATAAGAATAAGGTACTACAGTCCCAGGTACTGAGATTGACGCTGCAGAAAACGGTAGAACGCTTACGACAAGGCAGAGGACGATAGGATACACAAACCTCGTGTTCCTCCGCAGAAATCGATGTTTCCAAACGCAATTATTGTTCTTCATATTTTTTCCTATTCCTATCTCTATATACCATGTTTCATATAAATATTTGGACAACAATTCATAGAAGAGGGATAAAAACCTGGCGAGATCACCTATCTAATATTCTCGTTGGAGTGACGTTTCTCCTGGTATAATGCGAGAATTTCTACTCTTTCCTACCACAATATACTTTAACACCTCTCCTTTTATCGTTTCATTAAATGGCAAAGAAACAAAGAATGACCAGAAGCTTTGCACGGACCGCACCGAAATCACAAGAGAAATACCTCATAGAAAACGCAAAAAAATTACAAGAAGATCCATTTCTCATCCTCCCAACCTGCACAGAAGATAGTAAAAAGTATTTTCAGAAACTTCGAAAACAACTAAAAAGAATACATCAATATTGCACTGACGAAAAAAAACTCGAGAAACTGTCACATAAAAAAGGTTTAGATGGCGCTCTCGCTGGAACATATTTACTTGCAATCTCGGAAAAGGCACCGTACCTCGCAGCACTGACGTTTCCCACCGGAGACATCACGTATGCGCAACGCGGAAAGGCAGACAAAGAAAAACTCATTGCCGTACAACATTTTGATGACCCTGTGTTTCGGCTTCGCGGCATCAAAGATCTTGTGTTTAAGAAAAAACTCTATGTTTACTCCTGGGATAATGGGTATGTTTGTACGGGGAAAGAAGCACATCCTCCCATAGAATTTATTGATTTCATCAGAAATAAAGTTGGTTTATCATCTATAAAAGACGTCATGGCCTGTCCGCATATCCCTCCAAATACAGCGAAGAAGAAAGAATATCTGACCCTTAATTATCTCAGAATCGAATGGAAATCAGCACAGACTATTGTTGCTCTCTGCGAGAACTGTACGAAGTCAACAAAAAACACGATGTTTACGATCTCGAAATACATGTTGCAACGAAATCTCTCAGATGATTTTGATATCGAGGTGATGACACAAGTCGGAAAACATAGCGTTCTCTCAGGTAAACAAAAGACCGCACATCTCCAAGAGTACCTTACCGGTAAGCTGACCGACTATGAATTCATTAAAAAAATAGCAAAAAGCCATGAAGAACATGTCAAACAAGCAGAAGAAAAAATCTTGGTGTTGGACGGTGTCTCATACGGTACTGATGTTACTCGGTTTGTCGATGCGTTACAACCAAATACCTACGAAAAAACAGCATTAGAATTTATCCTTCGAAAAAGCCAAGAACCTTTGATTGTGCCAAAAATAACCCCAAGTAAAATCTTAGAACGATACTGGAATCAATATGGGAATGAATTTCTCGAATCAATCCTGGATGATAGAAAGATGACTGAATCTCTCTTCCAGCTCGATGATACACCCGTGAATATCATCATCCTCGCGTTTGAGTATAAACAACGAAGAATGATATTATCTCAGCTTCCCAACTATGACTGCTTACCACCCCTTGCCGCATTTGCAGATACTATCGCCCGTACCTATAGGACCTTCGGGGAAAAAAAAGCTCTTGCGGAAATAAAGAACCATCCTGATACTCCAAAAGGAAAATCAATCGCGTACGCATTTTTACTTGCATTCGGAAAAGGCACTGAAGTGAAATGGAAGTACTCAAAAGAAGAGGTCGATTACGGGGAATTCTTAAAAGACCATGCCCGAAAACTCCTGGATGTCAAACCGGAAGAATACAGTGTTGTTCTGCAGGAGCTTCTGACTGCATGCGGTTCTTCTGAAACCATTCCACAATAAGTTATACAACCCCTTTTTTTTCTTCGGTTGTAAAAAACTCTTCATCCATCAAGAAACAATTAGTATCAAAAGACAAGAGATATCTTCCCACAAACATCTTTTCGCCCTACCGCCGGTCCTTTACGGTTTTTATCATTTCCTTTCCAAAATCAGTGATTCCGTATAAACGAACATTATTCCCACAGCTTTTTTCTTGTATAATATCAAGATTCAACAACGATTCATCTTCCTTGTACCGTTCTTCCATCCCTCGTATCGCACCAATCACATTCGAAGGAGTTGTCCGTACATGATACGCAATTTCAGCGGTGTAACTATAATTCGGACTGATCTCAAAAAGATATTCCGCGATCTTCTTACGTACATTACTTCTCCTGAGCGATCGAATCGCAATCGGCCGTTTCAATTCGAGCGTTGAAGCTACCTCTTTTTCGCTTTGCATCCCAATCCACCTTCAAAGAGCTTATGGTTATAACAGTTAATAAACAATTTATTCATGTAATACACCCGGTATAGCTCCTCCTGCTTGTTCATTTACATATCCCTATCGGCGAATATCAATAGAAAACCGTACTATTCATTGAGAAAAACGTAAGTCTATACACAATGTCATTGTCTTTATCCTGGTGTTACTATCTGTGAAAAGAAGAATTGACCAACGATGATGGTGAGTGAAAACACGATGATGGACATCGGCATAATTTTTCCAAGGCTATACATATATGTTGCTTTGTCATCGCCTTCGTTAATCCCATTGGTGAATCGCGTAAGAAGGAACACGAGTTCAATAAGGTAAATTCCGATGACTAACACGAAATATTCTGGTCGGACGTTTTCAACGATGAATGCCTCAGAAATACCTGAGAACGTAGGAGAAAGGTCCGTGACTGTTTCTGTTGAGATGTTCGAACTCAGAGAGGTGAGAATCGTCGAAATCAATGTCGTGATCGCGAGTGTTACTCCGGCGATGAGAGGAGCAAATACGGTGACGGTTGATCGAAGTGTTGAGGTGAGTTCGTAGAGCATGTCTTTTATTTTGTTCTCTACTTCCTGTAATTGTTTGAGGTGATCAGCGATGCGTATCAGCGATGCGCTGACTGCTCGTTGGCTTTTTTGTGTACCTTCAACAAACAAACGGAGAATCGCTTTGATGCGATCAGAGTACACGTGTTGTAATGACCCGAACTCATCGCTGTACAGGGCGTCGTGAAGATTTGTATGCATCGCGGTGAGATTGTAGCTCGTCTGACGGAACACTTCAGCGATCTGTGCCCCTTCCATGGTCTGCGCTGCATACAGAAAGCTTTCTTCAGGGGATTTCTCTTCGGAGATTCTTTTTCCAAGGATGTATAAAGCATCGCTGAACTCCTTTTCCATCTGCTTTATTTCATCGCGTACTTTTTTATAAGGACGATAGACGCTGAGACAGTATACTGTCACTGCTGTTGCGGTCCCCCAGATGAAAAACAACGTCACGGGAAAATAGGCGTTTAACCCATGGCTATCCGCAATAAAGTTGAGTATTGCGTTTGATGAGCCCGTGGGGAACATGATCGGAATCGTGAGAAAGAAGACACCGGGGAGTGAAAGAGTGATACCGATCACTGAGGAGATGAGGAATCGTCGTCGTTTATTGATGCTGAGGAGATCTGGGTGATCCGGTGGAATGCATGGCGGGTTAAAGGTTGCTGGGCGTGAGAGAAGGATTTTACGGGTATACAGAAGGACAAATAACGGGAGGAGGATGTCGTATATGAAGAATATTTGGAAGATCGTAATTCTCATTCCCACGAGTCCTGCGGCAGGCAGCATCGCAACAAGAGACAAAGGGATCATGATCCCTACCGAATAGAGGATCACGGTGGGTTGATGAAGTCGATTCGCGAATTGATTCATGGTTTCTTTTGTTCCCTCTAAAGAGACATCGAGTGCTCGATCCAATGTTATGGTCCGAGACGCTTCATCTCGTTCTTGGATTGAACTGCGTATGAGATGGAGTGATCGTTTGAAATACTCGCTCCGTCGCCCCCACTGTTCCGCAAAACTCGTGATAGCGTCATCTATACCATGGTACACCCGGATTTCCATGTCCCAGACGAGTTTTCGCAGGTCAGATGCGAGCGTTGTAGATGATTCTGAGGCAGCGAATTTCACGCTGTTTTCAAGATTTGGGACGAGTTTGAGGTACATCACAAGATAACTGAGAATTTCAGGGATGTCTCCCAGTGAATGAATCTGCAGGTACTTGGCGTATGTTTTTGGATAATTTGCGAGAAGATTCATGAGTACGATAGGAACAGCGACTAACACGATACCCATGAGCGCAATCGTCACTCCATCGATTTTCTCCAAAAAAGACCCATATGAACAGAGGACGAACAGATCGAAAACGAAGAGGACGAGAAAGGAGAGGAATGCACTCGTATACGCGAACAAGAAAATAGCGTAGGGTTCAACATCCAGTCCTGTAAATATAAGGATCTCTTCATACTCTGGTGTGAAATATTTCTTCAGTTTTTGCTGTGTTTTTTCATTGTTTTTAAGGAGCCATGAAAAATATGTTTGTGCAAAACGTACTCCTCGTTCAAACCACTGCAGTTCAGTTCTCATATCAGACGCCTCACATAGTCTTTGAACCATTTCATCCACTGTTTTCGTACTTCGTTATAGTCCACGGTTCCTTTGCGTTGTTTGCTTTCTTCAATGCTCATCCAGAACATATTATTCGCGTCTCTTGTTGTTGGGGCTTCCAGTAATTCTTCGTGTTCTTTACTGTGTTCAACGATCGTGTTTTTGATGTCTGTTCGTAACTGAATGTTTTGGAGGGCTTTTTCTACCGTGATCCCCCATTTTCTGGCGATGGACTGGATCACCTGGGATTGTCCCATTTCGAGAAGGTCGGTGGTGCAGAGCTCGTCTTTTTCGGTATCGTAGACCATGGTATCCTGAAAAATCTTGTCCGGGTCTGGTGTTGTGTTCCACCCGATTTTTGTGATTTCTGAGATTTGTACAACCCTTCGTTTTCGCTCGATTCCTCCCTCGGATCGGATGGGCGCTGCGATCACGACCGCGTCTACTGCTTTAAATGATGTTGCAGGTACTCCGATATCGTAGACGACTCGTTCGTAGACATCGCGTGTGGTTGACCCGTGAATAGTTCCCATGATCAGATTTCCTGCTGCGCCCACCCGCATTGCTTCAAACAAGACTTTTGCTTCAACGCCGCGAACCTCCCCAAGTATTAACACTGATTCCCCTAGGCGTAACGCCGTGCGTAACGCGTCAGTCGGATCAACTTCAGTAGACGCTGAACTTGTCGTTATTGATTTTGTAATGAGCGATTGCATTTTGTAGCCATAGCGTTGGAAATCATCAACAGGAATCTCTGCGGTGTCTTCTATCGTGAGAATGCGGAACCGTTGTGGTATTTCAAAGATTAACGCACTGAGAAGTGAGGTTTTCCCCGAGCCACGACTTCCTGCGACGAGTAACGATGCTTGCCCATCAATTAAAAAACTGAGAAACCCGGCTGCGGCCGGAGAGATCATTTTATTCGCGATAAAATGAGGGAGTGTCCATGGTTTCGACCGATGCCTCCGTAACGCGAACGCGATACCTCGTGGCGTCAACGGGTTTGAGATTGCCGTGACTCGAGTGCGATACTTTTCGAGATCCATGTCTAGCACAGGTGATGCCTCAGAAAATGCTCTTCCGCTGAGAGTTCGGAAACGAGACGCGAGCGCATCGATATCACTGTCAGAAAAATAGATGTTCGACGTGTATTCTTCTCCATTAAGTACCAAATGTAGCGGGTTGTTTGTGACCGGTGCGTTCACGTAAATGTCTTGAATACGGGGATCAAGTAACAAATCTTCAAGGATGCCAAATCCTGCGCTATACCTGGAGAAGAGATCAGCGAGGTATTCGATTCGACCTGTATCAATATCAAGTTGTTTCTCCTCAGCATATCGAGCAATGATCTGGGTTCCAAGACGCTGAAAGTATTCTTCCGCAGTTCCGGCGTCCATAAACGATGCGTCCTTGGGTCGATGTCGCGACAACTGCACGCGTACGTCTTCAAGGATATACAGTTCTTCACGTGGTAGTTCATATTCCGGTGGGACGACAAAGTACAGTTTTTCAGGTCGTGAACGGAGCAAGTAGAGTGAGACGTGCAGGGGGCGGCCTCCGCTTCGAGATACTTCGTAAGACTCTAGAAACACAGCGTCTGGTGGCGGCTCAAGGTGGATGTACGAATCGATAAACCCAGGTCGTACGTAAGGCCGGATATGTGTGGTATAAAACACGTCACTCGTGAGAGCCTCTCCGCCTAGCCGCTGCGACAGATCACCTTTTTTGATCATTTCTAAGAGTAGGGTTCTATATTTTTCTTCACAATCATAACAGGATGATTCTGAGGATTGGTTTTTCTGCAGGAGTTCTTTGAGCTGGAAAAAGACTTCGACCGGATCGCTTGTCGCTCTCTGGATGCAGGTCTGTAGTTCTTTCTGCCGTTTCTCCGTACATGTTTTACAGCGGTCATACTCCTTTTGATATAAGCGGAGATGGCCGTATGATTCAAGGCTTTCAACAAACCTGGTGATATCGTTTAAAAGTCTCAGTTCCTCTCCCGCGAAGACTTTGACGAATGCATGGTTGAGCACAAGTCGATCGACCCCGGGTTCTTTCTGGAGGATCTGAATGATGCTTCGTCGGCAGGGTTCATCACAGAGGGTCGAGTTTCCTCTGGTGCAGGCTCTACAGTTGATGATGAGGGTTTTGCTTTCTGTTTTCCTTTTTATTTCATAGGGGCATAGTGTTTCATCCATGCGCCGTCCTCCCAGACTTCAGGTAATGTCCTATGATGGTTCGTTTGAAATTACTGATGCAGAGATATTTTTAGTAAATATTACCTCCCATATAATAAAGTATATAATAATTATCACCATATATAATTTTCTAATTTGGTGAAAAAAAAAAGTCGGGAGGTAGAATATGGCGTTATCTCGTCCTGAGCGACGAACAGTTCTCTCTGAAAAACAGTATATACTCGGTCGAAGGGAAAAAACCGGTGGCGGCGTCCTCAATATCGGGAGGTACTATGCTCTTGACGGGTCGCTTGGGGCGCCGGTGTACCTTGATGCGTTGCGTCCTCATGTGATTTTCATCTGCGGTAAACGTGGGTATGGGAAATCATACACGATCGGTGTGTTTCTTGAGGAAATCGCTGGTCTTGAAGATGCCGTGAAGCAGAATCTTGGGGTGGTCGTACTTGATACGCTGGGGATTTATTGGACGACACGGTTTCCGAGTAAAGAGAGTCCCGAAAAAATCATGCGATGGGGCCGGAAGCCGGAAGGATTCCCGGTTCGTCTTCTTGTACCCGAACATGCTATTTCGAATTATTCGAAGAATGGTATTGCTGTAGAGCGATTCTCTCTTCGTGTCGCAGAGCTGTCCCCGATGCATTGGTGTCAGTTGTTCGATGTGAAAGCGACTGACCCGGTTGGTATCGTCATAACAAGAGTGGTCCTTGCCCTGCAATCATCATCTCATCTTTTTTCCATCACGGAGATCCTTTCTTGTATCCAGCAGGATGAGCGGACTACGGACGTTGTAAAAGGTGCTGTGGAGAACTTTTTTATCATGGCTGAATCTTGGGGTGTTTTTGATGCGCAGGGTCTCTCGATTACGGATCTTGTGCGACGGGGGACACTCACGGTTCTTGATCTGAGCGTTCTTCAAAGCCCGGTTCTTAAGGATATTGTGGTCGCCCTTGTTTGTGAAAAAATCTTTGAGGAGCGCGTCAAGGAACGTAAGGTTCATGAGCAGAAAAAAATGGGGTTTACCGTCGAAGAAAAAGGTATTCCTCTGGTGTGGCTTGCAGTGGATGAAGCGCAGTTGTTTGTTCCTCAGAATAAAAAGACCCTCAGTAAAGAGGTGTTGATCGAGGAATGGATGCGGCAGGGGCGGCAACCCGGTCTTTCCCTGATTCTGGCGACTCAACGACCCAGCGCTGTAGAACCAGAGGTGCTCTCCCACAGTGATATCATCATTTGTCATCGGTTGACTGCACAGGAGGACATTGATGCGTTGAGTCGGATCCGCCCTACCTATATGCACGGCGACATCAGTGAATCCATAAAAAAGATAGGGTCTGAAAAAGGGGTTGCGTTGCTTGTTGATGATACCTCGGAGTCTGTTCATGTTATCAAGGTGCGTCCTCGTGTCAGCTGGCATGGGGGAGCCGAACCTGTAATCAAAGAAGTTGGATGAGGACGAGATGGTTGGTTGGGAAGCCCTATGAGACAAATGAACGCTGATGCGGTGGAAATGATTCCTGTCAGACTCATCATCAGCCTCGCGATTATTTCTGCGATCGCAGTAATGATGGTTTTTGCTTCCAGCAGTCTTCGTATCCTTCTTGCGGAGCATCAAGTGGAACAGGAATGTCGATTGTTGGAATCCACTCTTTCTACGATGGTGGGAAGTGGCGTTCCTCGTGATGTGGATGAAGCGAGTGCCGCTGAAGGAACAAAACGGGTTCAGACCTTCACACTCCCCGATTCGCTTCTCTACCTTTCGTTTGGTGGTGATCCTGATTCTTTGAACACGGGTATTTTAAAACCAGGGCTTATTGAAGATGGAGCCGCAATTTTTTATCAGGTGGAAGGGGGAAGCAAACAGGTGATTTGGTTACCAAAAGAGACCTATAAATTTCGTGAGGGAACGTATGTTGACCATAAATGGGTGATCAAGGGAGCTGGACAAAGTTATATTGTTCACAGCGGCGGAAAAATCACGCTGGTGTTTGAGCGTGTACAAAAAAATCGCATAATCTACATCCTTATACATGGAACTGATGAGAGTACTGTATGAATATGTAAATGTACTGTCCTTTCAGTCTTTTTCGTTCTTGTGCTCCTCGCACAAGTATGAGAAATGTTTGTTTTTTTGTACGAATCGGCAGATACGGCAGGTTTCGATGATAACATCGGCGCCATCGTTTTTCATGATGCGTTCTGCGGAAATCGTGATTTCTTGGATGATTGTTTCATCGAAAATGTCTGCTTTTCCCCGTTTTTTTGAGAGATATTGGCAGACTGCTGAAGGGGTTATCCCAAGTTTTTCTGCGGCTTGTCGCTGGCTGAGTCCATACTGTTTGATCATGGTTTCAGCGAGTTCTTTTCGTATGGTTGGTATGCCGTTCCAGAGCATGTATTCGCAGGGTGTGCGCCGCATAGACTAGAAATATCTTTTCAGTATATATAATTAACGATTGTTAACACCGTTCGGATTTCACCCCTTTTTCGTTAATGAGCGTGAAAATGACTTTATACAAGATTGCATTTAACGTTCTGGTGGTACTGTGGCAGATCTCAGCACGATAATTGGTTCTCTTCGATTAAAAAACCCAACACTGCTTGCCTCAGGAATCATGGATGAGGATGCAGGCAGCATGCAACGCATGATTGACTGTGGAGCGAGTGCTATCGTCACAAAATCAATCGGGATGCAGCCCCGGGAAGGATACGCTAACCCAACGGTTCTTGAGCTCGAGTATGGCCTCTTAAATGCCATGGGGCTGCCAAACCCTGGTATTGATCAGTTTGCCCAAGAGATGAAAAAACTACAAAAATCCAAAACACCGATTATTGGCAGTATCTACGCTGCTGATGCTGAGGAATTTGTCGCACTCGCTTCGAAGATGGAACAGTACGGTGCGGCTGCCGTAGAACTGAACGTGAGCTGCCCGCACGCGAAACGATACGGGTTGGAGGTCGGCTGCGATGCAACATTACTACAAACTATTGTCTCATCGGTCAAACAACAGGTTAAAATTCCGGTGTTTGTCAAGCTCTCACCAAGTGTGGTCAACATTGTTGAAATCGCGCAGGCAGCGGAAAAAGGGAACGCGGATGCGATCGTCGCCATCAACACCGTGAAGGGGATGAAAATTGATCTTGAAACCGCGCATCCGATCCTCGCGAACAGGACCGGTGGGTACTCCGGCAAAGCAATCAAACCAATCGGGGTCCGCTGCGTGTACGATATCGCACAAAACGTCAACATCCCGGTTATTGGGGTTGGGGGAATCACCACAGGGGAGGACGCGATTGAGTATTTCATGGCTGGCGCATCTGCCGTCCAAATAGGCTCCGCCGTCTATTACCGTGGCCCGGATGTCTTCAGACACGTCTGTAAAGAAATCAATGTCTGGATGGACACACACGGGTATAAAAAAATCTGTGAGCTTGTAGGAGTCGCGTACCAATGAACATTCCAACCATTACCACTATCCTTACTAGCACCACCGAAGCAACAGACCTTAAAACCATCACATTTAGATATCCTGGATCTGTTTTGCCTGGTCAGTTTTTCATGATATGGATCCCGGGTGTTGACGAGATCCCCATGAGCGTTTCTGAGATAACCAAGGATGTGAAAGGAATCACCTTTCGTAAAATCGGGGACGCGACTCACGCGCTGTATCATTTATCGCAGGGTAGCAAAATCGGCGTACGAGGACCGTACGGGAACGGATTCAAACCAACAGGAAAACACCTTCTCTTTGTTGGCGGTGGAACCGGAATTGCGATGCTTGTGCCAGCAGTTGAACAAGCACGGAAAAAAAAACTACAGTCAACGGTGATCATCGGTGTCAAAACAAAAAACGAACTCTTCTTTGAAGATCGCCTACGACGTTGCGGTGCGACCGTCCTGGTCTCCACCGATGATGGATCCAAGGGCTACAAAGGATTTGCGTCAGACCTTGCAAAAGATATCCTTAACAAAGAGAACATTGACGCGGTGTTCACCTGCGGGCCGGAGCCGATGATGAAAACCCTTCTTTCCTGCTGTAGAACCATTCCTTTTCAAGCGGCCCTGGAGCGGTACATGAAATGCTCCATTGGCATCTGTGGACAATGCTGCGTTGGAAACGGTTTGCGTGTCTGCCTCGATGGTCCGATCTTCGATGGATCGACATTAAAAAAGGTCGAGGACTTTGGTGTCTATAAGAGGGATGCCGCAGGACGAAAAATCCTGTTTTAAAAACTACAATGATCTTTGTTCAACTTATGGCAGAATAGATCACTCTTCTACCATTTATTCTGATGGACTCGTGACTTGTTGTATCGTTCTTCTCTTGCTTTTATCTCTGCAGGGTACCCAAGGGCGATTAATGCAAAAGGGATGATGTGGGTTGGGAGACGTAAGAGCTTACGCATCCCTGCAACACGACCTTCCCGTGGATAAATACCAAGCCAGCAGGCGCCAAGTCCGAGGCTGTGGGCTGCAAGCAGGATGTTTTCTGCTGCTGTTGCGCAATCGATCATCCAGTAGCCCTTGAATTTTTCCAAGTCTAAATCCCCACACACAAGAATTGCTTTATCTGCTTCTGTTAGCATCTTTGCGCTCGGATGAAACGTGTGGATGACGTTGAGGATCTTTCGATCATCCAGTATCACAAAATGCCATGGTTGTTGATTCCCTGCGGACGGGGCGCTGAATGCAGCTTGTAAAACCTTCTGCAGTATCTCCTCTGAAATTGTTTTCTTTTTGTATTTTCGGATACTTCTTCTTGTGAGAATCGTCTCAAAAGCGTCCATTTTCTCTTCCATTTTTGCATGAACAGGCTTTTTCTATATAAACTATGCGAGGTATTATTTTTCTGAGGAGCTAAAAGTGAGGGTATGACGAATGAGATGTGGAGAGTACGGTAGAACAGAGAATTGCAGAAAAATAGTAAACCTGGATTATCCTGTTAAGCAAGTAAACATAAAAAAAAATTTTGTATCGCCGTTCAGTTAATTGAAAAAGAAACCTGGAAGATACTAAAAGGGAACTTTTTCTATCAGCGTTTCAGAAATGATACTTTTATGCATTCTTTTTTAACTCTCTTGGTGCTTTCGTTAAATATACCGATACCACTATTTCTTTATATATTAGCGGTCAATTTTACCCACGTTCTAATAATATATATAAAACGAAACATTTTTATTGTAGGTCCTTATATCTATATATGCCATGTAGAATTATATTTGGGGGAAGAAAGGCTTGAAAAAAAGGACAAAACGGAAAAATCGGCCCATTGTATTTAAAGATAATTTTTTAAATAAAATACTTGTTCTTGCAATAATCCTTCTTTTCGTGATTACCTCCTTCAGCGCAGCACAGCCCCAAAATCCAACTACGATTACTACGACAGACGATCAAGCGAGAGGAATCGTCTGGGATGTGACAGTTAATTTTAATGAACCAGGGGGCGCATATGATTATACGGTGTTTGGTGAAGCACATGGTGCCCATGATGGTCCACCCGCAGATGCGTATGATGTGTTGAAACCACCAGCACCGATGCCTCCTTATATTCGCGCATGGTTGAATGACAACCTCCCTTTTCCTTACAATAAGTTGTGGAAGGACTACCGTCATTACCCTGGAATCAATAAAATCTGGAATCTATCGGTTCAATGGACCCCTAGTGATGACCTATCTCCCACGACGGTAACAATGACATGGAGTCCTACTGCTATTAATTCTACTGAATATGCATCTATCACGCTCTGCACCAGTGGAGGAACACCGCTTAAAAATATGCTTTTAGAGAGTAGTTATTCATTTAGCTGTCCTGCGGACATACCTCAGGGTTTCAAGATTATCTGTTTCGCGAATCAACCACCGAATGTTCCGAGTAATCCTACTCCTTCGAATGGTTCCACTGGGGTGTCAGTTAATGCTGATTTGAGTTGGACTTGCAGCGATCCTGATGGTGATTCACTTACCTATGATGTATACTTTGGAGAAGGTAGTTCACCGCCAAAGGTGGCAAGTAATATTTCTGTTTCCACGTATGATCCTGGACCACTTTCGTATAGCACTCTTTATTATTGGAAGATTGTCGCTTGGGATAACCATGATGCTTCGAGAGCTGGGCCGTTGTGGCATTTCACTACACACATAAATAATCCACCGAATACCCCCAACAATCCAGACCCATCGAATGGCGCAACCGGTATTTCTCTGAACGCAAACCTCAGTTGGAACGGGGGTGACCCTGATGGCGATTCCGTCACGTATGATGTTTATTTTGGGATAACCAGTTCGCCTCCTAAAGTTGTGAATAATCAAACAGCTCTCAGTTATGATCCTGGAATACTTACTTATTATACAGTGTATTATTGGAGGATTGTTGCATGGGATTCCCATGGTGCTTCTGCAGCTGGTCCATTGTGGCATTTTACGACAATATCCATGCCTAATCGGCCTCCGTATGCACCAAGTAACCCCAGTCCAGCTAATGGCTCAACTGAAATATCAGTGAATGTTGCTCTAAGCTGGTCAGGTGGCGATCCTGATAGTGGTGATTTCGTCACCTATGATGTCTTCTGCGGAATTACATTTCCTCTTCCAAAAATAGCAGCGAATCAAACTGGAACATCACATGCACTTGACCATTTATTGTACAGCACGAAATACTACTGGAAGATTGTCGCCTGGGATAATCATCAAGCGTCCAATGCAAGCTCAGTATGGTCGTTTACCTCGAAAACTGATTCAACGCTGCCAACAGTAAAGATTACTTCGCCAATCAAAGGATTTTTATATGTCAATTTCTGGGATATTATCACCCGAAAATTACCGATCTTTTTTACTACTATTGTTGTTGGAAAAATAGAGGTGATCGCCACTGCAGCAGATAGTCAGTCAGGGGTCGACCGGGTCGAATTTTATATCGACGATGAATATAAAGCAACTGATACAACAGCGCCCTATACATGGACATGGTCAGAATGGGGATATTTTTTCCCGTACAGACTGAATGTAAAAGCATACGATTGTGTCGGCAATCAGAACAGCGCGGAAATGAGGGTCTGGAAAGTATTCTAAGAACCTTTGTTCACTCGGAAAAAGACAGTTTTCTGCCATGAAAAACACCTTGAAGTACTGTTTTTGCTGATGCTTTTACCTAATTTTTTTTGTTTTTCCTCCATTGTTTAACTGCCATTTCTGTCCGAGATCTGCTTCGATAGAACTAGTTTCTGCTGTTTCCAAATTAACTTATCAAAACTCACCATCATCACGCTTTATACTAAGGAAGCAGCTCTGGTCAGATGGAGGTTTTTATAAGGGTTTTCTTTTAAATCCTGAATAATATATTAAATCGAAACACATATAAATCGAAAGATATATGTTGTTGTAGGATATTCAGTTTCCACGGGGAAAAAATTTATTACGGAGGCATCATATGCAAAAAAAAGATAAGAAAGAAAAAAATATTTTAAATTTAGGCAGGAGTTTCGCTGGAAAAGTTGTTGTTCTTGCGATCGCAATGATTCTCATGGTTACTGCGTTTAGTGCAGCGAACATACAAAATCCAGAATCTATAACAACACTAAAAAAACAGGGAAGAAGTATCACTTGGGATGTTACTATGAACTTTATTAATCCTGGTGGTCAAAACGATTATACCGTGTTTGGTGAAGCACCAGACGCTAATGACGGCCCGCCTGCTGATATCTATGATGTTGCAAAACCACCAGCACCAATGCCCCCCTATATTCGTGCTTATTTGAAAGATAACCTCCCCACCCCTTATACGAACTTGTGGAGGGATTACCGTCAATACCCTGATTCCGCTAAAGTCTGGAATTTATCTGTAAAATGGGAGCCTGAGGATGAAGAATCACCTACCACTATCACCATGTCATGGAGTACCGCTGAGGTTGATGAAAGTGAGTATACATCGGTGAATCTCTGCACAAACGCGGGGGTTATTCTACAAAATATGCTCGTAAACAATACGTATACGTTTACTTGTCCAGCTTTGGTTCCTCAAAATTTTAAAATTATCTGTTCCGTTAGTTACCCTCCCGTGGTGACAGATATTCCTGATCAGACGATCGCAGAGGGTTCTTCGTTTGCGACGATTGCTTTGGATAACTATGTCTCCGATGCTGATAACACGGATGCTCAGATGACATGGACGTACTCTGGCAACAGTCAGCTTTCGGTGAGTATTGTTGCTCGTGTGGCTACGATTACTATACCGAACTTGGATTGGAATGGTGCGGAGATGATTACTTTTAGGGCAACTGATCCTGGTTTATTGTGGGATGATGATGCTGCGACGTTTACCGTGACTGCGGTGAATGATCCTCCAGTTGTGACTGATATTCCTTCTCAGACGATCGCAGAGGGTTCTTCGTTTGCGACGATTGCTTTGGATAACTATGTCTCCGATGCTGATAACACGGATGCTCAGATGACATGGACGTACTCTGGCAACAGTCAGCTTTCGGTGAGTATTGTTGCTCGTGTGGCTACGATTACTATACCGAACTTGGATTGGAATGGTGCGGAGATGATTACTTTTAGGGCAACTGATCCTGGTTTATTGTGGGATGATGATGCTGCGACGTTTACCGTGAC
>JADBLO010000136.1:19695-23511 GCA_014894395.1 Thermoplasmata archaeon
GGGCAACTGATCCTGGTTTATTGTGGGATGATGATGCTGCGACGTTTACCGTGACCAACGTCAATGATCCTCCCGTGTTTGGTACGCCTTCTCCAGGGAATGGTTCAACAGGGAACCTATTGAGTTTTACCTGGAGTATTCCCATCAACGATCCTGACGGTAACCTTTTCTCTTGGACCATCCAATGTAACAATGGACAAACCAACAGTGGAACGAGTGCAGCCAATGGAACAAAATCACTATCTCTTTCGGGTCTTGCGTATTCAACGACGTATAAGGTGTGGGTGAATGCGACTGATCCTCCTACTGGTAGTGGTCTGTATACTCGCAGATGGTATACGTTTACCACAAAGCAGTTTAATAGTCCGCCTGTGTATGGTACACCTTCTCCGGTGAATGGTTCTACGGGGAACCTGTTGAGTCTGACCTGGGGTATCCCGATTACTGATCCGGAGGGAAACACGTTCACTTGGTCGATCCAATGTAGCAATGGACAAACCAACAGTGGCACCGGTGCAACGAATGGCACCAAGACACTCGCGCTTTCTGGTCTTGCGTACTCAACCCTCTATAAGGTATGGGTGAATGCGACTGATCCGACTGGTAGTAATAGCTATACCCGGAGATGGTATATGTTTACTACCAAGGCTAACCTTCCACCAGTTTTTGGGACTCCGTCTCCTGCGAATGGTTCGACAGGAAATCTGTTGAGTCTGACCTGGAGTATTCCGATCAACGATCCTGAAAGTAACCTCTTCTCTTGGACCATCCAATGCAGCAATGGGCAAACTACTAGTGGGGCTGGTGCATCGAATGGGACGAAATCACTTGCTCTTTCGGATCTTGCGTATTTGACGACGTATAAGGTGTGGGTGAATGCGACTGATCCGACTGGTAGTGGTTTGTATACCCGGAGATGGTATACCTTTACCACGCAACAGCAACAAAATGTTCCACCGAACAAACCGAACACATCATCAGGACCCGCTTCAGGGAAAATCAATACTGAATACACGTATACGACGAGCACGACCGATCCCAACGGTGACCAAGTTTTCTACCTGTGGGATTGGGGTGATGGGACACAAAGTAGTTGGCTTGGCCCGTATAATTCCGGGCAATCCATACAAGCGAACCACACGTGGACGGAGAGAAGAGCCTACGATATAAAAGTCAAAGCAAAAGATACCAATAACGCAGAGAGCAATTGGTCAGAGCCTTTCACGGTGTATATCCTTCAGAAAGGATTTTTCTTCGGCTCGATACGTAATGTGAACCAATCTGGCGATTTATTCACATTTGAATGTAAACGCGTTCGTGGCTTATGGTTCTCTCCATCCAGTGTTACACTTCAAAAAACAGGGCTTATGATAGTGAGCAAGGATTCTTTCCATGGATTTGTGGGTAACAGTGTCATCTTAGGAAGGTTCTACGCTGTTGATATCGTCGACGTTGTTGATTCTCCAATTGAGATAACTGTTCATGATGGTGGACCAACGAAAATAGCATCAGAACCACAAGGTAATCCTTATTCGCCCAACTCTTCAGAACTTTACGGGGGCTAAATTAATGGGACCCTTGGCGTACTTCAACTGATGAGAGGTACGCCTTTCTAACCCTTTTTTTATAAGTAAGGGGGGCAAAAAAATATGAAGAAAAATAGAATTGGAAAAACAGCTGCTGCTTTCGGGATCGTCTTCATTTTTATCGTTGGTGCGTTTGCACCTGCGGTCGGTTCTGTAGGAAAGAACGAGGAATATGTGGCGTCATCCAGTGCAGTCCGCACAGGTGTGGAGGTATCTCTTAAAGATTCTGTGGGAATGAGTTATGATACTCTGGTGAATAGCTATCTTCAAATCGCTATCGTGGGAGTAGTAAGTGTTGCTTTTAACAGTCCTCTGTTGAATCAGGTACGCGAGTTTTTCACCGGGCAAGAGACGAGCAATGATATTGGAGCAGGAGATGATAGGGTAAATTCAATAGATGCTGCTCTCACGATAAATGACAATATTGGGACTCCCGTTCCCACATTCTACACTGGGTGGTACAATAAACCATCGAGTTATGCACAGCTTATCAGCTGGTATCAAACATTAGAGACTGAGTACCCGAACTACATTCAGGTATTCAAAGCAAACGAGCTCTATGGACTTGGGACGATACCAGACCAGAATTATGATATGTATTATGTGAGGATTACGAACGAGTCCTTGGGATTTCAGAAACCTGAGGTTCTTTTTGTTGCAAATATGCATGGGAATGAGTATGTCGGTGCTGTGGGTGCGTTTTGGTTTGCGGATTGGCTGTTGCGTCATGCGTTCGACCCAGCGTATAATTGCTCGGAGCGTGACTGGTTACGTTGGCTCCTTGATAACCGAGAGATCTACATCATCCCGAGCCAGAACCCGGATGGGTTTGATGACAACCGAAGAGAAAATGCGTACGGACTGGATCTGAATCGGGATTTTGATCATAGTCGACCGAACCCATGGGTCGCAGTTAATTCACAGATCCTCCGGCGATTTATTGATAATCATACAATTAGGATTGCAGTCGACTTGCATACAGGGTATCGAGGTATTCTTTACAGCTGGAGTAATCAAAATTATCGGACAACGATCGGGGCGGTAAGCCCGATCTCGGGTAGGAGCTACCCCGGGCAGTGCCCTCCAGATTTTTATTTCCTAGACGCGGCACTTCTCCGAGAAGGTGATTATGTCGGTGACTATGGCGGGAACCTCTACTCAAGTAATATTGGTCCTTGGCCATACACTCTAGGATACGACGCTGATGGAACTGAAGTTGATTGGTGGAATGGAGGAGACATCATCAGTTGCCCGGCGGAGGATCCATACGTCAACGATGAGATCTATGGAAACTACCCTGGCTGTGGGATTATGGGAACCGTCTTTGAGTGGAGCCCAAGCAATCCCTCAAATAGCGAATACGGGAATGACACCATCAACCGATTGGGCGCAGAGGTACGCCGATGCATGTTAAATCAGATTGACCTCGCACAACCATACCTTCGATGGCTCGGTGGTACAACCACAGACAACATACTTGTACCTCTAGGAAGTCCTCTGGCCTTCAACTGGCAGGTCAATGGAAGCCTCGTTGTTGATCATACTCTCGTTCAATGGGGACAAAATCCTGATCCGATCAATTACCCAGAATACAATACAACGGATTATGACGAACATGCTGGAGAATATTATGGGGGCACTGGTTGGGAAGGTGCGGACAATGGTCAAACCGGCGGAGTTGTATACTCAGAGAATATAGTGATTGATACCCCTGGAGATTACTTCTTCGTTGCTAAAGCCAAAGTCGATCAGGTGTATAAGAACGTCATCCATCCCGAAGAGTATGGGACCACGTCTTACCTTCGCTTGATTAAGGAACGCACCAATGATTCATTCTACGAATCACGTCAGGGGACAGATGGGTTACAGGTCATCGATGGTCAAACCTGGTGGTACAGCCCTGTCATCCATGTCCATGTCTCAGACTGGTGGAACACCAGTTGGCAATATCGAAAAACAATCACTATCGACCATACGAAGGTTGCCTCAAACCTTACGAATTTTTCCGTAATGATACTCCTTGAAAATGATACCGATTTAGCGACAAAGACTCAAAATGATGGTGACGACATCGTTTTTACGGATCAGAACCGACACAAGTTGAACCATGAGATCGAATTGTATACTAACGCCGCCGGTCATTTGGTTGCCTGGGTGAATGTCACTACGCTCTCCAGTACAAAAGATACGATACTATACATGTATTACGGCAACCCGAGTTGCGGTAACC
>JADBLO010000014.1 GCA_014894395.1 Thermoplasmata archaeon
TGTACTCCTCCCATCATCATGCCCAATTCTCCAACACTGACTTCGTTTCGTCTTACCACTCCCATTATCTTGCCCTCGTAAATAACCGCAATCCGGTCAGAGAGTGATAAAATTTCGTCCAGGTCATCAGAAATAAGAAGAGTGGCTGTTTTTAATTTTATCCTCTGCTCAATCAATTGACGATGAACATATTCCGTAGCGCTAACGTCTAAGCCGCGGGTAGGTTGAGAAGCAATCAGAACACCGGGTTTTCGGGAGAGTTCTCGTGCCAGGATTAATTTCTGGATATTTCCGCCGGATAAGCTTTTTAAGGAAGTATAGCGGGAAGGAGTCCTGATATCAAAATCACTTATCAAGCGTTCGCTTTCCCGGGCAATGTTTTCGAAATTCATAAATATTCCATCAGCATAAGGTTTGTGTATATGGTCTTTAAGAATCAGGTTTTCCTCTACAGTAAATTTTTGTATTGTACCATCTCGCATTCGCTCTTCGGGAATACAAGAAAGACCATACTCCAGAAGCTGTGAAGGAGGCCAATTGGTAACATCAGTCCCTTTTATAAACACTTTACCTTTAATAGATTTCCGCAGACCTGCGATGACTTCTGCAAGTTCTCGCTGGCCATTCCCCGAGACTCCGGCAATTCCCAGAATTTCACCGGAGTGTATTTCAAGATCAATCCCCCGTAGAGCAGGAAGGTCCTCATCTCCCTGAGCCCAAATTCCCTCCAAAGCAAGGGATACTTTACCAAGCTCTACCGAAGTATGTTCGACTTGAAAAAGAACTTCTCTTCCCACCATAAGACGTGCCAGTTTTTCTTTGGTCACTTCAGCAATGGAAAGAGATTTTACTACTTTACCGTCACGAAGTATGGTCACACGGTCACTCAGTGATATGACTTCATGAAGTTTATGACTGATAAAAATAATAGAGTATCCTCTGTTTATCATACTCCGCAAGACATGAAAAAATTCTTCCACCTCTTGCGGAGTAAGAACAGCAGTTGGTTCATCCAGGATAAGGAGAGAAGCTCCGCGATATAAGATTTTTATTATTTCTACTCGCTGCTGCTCTCCTACAGAGAGCTGCCATACTTTTGCCTTTGGGTCAACATGCAGACCATGAACTTTGGCGAGCTCTTTAATGCGTTCTGAGACAACATCAAGGTCAAGAAGATATTTTCGCGAGGAATGAAGCCCTAAAGCTACATTTTCAGCTACGGTAAGGGTGGGTACAAGCATAAAATGCTGGTGCACCATCCCAATCCCCAGTCGAATTGCATCCAGCGGAGAACGAATGTTAACCAATTTTTTGTTAACATAAATTTCACCTTTATCCTGGTGATATATGCCGTAAAGGATTTTCATCAGGGTACTTTTCCCGGCTCCGTTTTCGCCAAGAAGGGTATGAACCTCTCCTGCACGAACATCAAAATCAATTCGGTCATTCGCCAGCACACCCGGGAACTGCTTAACTATTCCCCGCATCTCTACTTTTTCGACTTTGGTTAAATTTGTTATTTTAGATATATCTTTTTTCATATTAAAATGTAAACCAGAGCTCCGTATGGGCACTCTTAATCTTTTTTTATTCCTCTACTTTGACCTCAATGTTTCCCTTAACTATATCCTCAATAGTTTTACCTACAAGTGCTTCGTCATTTACAACAATTTTAAGACCGCCGTTAGCCAGGTTAAGAGTAAAGATTTTACCTCCTCTCTCTCCTTTCCGAATCATTTCAATCATGGGCTTAAGTGTAATTGCCCAAATAACATCTACACTGGCGACCACATTCTGTGGGGCAAGGGCAGATTGGTCAACATCATATCCGAACCAGAGAACTCCTCTCTGTTTTGCTACTCCGATTGCTCCGATTGTCATCTGTGATGTTCCGGTAAGAACATCTGCTCCGGCATCAATATGAGCTTGTGCTGCTTCAGATGCAAGAGCAACATCACTATATGAGCCAATCCAGGTTACATTTATTTTAGCATCCGGTTTTACCGATTTTATACCTGCCTTAAAACCTTCGGTATAACGTTTGGCATCACCGGTCTCAATGGGGCCGATTACTCCATAAATATTATTCTTGGAAAGTTTTGCTGCCAGGGCACCGTTAACATAGCCGCCTTGTTCAGATAAAGGTTCGTAAGCAAATATATTAGTAATTCCAAGATCAGTAAAAACATTTGCGGTAGACCCCCAGGCAAAACTCGTATCAAGAAAATCAGGGGCAATATCCGATAAAGAGGCACCATACTGCGAACCATGGGCAATTACCAGATCATATCCCTCGCTGGCATAGTCTCTAATAGCAGCAGCAGCGTCTGCTACTACAAACATGTTTTCTGAATAAACAAACTCAAAATTCTCCTTGCCCATCTCTTTTTGAATGGTAAGCAGAGCTTCATACATACTCTGGCTCCAGGCAAAATCATTAATAGCACTGGGCATAATAAATGCTACCCGGAAGAGTTCTGCGCTTGCTCCGAACCCAAACGATAATACAAATATACTTATTAGAGTAAGAATTACTATAATTCTTTTCATCTCCATCATTTTATCCTCCTAATTTTTTATACTATAATACAAATACAGAAAAACATTTATTTTTCTAAAACTTTTTATCTTATTTACCACCTCCTCTTCAATTATTCCCCCCGCTCGAAAGGTTTGTTTAATGCCGCAGGTGGATGTATACGGCGTTTAGCCATAGCCGCAAGTACCACGATAGTAACAATATAAGGCATCATCAAGGTAAAATCAGAGGGAATATTAATACCATGTACTTGAACCCATATCTGAATAGCATTTACAGTACTGAATAGAAGCGCACCGGTGAGAACAGTTGCCGGACGCCAGGCTCCAAAATATACCAGGGCAACGGCAATAAAGCCCATCCCATTAGTTAAATTTTGCTGAAATACATTAAGCAGTGCAATAGAGAGAGATGCACCGGCAATTCCCGAGAGCATCCCACCTAATACTACCGTAAAATAACGGATACGCACAATACTAACCCCCAGTGAATCGGCTGCCTCCGGGTTCTGCCCCACAGCTCGAATACTAAGTCCTAAAGGGGTCTTGTTCAATATAAACCAAGCAAGAGGAATCAAGGCAAATGCACCATACACCAGAATATTTTGATGGAAAAAGATTTCGCCCACAATCGGAATGTTAGAAAGCCAGGGGATAGACAAGGGGGAAAAACCGCTCACCGTTTGAACTGTTCCTACCATAGTGCTGAATAAAAGACTGCTTAATCCCAGACCGAATATATAAACCCCGATCCCGCTGATCCCCTGTTCGGCCTTTAAGGTAACATTAATAAAGGCAATCAAGAGGCCAAATATCGCTCCGACCACTATTGCCACCAATAAACCAAGCCAAAGATTACCGGTCTTAAGAACCGTATAGAAGGCGCTAAAGGCTCCCATAAGCATAACACCATCTACCCCAAGATTAAGGACACCGCTCAACTGCCCTATTGTTTCCCCGATGGAAGCATAGAGATATGGTGTTGCAAGACGAATGGCAGATTTTGCTATCCCGATAATAATGGCTTCCATTATTGGCTCTCCTTTTTATTTTTATTTTTGGAATTGTATTTCGTGTCTTCAGTTCGCTCCATCCGTCGAGTCTGACTGCGCCGCAAATACTCGCTTCCTACTACGAAGAGTACAATCAGACCGTTCAAAGCACCGATCAAAGCAGAAGGTATTTGCACTACTCTCTGCATCTTATTTGCTCCGGTAAGAAGTGCTCCCAATAACAGGGAGGCCGGTATTGTTCCGATAGGATGAAGCTGGCCAAACAAGGCAGCCACAATCCCGTTAAAGCCCGCGCTGCCGGTAAAACCCGATACAGAACCATCGGTAAACAGCCGGTGATGAACTCCTAACACTTCAATTGCTCCGCCTAACCCTACTAACGCACCGCTCAGGATAAAAGCAAGGACCATATATTTTTGTACATTAATTCCGGAAGCTCGCGAGGCCTGTATATTCTGTCCTATCATACGGATACGAAATCCTATTGTCGTCCGCCAGAGAAAAATATATACCAGAATAGCAAAAACAACTGCCACTATTGTTCCAAAATGCAGGCGGGTAGGAATAAGACGGGGAAGATCAACTACATGAGTTAAACGGGTAGTTTGGGGGATAAAGGAGCCAAGTTCTATCTGGAGTGGGTCCATTATCGGTCCGCGAAGAAGATAATTCATCCCATAGGCCGCAATATAATTCAGCATGATGGTACTCAGAATTTCGTTTACTTTAAAATAAGCCTTAAGATATCCGGCAATTCCTGCCCATATTGCTCCACAGAAAAATCCAACAAATAAAGCAAGTATAATTAGCATCCAACCTGGTAATTCTACAAAGTTAAGACAAATTATGGTTGCAGAAAGAGCCCCAACTACAAGCTGGCCCTCCCCACCGATGTTTAATACGCCGGCACGAAAGGCAATGCAGATTCCCAGCCCTACGAAAAGCAAGGGGGTTGCCTTGACTACTGTATCCGCTATAGCATTAGTACTCCCAAACGCTCCCTTGAGCAGGGCCTGGTAAGCAACCAGAGGATTTGCTCCCAGAAAGGCAATCATAATTGTCCCAATGAATAGTGCAAGAAGAAAGGCCGCTATAGGAATAAGGCTCATTGATATTTCCCGGACATTCCTGTATTTCATTTTACCACCTTTATATTTTTTATATGTCAGTATGTCAGGGGGGCGGTTCTTTTGACACTTCAGCCATGTCAAGGGGACACTCTTTTCCCTGACATTTTTTAATATTTAACTAAATCTTGAGAGTTGGTATTTTTTGACAATATTTGCTAATAATTCTTACCTTTATATTTAAATGAAATATCTAATTTTGCCCTATTAGTTTAATTTTTTTTGCATCCTTCATTTTTTCTCCTCTGGCCAGTTCTTCTGTCCTGGCCACTTCTGCGTTCAGGTTCTTTATAATTTGGATCATCAAATTTCCTGCGGTTTTCCTCTGCTCTTCTTTCTTTTCCGGAACGGTGCTCTTCTTTCTTTTTCATATGATTTTTTCCTCCTTTCATTTACCTGTTTAATATTCCTTAAATACTATAGTTAAAGTTCTACAAAGGTGGCGCAAAATCCTTCTTTTTTGAGAGAAAAGTTTTCAGTTGTTGGTTTTTGGATGAATGGGTAAGAGATTTGGGAAGTGGGACGGATGAATTGGATTAGGCAGGGGACCCTGTCTCAATATTAACCCAACTTCTACTCCTGGCACTGCTG
>JADBLO010000055.1 GCA_014894395.1 Thermoplasmata archaeon
CCTTTTCATCTTAGAAAAATCTATACTTTATATTACTGTAAAAAAAAAAAAGAAATGATCTAGAGATAGAGTATCATGATAGTAAGTTAGTCTCGCTTGACAATACCAGCAACCGTAATGATGAATGCTACGATTTCTATGATATTCAATAGTGAGAAATCGTTTTTATCAACCGCTAATGGGACAAAACTTAAAATGAGCATGACACCCCAAATCCCAACCCCGAGTACTATTAATGTTTTGTTCATAATTCTCTCACCACGTTTTAATGGTTTTTTTACTTGGTTGTAATTATGAAATATGGTTATAATACTTGTCTTTTCTCGCTTGATGAGTAACCTAGTAAGTTTCACAAACCCTATAAACGTCTATTCCTATTTTGTTTTCATATGACATATTATCGATTTCAAGAGTATGCAAAACACGTACGTATCGGAAAAATCATCTGCCTTGCACGGACCTATAAAGAACACGCACGAGAAATGAACACCATAGTGACAGAAGACCCATTGCTCTTTCTGAAACCAGCAAGCTCCGTTATATTCAATCACGGAACAATCGTCATTCCCCGCATGTCACAATGTTTGCATCATGAGGTTGAGCTTGGTGTTATCATCGGAAAAAACGGCAAACATATTGGGGAAGAAAAAGCACTTCAACATGTGTTAGGGTATCTTGTCGCCCTTGACATCACCGCTCGGGATATCCAATCAATTGCGAAAAAGAACGGGTGGCCCTGGGGAATTGCTAAGGGATTTGACACGTTTGCACCCCTTAGTGATGCTGTGTTAAAAGAAAAGGTACCAAACCCGCAGAATCTAGATCTGGTATTGAAAATCAACGGGGCTATAAAACAGAAAGCAAACACCAACCAGATGATCTATTCAATGGAGCGGATTATCTCATTTATTTCGGAAATTATGACCTTGGAACGCGGAGACCTCATCCTGACAGGAACACCAGAAGGGGTCGGAGAAATAAAAGAAGGCGATGTCCTTGAAGCAGACTTAGGTTCGCTCTGTTCATTAACCGTTAATGTAAAACGAGAGCGATAATCCTACATGATTCTCTTTTTTAAAAGACAGGTTTTACACGTCCTCTGTGATGTCGGCTCACCACACGTCGGGCAGGTATTGAGTTTTATGGCAGGATACTGTCCGAGCAACAATTCCTTGATGCTCTCATAGCTATTCAAGATGCTGTGTCGTGTCCCTGGCGTGCTATCCTCAAGGGTGTCAATGATCTCCCGGTAAGAACCACGCAACGCACGCATTGAGTACGGGCATTCAGCATTATGAAACTCAATGTTTTTCACAATAGCATACAACATGATTTCTTTCTCGGGAATGGTTCGCAATGGCAGTAACCTAGGCACAAGACCAGGTTGAATCCTTGTATGAGGTCCAAGACGCGCAAGTTTCTGCATATCACCGTTGGTAAAATTCATAAGTATAGACTGTGCCATGTCATCAAGATTATGTCCAGTGACCAGTTTGTTTACCCCAAGCTCCTTTGTTTTCGTGTTCAGACAAAACCTACGAAACACACCACAATAACTACACTCCCCCAACTCATCATGAAGAGAAGCAATCTCATCCATGGTTTTCCCTATCGCATCTTCAAAGGAGATGACATGATGTTCGATGCCTAGTTTTTTACAATTTTTCTGCGCAATAGGAAGGCTTTTGTCACGATACCCGTCAATACCCTCATCAACAGTGACTGCATAGAGAGTAAAGTTGGGTCGTTTCGAGAAAATCTCATGCATGAGATACAACGCGACCGTACTATCTTTTCCCCCGGAGAGTGCGATACCAATGGTTGCATCATCAGTGGTTTTTCCCTGTTTTTTAATATCTTTTTTTACGCGCCGTTCAACAAATTCAATAAAATGTTTTTTACAGAGATGCGCTCCGCTGTACCGGATGAACGTTATCGAAGGTTTCGAACATTTCAGGCACTGAATGGTCATGAAAAACCTCTAGAGGCTAAATAACAATCAGATGCAGAATATCTCCTTGTTTTAGTAGTTTGCTGTGAAATACGGAATACGCGAAAAACAAACCTTAAGTTTTATATTATACCAACGTATATCAAACGCGAAAAGATTCACTCTAATAGTTAAAGGTTGAGGAGAAAGTGCTATGCCAATAAAAAAAGAAGTCTGTAGCACAGGCATTGAAGAACTTGATATGAAAATGTCCGGTGGTTATCCCTTGGGGAGTACCGTCCTTGTCACCGGGTGTAGCGGGTCAGGGAAAACAACGATGTGCATGCAGTTCTTATTCAATGGAGCTAGAAAAGGAGAACGCGGCGTCTTTTTCACGATTACCGAGCCTTTGTTTAAGCTTACCAAGAACCTAGAAGGATTTGCGTTCTATGACAAGAAACTGATCGAGTCGGGCATGGTTAACATCATTGATTTACGTATTATCAGTGAGCGGTTAGGCTTAGACACAGAAAAATATACGGTAGAGGATGCAGGAGCATTACTGGATATCTTAAAAGACATCGCGGATGAGCTCGATGTCAAAAGACTGGTCATGGACTCGATTACTGCTCTCTGTTATCGGCTACAAACACGAGAAATGATTAGGGATTTTATCTTCAAGCTCGGGACCTCTCTTGCAGTAATGAAATGTACTACGCTACTTACCTCTGAGGTTCCACCCCAGACATTCAAATTTTCCCAGTATGAGATTGAGGAATTTATCTCTGATGGTATCCTCTTCCTGGGAGATGTCGAGAGGAAAGGGGACCTCATAAGAACCTTGCAGATTATAAAGATGCGAGGAACTGCACATTCGAGAACAAAGTTTGCATTGAATATTTCGGCTCAACGTGGTATTGAGTTGATACCTTTGTTAAAATCCACTGAGTTTGAATCACTCTTGAAACGATAGGAGAGAAGAATATGGTAGATGCTGTTATAGAAGGTATTAGGGAACGGGTCTCTGCTGCAATTCAGGTGAATCAATCTGTTGGAATCCAGGTCCCTGAGAACAGACATGGGGACTTATTAGAGGCAGTTTTTAATTCCATGTGCAGAAACACGCATGACATATGGACGTTTGTCACCGTGAGTAAAACCTTCGATTACCTTGCAAAGACATTTAAAGAAAGCACTCGGCATCCTAACATCAAATTCATTGATTGTATCTCCCGTGCCGCCGGTATGTCAGATAATTCCAGCAACTGCATCTTTCTTGAAAGCCCGGTGATGCTGGAAAATCTAATCCTGGAAATTACCAATAACTTCAAAGGCCAGAATCGTGATATGGATAAGTACATCGTCATCGACTCGCTTAGCGCCCTGATGATCTATAATGATCCAGAGATCATCAGAGAATTCATTTCACTGGTCATGAACAGAAGCAGGGCAGAAAACATCCATGTCGTTTCCATTCTCGTTGAAGAAGAGATGGATTCAAACAAACTGATCCAGCTCAACGATAAAATCATTGTTTTGCGTGACTCATTTATTGATTAGAGAAGGGAACTATGGAACAACCAGCCGCTGAAAAAAAGCCAAACACAGACATTTCCTGGGAAGAGGATTTATCTGAAGAGGAGCCAATCGCGAAATGGCGAGACAGCGCGTTTCATGCAGCGTTAGAAAAACTACAAGAAGAACACGGAAACACAGAGACGGTGATACAGACTGGTGAAGCGTTCGGCAGAGGACTCTATGCATGTAGAGTAAAAGAGAAATCACTGGACTGGACCATCAAAGGATGGCGAGAGATAATAGAGGAAGACGTGTTTAAACCTCTAGGAACAGAGTTTACCTTCACGAAGATTTCACAAGATGTTGCAACAACATTTATGAATCGAGATCCGCTTAAACAAATGCATAGAGAAAGCACGGTTGCATCACTCTTCAATTACGGAGTCATGCGTGGTCTGTTTCTCAGCGCGTTCCCAAAAGGAGAACTCTTAATCAATGGGTCAGAGACAGCGGATCAGCCAGAATTTATATTTAAGACCCATGCATCGGCGAAAGATAGATTTGAACGTGAACGAGTGAAACGTGTATTTTCCACTTTGAAAAAAGATGACGGCGCCTGAGATAATGCCACGAGAAGCGTTCCTTGATACCAATGTTCAAAAAAAAGAAGGTTTCATCCGTACAGGAATCGACAAGTTAGACCGACTGCTTGAGGGTGGAATCCCCGGTGGATTCACGGTCGTTCTTCTAGGAAGTCCAGGCAGCAGCATTGAGATTCTTGTCAAACAGATTGCAGTAAGTGGGATTGTCACCTATATCACCACTGAAGAAACAAAAGATGAAATAATCGATACCATGCACCGGTTCAAATGGCCAATTCCAGAAATAGATTTTGTCGACATCTCAGAAAAATACTATTCAAATGTCCTGAAAGGCGAGCAGAAACGAGTCAGTATCTATGAACAACGATCAAAATTGAAACTCAAAGAACTCATCGAGCTTGGATCAACGGCGATGCCGTCAACAGCGACAGGCAGTGAAGATTTTTTAGCGATATTATCGAATAGAACAAAAGATGTTGCTCCGAATAGAATTATCATTATCAACTCCCTTGATTTTTTCCTCAGCCAATACGACCAGGAAGATGTACTCAGAACCGTTTTCGCTATCAAAGTGAATAACCTAAAGAATAAAGGTGCTCTTCTTATCGTGATGACGAAAGGAGTCCATGGGGAATTGTTTGAGCGGAAAATGGAAGGACTCGCTGACGCTGTCTTAGAGCTTGATGTCATTCAGAAAGGGTCATCGTTTGAACGGTACCTCTCCGTAAAAAAAATGCGGAATTACGCAAAAAAGATAGGTATCGCACGCTACGTTATTGATGATAGCGGATTTGTTTTAGAAATGATTGAACGTATTATGTAAAAAAATTATCACTATTTCAAGTCAATCGTTTTTAAAAAAAAAGAAAAAAAGAGGATGATTTTTTCTGGTTTTATTAGAGTGTTACCTTCGAGAAGAAAATCTTTGCTGCGACTATTTTCGTTGCGTTTACTCCTTCGCTACAGGTGACATCTATTTTTATTGAGGGCATCGGTGTGAGAAATCCTAAGCCAATGCCTTTAGGTGCACAGGGTATGGTGAAATTCTGACCGATGCCGAGAGTCAATTGAGACCCAGAGAAATCTTTTGGTTTTATGACCAGACCGCCAGTAATGGTGATCGCGCAGGTGACATTTGTCGCGTTCGCTTCTCCGATGTTGTTGATTTTTACAGTGAAACCTTTACCGCCAGTAACACTAATCGTCAATGCTGGTTGCGGGTTCTCAGAAGGAATATGTTTGAACATTCCTCCTGTGGTCTCATCGGTATTAAATCCACCAGCCCAACCGATTTCTCCAGCAACAAAGTCCGTGGCAAGCATCTGATCAATCACAGCATTATAATTAGTCCAACTGTGTCCACCATCAAGACTATAGGATGCTCCTGAAGATCCGGTTGCTGCACCTGTGCTAACATATTTATTTGCAGTCCCGGGCAGGTATGCAAGACCAGATGAGAAACAGGTTCCAGAGTAGGTGACTGGAGTCCATGATACGCCACCATCCATGGTTTCAAACAGATCATAAGTCACTCCGTTATCATGTGCAACTAATCCATGTGTCCCGTCCTTAAAGGCAATATCGTTCACACCACCGTTTAAACCACCAGTGCTTGCACCAGAATAACTGGCAAAATAGGTGTGACCTCGGTCTTGGGAGATGTAAACATTTCCAAGGTTTGTTCCGAAAATTACAGTATCGCCAACAACATCGACCACACCAGTCCATCCGCCTTCTCCGCTTTGGGCTGCAAGACCACTATAGTTTGCTAATGGGACTCTAATCCAGGTGACTCCACCATCGCTTGTGTAGTAATCTTCGAAATACCCATCTGCTGTATCTCCAAGAACCACTCCTTCGTTTTCATTCCAAAAGATGACGTTGTTACAAAATGAAATCGGGTAATGTCCAAGCTGGGTCCAGGTTGAACCGCCGTTGGTTGTTTTATAGGCGCCACAAGCAACATCTTGTGCACCAGCTTGATTAAAGACGGCTGCATACGCAACTGTTCCGCTTAACCCACAAATATTACCAAGACCGTAGCCCTCAGCACCAAGAACAATGTTAGCCGTCCAGAGGTTCCCTCCATCTGTTGTCATTGTAAAATCAGTTGTGGCTGCGCCCCCACCAGAACCATCATAGGCAATAGCCCATGCGGTCAGATTATCGACTGCATCAAGAGATCGTATGCCTCGAGATGCTGTTGCAAAACCTGATGCTTGTGCAATCCATTCCCCTCGCCCTAATACGTTTTTCGGTTCGTTAAAACTCGCGACCAATTGTGTTTGAGACGTCATTGCTGTTACCGGCATGACAAACGCCAAAGCAACAGCAATTACTACAACAGCTTCTAACAACGTTTTTACTTTATTTATGCTCTTCATAAAATCTTCCCCATGTTTTATTATATACTATATCCACTATTTTATTTAAATGTTTCGGAATAGAAAGGGAGCTTTTCATTATTTAACTTACTCTTATAATGTGATTATTTAGTGGAATTTAAGGATCGTTAACGGTTTTCCCAGAGTTTAATAACCATCCGGAAATATCAAACATACGAGTGTTTCACAATTTTTTAGGACAAAGCCGCCCTATACTTTCAGTCCCCTTGACCACATGTTTATAAACATCTTTCTCTTTTCTCTTTACAAAAGGGAGCTCTTATGGGAAAAGATAAGGTGAATGAGTCACCACTCAGTAATTTACCTGGCGTTGGTCCTGCAATAGCAGATAAGTTGATTGAAGCAGGGTACGCAGATATGATGAGCATTGCTGTGTCGTCACCAAGGGAATTAGCAGAAGTTGCAGATATCGGTGAACCGACCGCTGCAAAAATCATTCAAGCAGCACGAAAGCAAGCAGATATTGGTAGTTTTGAGACAGGAACTGCGCTGCTTGAACGCCGTTCAAAAATTGGGTCTATTACTACCGGATCTAAAACATTTGATGAGCTGATGGGTGGGAAAGGATTTGACAGCCAAGCAATCACCGAACTGTTTGGCGAGTTTGGCTCAGGTAAAACCCAGCTGGCACTTCAGATGTGTGTGAACGCTCAACTCCCAAAAGAAAAAGGCGGATTGGACAGCCATGTATTCTACATTGACACAGAAAACACATTCCGGCCGAATCGTATCATCCAGATGGCGGAGGCGTACGAACTTGACCCGGATGAAGTGTTAAATAAGATTCACGTTGCCCGTGCATATAACTCCAGCCATCAGATGCTGCTAGTGGATAAGGTTATGGAACTTTCCAAAGAGTTTTCTCCACGACTGTTAATTGTTGATTCTCTCACCAGCCAGTTCCGTGCAGAATATGTCGGCAGAGGCGCGCTTGCGGACCGACAGCAGAAACTGAATAAACATATGCATGATCTCCTCCGTTGGAGCGATCTTAATAATGGTGTTGTCGTGGTAACCAATCAGGTTGCCGCAAAACCAGATGCGTTCTTTGGTGATCCGACACGACCGATCGGGGGGCACATTGTTGGACATACCGCAACGTTCCGGCTTTATTTACGGAAAAGCAAAGGTGGGAAACGGATCGCAAGACTCATTGATTCTCCGCATCTCCCTGAAGGAGAAGCAGTATTTTCTGTCAGTGAAATAGGCATCAGAGATTAAAAAAAAAAAAAGGTGCCTTATCCTTCTTTTCGTTCGTACGGTACCGGGTTGATTTGTACTGACGGTGTTTTTAGCGGCATCGTAAAGTAAGGACGCAACGAACTTCGAGAGCGAGCCCGAACCATCTTCAACATCGCAGATCCAATGAGAAGAACACCAACAAGAAAGAGAAACACCGGAGAGAGCAGAACCGCTTTCTGATTGATTACAACAAGAATCGCGATGGTAAACGCAAGAAGACCGCCGATGATACCGGTAAACTCAATAGGAATCTCCATAGCCCCCAGTCGCATCACAAACGGCTCTCGTCGTTCCGTTCGTTCCAACCGCAGCTCCATTGTTGTATTCATCTGCGACATCGCTGTGTGTACCGTCTGAAGTTCTGCTGTTATCGCCGTGTTCATCTTCTCAACTACTGCAAATTGTTCTTTGAGACTACTGAGTTGTTGCTCTTGTTTCACCAGCTCGTTATGCAGAAGACTCAATTCACCATCAAGCGCTCGTGCAAGCTCACTCGCATTCTTCTTTTTTGCATTCAGAACTAGTTTCTCGACCGGGCCTTCCATCGTAACAAGATGAACACTCCCAGATTCTATCATTCCGATGGATAATCGTTTCTCCACCGCAGATAACCGAGAACTCACACTTGTGGTTGACTGTTCAATCTTGCGAATCCAGCTCCCTAGTGACTGTAGATTTTCCCCTGAAGAAGGGTCTACAGGTATTACTTTCTTTTTAAGTAAATTCTCCCTCTTTTTCCTCACTAACATACGACACTCCCCCCAGTATAACTCGATTTCGTATCAACACTAACCCATTGAATCATCGATGTACGAAACTCGCTCTTTTCGAAACTCTAACTTAATCTTATAACACTCACTGCTTTGGTATCAGCAAAATCGTCAAACCCTGCAGCCTTGACCGTAAGTTTCAGGTACGCCTCGTTTACGTTAGCATCTAGAACGGGTTTAAACCCAGTGATTTTCGCAGAACCATTCTTCAGGGTTTTTCCTTCACCAGCATCCCCTGCACCAACCAGCATCACCGTCGCATCTGCGATCGGATCTGCACGCTGATCATTCGTTGTGACCTTTACCCAGATAGTATACGTTTTCGAAAACGTAAACGAACCACCACCAGCAGTCCCCGGGCTTTCTGCGAGAAGAGCGTTCCCGGTCACTTGTGCATTCATCGTTCGTGTTCCTTTTGGGATCATAAAAATGACTGCTGCAATTACTGCTACTGCAACAATCATAATGATGATCAAATACATCGGAATGCCTAACACATCCCCACTTTCACTTTTCCTAAAATTTCTTCGATTCATTTTATACCTCCCGACTTTACGTTATTATATTTGATGCGAGAAGTAATATACAATTATCTTTTTAATTCTTTTGCAATAAAATATTTATAATAAAAGCATGACAAACCCTAGACGTGAGGAAAGTACAGTCACATAAAAAAGGAAAAAGTCTCAAACCCGTCGACGTATTCTCGTACTATTTGAGTTTTTTCAAGATCAATTTCGCTGCTTTCTCCCCTGAAAGAAGCATTCCACCAAAAATCGGACCCATACGCGGCGCACCATACACCGCATTCGCACCCATGCCAGCAACAAAAAGACCAGGATACACTTCTTTTGTGTTTTCCACAACTGTTCGTTCTCCTATCTCCGCGCACATCGAACGTTCTTTCTCCAGATCCCCGCTTGGCGTGTTCAGAGGCCCGACCTTCCGCCTCACAATATGACAAATCTCGGCCGCATGACCGGTTGCATCAATACAGTACTTCGCACGAATCGACAACGGATCCACATGCAACCCTGCAATCCCCACCGCGCTCCAGTTAATCACAAACCCATTAACCTTCTTTTTATCAACCAGCACGTCCTCAACAGAAATCGAGTTAAAAATACGAACACCAGCATCAATCGCAGCCGAACATAGCTTTGTCGTAACCTCTATCGAATCAGCACTGTAATACCCGTTCCCCTCGTTTTTCACTCGGACATTAACATCCTCTAAAATATATTTGGATTCTTTTTGCACGACAATAACCGGGAACGTCATGCCGCCGCCCCACATGCCACCACCCACAGAAAGCTTACGCTCAAACAAAACAACCTTTTTCCCTGCGTTCGCTAAATATTTCGCAGCGGTTAAACCTGCGGGACCTGCACCAGCAATAGCAACATCTACCTCAAAGCTAGAACTGAATTCTTTAGAAAAACGTTCAAAGATAATTCGTGTAACGATAATATCATCGATGCTGATGAGAAACACCTCGCATCGACCCATATTTCCCGAACATTATTAAACATACCGCTAATCCTTTATACTCTTACGTATGTTCACCGTTTGTGCTGAAAACCCGATGCGTACAAGCCAACGATATTTTTCCGGTGATCGCTCTTGCGTACGACACATTACCAGAACGATACAACCCCTCAATCTTTAATCAATTCTACGAATCATTTCCTGAAGGCTTCCTCGTCGCCCTGTACAATCATACCATCATCGGGTTTCTCATCGGTATCAAAACAACAACAAACACCGCACGAATCCTCATGCTGTCCGTAAACAATAACAATCGAAAACAAGGTATCGGGGCTGCACTGCTTACGCACTTCCTTATAGAGATGAAAAATCAGCAGGTAACTCAAGTAGAGCTTGAAGTGCGAACTACCAACCAAGGTGCTCTCGAGTTTTATAAAAAACAAGGATTTACCCTACGAGAAACACTACACCAGTTCTATCAGAATGGAGAAGACGCTTACAGCATGCGCAAAGAATTATAACCGATGATCGTCTTTTTCTTTCTCAGTCATGAACCGAATAGCCATTTGATCGAGACGATTCGCAATTTTCTCCAATCCTGGGTCACCATTATTGTTCGAGAGGATCCCCGCGATATCTTTACTCAAGGTAAACACCGCGAGTTTATGCTCCCGTTTTGACTTGTGGATTTGATACGGTGTGATCTCCAGTTTCTCATATGAACTGTGGTTACACCCGTCGTGTTCACAGATTTGTTCAAGTTGACTTCGTATCTGATATAAAAAAGTGTGGAGTTGGATGAGTTCGTCTTTCTGCATTGTTCTTGCCTTTCCCATGTCGAGAATACTATAAAGACTTTTTATATTTTTTCACGGTTGTTTCGTATGCAACTGCTTAACACTCGCACGACTGTTCACTCATCCGTATGTTATATAATCATTGAAAGTCATTTTTTGTTAACACTTTCACTGCTTTTGGCATTTTGACGACATTACCGAGTTTGATACCAACTATTTCCTTGACGTTTTTATTGTTTGCAATATCCAACAAACGTTGTGTGACAATACCATCAAAAACGATGGCAGAGACATTATCGCCTTTCTTTATCTCATCGGTGAGTTCTCGGACAGGAATAGTCCTTATCTCTTTCCCATTCTCATCTAACAATACTGCTTTTAGTGATCCAGAAATCTCGTTAAGGATCGTCTCGTATTTCTTCTGCTTCTCTGTGGTAATCACCGGTTCTTCTACAACATCCGTTCCTTCGTCTTCTTCCTTCCGTGGCTGTTGCTGTTCTTTTTTCTTTGGGAAAAACTCTTTTTTCATCTTCTGCTGTTGTTTCTCACCATTCTCTTGACGCTTGTCTTCCCCGTTCTTCCCCTCAATCTTAATATTATACATATCCATGTACTGCTCACGCGGGATCTTATTCTTCAATGACTTCATGATGAGTTTCTGTGGGATTTCTTCAACCTCTCTTGTCTGCGGTGCCCGTGCAATAAAATCAACATCAGCAACCTGCAACAACTCTCTTAGAATAAGTTCGCCACCACGATCACCGTCAACAAATACGGTCGTGATTTTCTCTTTTGAGAGATCAACAACGGTCCGTGGAACATTCGTGCCACCAACCGCAATCACGTTCTTAATCCCATATTTCAAGAGGTTAAGCACATCACGTCTACCTTCAACAATAACGATAGCGTCACTTTCATTGATATTAGGACCAGCAGGACAATGATCATGACCGTAACTCGTGATTTCTTCCACTTGTACTGCCTGTCGAACATTCTCTGCAATGCTTTCGCTGTCGGTCTTGCTTTTTTCCATCACGTCATTTAACAATGCTTTCGCTCGCTCGATAACCTGTTTTCTTCGTGAGACACGAACATCCTCGACTTCCTCAACATGGATCGTTGCTTTACATGGCCCAACGCGATCAATGCTTTCAAACGCTGCTGCGAGAATAACCGTCTCTACTTTATCCAACGACGTCGGTAACGTAAGAACACCATCGCTTTTCCCATTCTTCGAATCAAGCTCTACCTCAATTCGTCCGACACGGGCTGATCGTTGCAATTCCCGAAGATCCAGTTCATCACCAAGAAGCCCTTCGGTTTGACCAAAGATAGCTCCGACAACATCTGATTTTTCGATGATTCCATCTGCTTTTATTTTAGCCTTAATTAAATATTTTGTAGTTGATGGGTCAATGACCATTATCTTCACCTCTTATTTCATCAACTCTTTGAAAAATAGCACTAGGTTCTGCTCGTAGTGGCAGAAGTCTTTCTTTTTTCCCCCAATCTTGCTACTATTTTTGCATATATATTGAGAGGAAGTAAATCGGTAATCTTAAGGTATAGAAGTACCATTTTTCATTAAGTTGATTCTTAATGGTATTGTATAGAACTAGCGTTATATTTAAATGTTGTGCTCAGTATTCAGTCAGGATTTTCATGGACGAGAAGGTCTTTATTGGCGTCGCATGGCCATACGCAAACGGATCATTACATCTCGGGCATATCGCTGGGTGTTACCTTCCCGCTGATATCTTTGCTCGATACAACCGGCTGAAAGGGAGAGATGTCCTCATGGTCTCAGGCAGTGACGAACACGGTACCCCTATCACCATCACCGCAGAAAAAGAAAAAACAACACCGCAAACAATCGTTGACCGCTACCACAAGGAACATACCGAAAACATGAAACAACTCGGAATCTCCTTTGATATATTCACGCGAACAACGACCACGAACCACGAAGCAACCGTCCAAGAAATCTTCTTAGACCTCTATCAAAAGAAATATATCTCCCGAAAGAGTATTGATGCGCTGTACTGTCCAACCTGCATACGGTTTCTCCCTGACCGATATGTCGAAGGGATCTGTCCGCACTGCCATAAAGAAGGAGCACGAGGTGATCAGTGTGACAACTGCGGGAAACTCCTGGATTCTTTTGAATTACTTAATGTACGATGTAAGGTGTGCGGGGGAACGCCGGTCAAACAAAAAACAGAACATTTGTTCTTTGCCTTGAGTACCTTTGAACCAAAGTTGATAGAATGGCTCAAAGAAAAGAAATATTGGAAAGCAAACGTCCTGAAATTTACAAATAATTGGCTACAGAACGGATTACATGACCGCGCGATCACTCGAGACATAAATTGGGGAATCAAGGTCCCGGTGTTTGGGTTCGAAAATAAAAGTATCTACGTCTGGTTTGACGCTGTGATAGGGTATCTATCCGCAAGTAAAGAATGGTCTAAAAAACACAAAGAACCATCAAAATGGCAAGAATGGTGGAAGAATCCAGCAGCTAAACATTACTATTTCCTTGCAAAAGATAACATCCCGTTCCATTCCATCATCTGGCCGTCTATTCTCATGGGGTATGACGAAACATTGAATCTTCCCTATAACATCCCTGCCAACGAATATCTAACGTTAAAAGGAGAGCAATTCTCAAAAAGTAGAGGTGTAGGAATCTGGGTCCCTGAAATCCTGAAACGATTCGACCCAGATGTTATTCGATATTATCTTTCCATTAACATGCCAGAAAATAAAGACGCAGACTGGACATGGAATGATTTTGTCTCAAAAAATAACGACGAACTCCTCGGAACCTACGGGAACTATATTCACCGTGTCGTAACCTTCACAAGCAAGAATTTCGGCTCCATACCAAAATTAGGTACCCTTAATGGAATAGATAAAGAGGCCTTACAAAAGATCGAAGAAACTTATATAGAAGTCGGAGAAGCACTCGAACAATGTTCCTTTAAAAAAGGATTACGAGCAGCAATGAATCTTGCTCAATATGGAAATCAATATTTCGACCGGAATCAGCCATGGGTATTACTAAAAACCGATAAAGAACGCTGTGGAACCGTCGTACATATCTGTTTACGCCTGGTACAAGCACTCGCGGTCTGTATGGCACCCTTTCTCCCCTTCTCATCAGAAAAAATTTGGAAGATGCTAGGACATACACATGCGATAAAAAACTGGGATGATGCTATAATCGAATTACGAGAAGGAACCAAATTAGAAACACCCATCCCCTTATTTAAGAAATTGGAGTTGAAAGAAATCGTCCATGAATCTGATCCATTTTCCAAACTGGACTTACGGGTAGCGAAAATCCTTGATGTACAAGACCATCCTCAGGCAGATAAACTCTATATCATGCAGGTTGAGCTCGGACCACTAGGAAAACGCACGATAGTTGCTGGAATGAAACCATATTATCCGAAACAAGAGATCCTAGGGAAATCGATTGTAATGGTGATAAATCTCAAACCAGCCGTAATTCGCGGCGTCGAATCAAAAGGAATGTTACTTGCTGCAACGGATGAAAACGGTGTGGTATCGCTGTTGGACCCGAAGGACAGCTCCCCTGGCGCAGAGGTTGGCGTAGAGGGTATCGCCCGAGAACCTGTATCCTTGCTAGAGTTTGAGGCGTTTAAAGAAGCACCATTGACCGTTGATCTAAAAGGAAATGTGGTATATAATGGAAAACCGCTTAAAATAAAAGGCACTATCGTGGTCACCGACCGCAAGGTCAAAGAAGGAGCAAAAATCTCATAAGGGGGAAAAACGTGATGAGTACAAACATTGTAGTAAACACAGATTTACCAGTAAAAATATTAAATAAAGGAAAAGTCCGTGATATCTACGAAGTAGATAACAACCTTTTATTGATAGCAACAGATAGGATCTCCGCATTTGATATTGTACTTCCAGATCCTATTCCATCGAAAGGCGTCTGTCTTACACAACTGTCGAAATTTTGGTTTGATTATACAAAAAAGAGTGTACCCAACCATGTGATCTCCACAGATGTCGATGAATTTCCAGAAGAATTACAAGAGCATCGAAAACAACTCATCTACCGCAGCATGCTTGTCAAAAAAACAAAGGTTATCCCCATTGAATGTATCGTACGCGGGTATATCTCCGGGTCCGCCTGGAGTTCATACAAAAAAGATGGCACGGTCTGCGAAATGAAACTACCAAGCGGCCTGCAAGAATCAGAGCAATTCCCTGAACCGCTTTTTACTCCTTCAACAAAGGCAAAATCAGGACATGACATCAACATCTCCCTAGCTGAGATGAAAAAACTTGTCGGCTCTGAGGTTGCGAATAAATTGAATGACTATTCCCTTAAAATCTATAATACCGCAGCTGAATACGCAAGGAAACGCGGGATCATTATCGCAGACACAAAGTTTGAATTCGGGGAGTATCACAACGAGATCATCTGGATTGATGAGGCGTTAACTCCTGATTCATCGCGGTTTTGGCCTGCAGAGAGTTACGAGCCTGGCACACCACAACCAAGTTTTGACAAACAGTATGTTCGTGATTATCTGAATTCAACTGGATGGGATCATAATTCAGCACCACCGCATCTGCCAAAGGAAGTAATCAGCGAGACGACAAAGAAATATCAAGAAGCATACGAGAAGATAACGGGCAAGAAATTTCTGTTTCGTTAACAAAGATAGACATTATTAGGATACTTTCTCAAAAAGACCAGAAAAAAGACGAAAGATTAAAAAAGGAAATACGGTAATAGACTAATCAATAGCATCGATAATAGGGGGATTTAATGAAGAAAAAATTGATAGTACTTGTATTTCTTAGTCTCGTGCTGCTCATGACACCAGCCGTACTTATACGAGGTGAAACAAATAAGCGCTTTACTCAGGGAGATGCTCGCATCAATCATGATGGTTTTAGTAAGCAGGATGGACGACTTATCGAAAAATTGCAATGGTATTCACCTACGGGAGAGTTGCCAGGGACCTACAACGATTATCTTAAAAATCATCCGTTAACCCCCGCTCGTTTTTCAACACCAGATGGTTTGAACGCTAATGGTTTTTCTCAGAATAATTCGCTTGCAATCCTTGTTAACGAATCCTTATACCCAGCGATCGAAATCAGTCTGACCCAGTATCTTGCTGATCTTGACTTAGAGGGATACACGGTATTTCTGCAAAAGGTTTCTGGTGGTACTTCTGAGGATATCAAATCATGGATACAAACGCGATACAATGCAGGAACCAGTGGAATCCTTTTAATTGGTGATGTGACCGCTGCATGGGCTGAGGTCTCCGGTGACGTGTTCCCCAGTGATTTGTTTTATATGGATCTCGATGGAACCTGGCAGGACAATGATCATGATGGGGTCTATGAGGTCCATGAAGCTGGTTCTGGTGACATGGGACCGGAAGTGTATGTTGGTCGTATCTACGCGTATACCCTAACCTATGATACAGAAGCAAATATGGTCAATGACTACTTTGCAAAAGCACATGCGTACCGAACCGGTGAACTTACGCAACCGTGGCGAGGGCTTGAGTACGTTGAAGAAGACTGGTTTGACATGGATGTGAACCTCGACCTTACTTATGGAAACAACGTGACACGGTATGATTATGGGTTCTTTACCACCGCGGAAGATTATCTGAATCAAATGGATCTCGGGCAGCATTTTGTCCAAGTCTGTGTCCATAGTTACTCAGGCGGGCATTATTTTAGCACACGTCCGACCGAGTCAGCATCATATGCTCATGTCTACGTGTACAGTCCCACCACAAGGCCAGCAAAACTACTTCTTGGAAGCGATGACGGCATCAAAGCATGGGTGAACGGACTCAACGTGATTACAAAAGATCGTTATGGCGGATGGGGCCCAGATCGATACATCGCAAATACCTCCTTGAACTCCGGATGGAATCAACTGCTCTGCAAAGTCAGTCAAGAAGGAGGTGACTATCGGTTTTCCGCTCAGTTAAGCGATATGAACGGCATCACATTTGATGATCTCACCTATCAGCTCAACGACCCCGCAGAACATGGTGGAGAAGCAGACTATATCCGCAGTTTCTTACTCAATGGGTTCCATCAGGACACCTCAGATAATTTCTGGGAATATCTCACGACGAATTACCTTGGTGTTAATGAAGGATCCATGAATCCAATTGAAGGAGATGAAACAGGGAATAAAATATGGACCAAATATGACTCAGGTAATCCCTACATCAATATGGGTGAATACTGTGATAACGCTGATTACGGGGTGTGCTACGCGTTTGCCCGTGTGTACGCCTCAGCAGAAACAACCTGTCAACTCTGGATGGGATATGATGATGGTGCACGGGTATGGCTCAATGGCAATGAAGTATTATTCGATAACAGGTACGGGGGGTTCCAAGCTGATATGAAGAAAGTCAACGTCACCCTTCAAGCTGGGGAAAACAGACTCTTAATAAAAATTTCTGAATGGATGGGTGACCATGGATTTAGTGCTCGGTTCTGTACACAAGATGGCGGCGCAGTAAATGGCCTTTCCTACGATCCGGAACCAACACCGATCACCTACATTGGTACCTGGCTGGTGAACGGCCCCTATGTCAATCCAGAGAAAGAGACACGATTAATCACTGATTATCTCGGCGATGAAGCCAACGTGACACCAAGCGAAGGTGATACCGCTCCGTTTGGTACTTGGGAACGAGGCATTGGAAACGGGTACCCGTTTAACCTTGGTGGTTTCTACGATCGTGGCGCATGGGTGCTATCACAAGATATTCAGGACCGAGACCCGCCGGTCCTGTTCTACAACCTCTTTGCGTGCGGACCAGGCAGGTTCACCGATGAAAACTATCTTGCTGGGTCATACGTCTTTCACACAACCTATGGATTAATCACTGTAGCTTCATCAAAAAGCGGAAGCATGCTGAACTTTAATGATTTCACCCAACCACTCAGCGAAGGAAAAAGCATCGGTGAAGCGTTCCGTGAATGGTTCGATGCCCAAGCACCCTACGAACAATGGGAGAAAGAATGGTACTATGGCATGGTCGTTTTCGGTGATCCTACGTTATGCATCCCAACCCAGATACAAATGAAGGTCACCAGACCTGAGAAAGCAGTCTATATCGGTGATAAAAAGATTCTTCCGTTTTTGACGCCGTTGAGTATCGGCAAGATTACGATTGAGACTACTGCAGCCAGTAAAGATTATGAAATCGAAAAAGTAGAGTTTTATATCGATAACACGCTCCGATCAACCGACATCACAGAACCATACAGCTGGACGTGGAACACCCTTGCGTTCTTTAAACATACCGTAAAAGTAGTTGCCTATGATCCCGCGGGTCATAATTCGACAAGGGAATTTACGATGTGGAAGTTCTTTTAAAAGTTATTATCCTTCCTGCACGGGAGAACGCCAGTCAAGACCTGGTGTTCTAACCCCGATTTTTGGAATTAAGGGAGTCCGCCGTTTATGTTGACTTGTAATCCGCATCTTTCGGATCCGTTCGATTTGTTCTTTCGATATTTTTGTGAATTTTTGTATCTCACCGACCTCAATTTTGAGTTCCAATCCGTATAAGATCTGATCAAGGGTCTGATAGCTCATCCGAAGTTCTTTTTCATCGGTTTGTCCAACCCATAATCCCGCGGTCGGTGGTTTTTTGATAATCGGAGCAGGGATTTTCAGATATTTCGCAAGTTGATAGATCTGGGTTTTATACAAATCACCAAGTGGTTGGAAATCCACACCTCCGTCACCATATTTTGTGAAATATCCAACCAGGATTTCTGATTTATTTGAGGTCCCACAGACCAGACTACCTGTCTCATTTGCATATTCATATAACAGAATCATTCGCACTCGTGGTTTGATATTCGCCAACGTCATCCTCTTTTTTTGTCGCAGGGCTATACGAAATGATTCCACAAACGGAGAAATCTCTATTTCCCTAAAAGGGACATGAAATGTTTTCACAAAGAGTTTCACGTGTTTCCGATCAAGAGCTGGCGTCGTCTCATCAGGCAGAAAGACACATTGAACATTCTTCACTCCTAGCGTTTCCTTACACAAGACAGCACTCACTGCAGAATCTACGCCACCGGACAAGCCTAAAACAACACCTGTACAGCCTGAGTTTTTCACATAGGTCCTGATGAACTCTTTCACGATGACAGAGACATCTTTCGGATTAATAGAAAGATCGATACTGTTCACCTCACACCCATGTTTCAATTGATTCTTTCATCAAGGTCTCCGCTTCTAACAGAACTTTATTATCAACAGGGTTAAACGAAGAACGAGCAATAGCAAGCGGTATCCTCCGAAGATAATCAGACATCCGAAGATCCCTACGCAATGTCGTATTGTAATGAACTTCTACTATTTCATTCATCACATTGAGATACCGGTTCACTTTTTTCTCAGAAGCAGTAATGGCTGGTTCATATCGTCGTGCGAGCTTCACCCATTGATCATAATACTCATGTTTCTCTTTTATCTCTCCTTTTCCGTAGAATTTTTTACGGAAAAGATTCAACCGGTCTTCTTTCCCAATGTTTTGTACTTTTACTACCAGCGCGCAACGACTCATTAAGAGAGGAGACAACCCAATGTCATTGAGCGCATGCTTCCCAAACACTTTTGACTTCGGGTTTGCAAATGCAATCATGATAAACTCGCTTTCAATGTTCTGATGCAGTTTTGCTGAATGCACACTGCATTTCCCGTTCGATAACAACTCATAACAATACTCGATATCCTCCCCAGGGATTTTATCAAACTCATCGACTAAGACAAGTTTCCGGTTCGCATGTGGGAGTGCACCAAGATCACCGGTTCCCATATGACACACGAGGCCAGATCGGGTCGTGTTCGCACCAATAGTCGTAATATCAGAAAATTGTTCAGTGATGATTTCCTTCGCCATAGTTTTGCTGCTCCCAGGTTCCCCAATAATCAAGGAATGTACAGGTTCTGCAAATGTAGAAAACATACTTGCAGCAATCACCTTTTTCATAATATCATTGCCATGGATCTCCTGAAATACGTTCTCCCAGAATCCATCAAATCCACGCTCTTTTGCAAACGCTTTAAGCTCATCTTCAGGAAGATAAATCCCGCTTTTTTCGCGTTCCTCCATTTTTTTTGATTCAAGTATCTCACAGAGACTTTCCGCTTTCGAAATTACTTTAGAAAACGCTTCTGACTTCCGTGTAAGTTTCAACACATTGCCTTCGATGGTTAACGCAGCGTTGCCCCAGCCAACTGCATATACATCGAGTGCATTTAAAATGGATTTAATGACCGCACGATCTGTCTTCTTTGTGGTTACTTCAATAAGATCACCATTACTTACTGAGACGTCAAGGATGTTTTCATTTGCAAGGATGTTCCGCGCCCGTTGAACCAGCATCGTGCCTTTACTCCCTCCCATCCCTAGTGAAGAAACAGACATGATAGCAATCTGCTCCAGGCTCGTAATCCCCATATTCTCCAATTTCTTCCGATCAGAAGGAACAACGCCAAGTAAGGTAAGATCATCTTCCATAGGACAACCCGTGCGAACAGGCAATATCCACATAGGAGCATTAAAAGTTTCGGGTAACACGTTGGTTTCCAAAAAAAAACATTTTTTTTTATTCGCGACCAACCCGCCGGCTTAGATGGAATTTTTTCATTTCTCGCTCAAGGTACCGATACACCGTAGGATGTTCACTCCCACTGAGGAGCATATCGAGTGCTTTTTTCGCGATGTCCATGGTTTCAAAATCCGCAATCACCGCGACCGTATGACCGTAGACCGCAAGGACTCCGCCGGTAAGACCTTCAATGACCCGTTTGGTTTTTCCTTCCCGTCCAATCACCCTGCTTTTAACCCGGATGAGATGGTCTTCTTTTTTCCTAGCATAATCATAGATGTCAAAGATATACAGCTCTGTTTCTTCTCCGAACAAACGGAGGGCATGTTCCGGTGAAAACCCTCGTCCGATCGCACGAACAACGTCTTCTACCTTTAATGGAATGAGGGGGTCTTTCGCTTCTTGTTCGTTAAACGCTATGTCTCCTTCCTCGGAATCTATCTCAAGGTGCACATGCGAGATTCTCTCAATCGTCTTCTTCGTTTCCCCGTCCTTACCGATCAACACCCCGACACGTTCCTTCGGAATACGTATATATTTCATGGATCATCACTTCTTATTTTTCATCAGTGTATCAAAGATTGCTCGTTCATTGCTTTTTATCCCGTATTTCTTGAAATAATGCACGATATTATGAATATCCCGCTTCAGAAATTCCAAGGAGGAGGGATGCTCAAGGAGTACTGCCTGACCAACATCGATGATATAAGGTTTGTGTTGAAACATGAGAATATTAAACGCACTAAGATCTGCATGGACTAACTTTACCTTGTACATCTTAGTAATAAAGGTCATGATTTCGTCAAATACCTTCTGTGGGTTTGAAAGGAGCACGTCCTTTAACATCGGCGCTGCCTTATTTTCATCACCAATATACTCCATAATCAGTATGTTATGTAACCGTTTCAATGGGGCGGGAGCCCGCACCTTAGTCCGATGTAATAAATCAAGGTTTTTAAACTCTTTTTTTGCCCATTCTTCGATAATATCCCGTCTGTTTTTATATCCATATGCAAACCGAGGATCACCCTCGATATAAGAAGCGATATGTTTGAAGGTCATCGTTGACGTCCGGTAGATTTTAATCGCAACAAGCTCATTTTCAGGGGTCCTCCCACGAAAGATATTCGCTTCTTTTCCAGTAGAAATCGGGAAATCTACTTGATCAATTATTTTATCAGAAATCAGTTTCCCAAGCCGCAGAAGAGTCTGTTTATCAAACACTTCACCAAAAGTTTTCCGATTAAAAACTACACGGTCCAATATCACTTGTGATTGTCGATCGAGTTTTTTCAACCACTTGTCATCAAGGAGTTCATCAGAAGACATTAATTTCCTCTGGTAATAATTTTCTTCTACTCAGACTACCCGCCTGAGTCCTACTGTATCGAAAAACAATGTCTGCTTTCTCATTTTGTATATCCCATGGTTTAATAATAAGCAGATCACCAGCGCGCACCCGTGCTTTACGTTTCATTTTTCCAGGGATACGAGCCATTCGTGATTTTTTATCCTCACAAACAACGTGAATACGAGAACCACCCAGCAACTGCTCCGCAATCGCAAACAGCTCATTGTTCTTTCGATTGGGCAATGGTAAACGGTAGTAACCTTCCTCACTTTCTTGGTTCCTCGCATGTGGATTATGTGTCTTTGCATATATATTCTGTGGTGGTGTCATATATTAAAGCCCCAGTGTATCAGCAATATTCTTAAGCGCGTTCAAACTCAGCTCAAGAAACATCTGAAGTTCTAGTTCCATATCTTCACATAGTTCAATTCGTTTTCGGTTGCAGCCTGCAGCGAAGGATTTATCCTTAAACTTCATAATTAACGTCTTTGGTGTCACATCCGCAAGTTTTTTAGATGGCATGACCAGTGCTGCGGCGATAACTAGCCCGGAGACTGCATCTGCAGCAATCAATGATTTATCGAGATAGGTTTGTGGTATCTGTGCGGTATATTGATAGTTATGTGCTTTGATTGCGTTGATTGCTTCCGAAGGTAGTAAATCATCCAATACTTTAATAGTTACCAGTGAATGGCGCTCGGGTTCGTTTTTTGTAAAATCATAATCCAGGTCATGCAATAGGCCGGTGATTCCCCAAAGCTCTGGATCCTCTCCTAATTTCTTTGCCATTTCCTGTAGGATCGCTTCGACTGCAAAGGAGTGTTTGATCAGGTTTTCTGTTCGGAGGTTTTTCTTCAGTAACCCATACGCTTCGTTCCGAGTCAGCATACGAGAGAAGAGTAAACAGAGAGTTGATTTAAACTTTCCCCAAACCACATCAAAAGAGTTTTAAGGATACAACCTGTTTTCTGTGTTGCTGGTGTGATTATAAAAACCATTATGATCGTTGATGAGGAAACTGATATTGTGAAACAAGTCAAAGCTATTTTGGAAAAGGAAGACGTTGAAGTCGTTACTGCAACCAACAGCCGACAAGCACTCGGTAGACTCAAAGAGGAAAACGAAGAAACCTTTGATTTGATCCTTGTAAACACGAGAATGCCTGGGAGTCAGAAAACAACCGCCCTCTTCTCAATGAAGCCTGCCTTGAAAAAACAACCAAGCGGCATTGAAAACTTCTTACAGAAACCATTCACCAAAGAACAACTAATTGAATTTGTAAAAGAAAAGATAAGAATTGATTGATTTTTTTGTATTTGTTTAGCTTGAGGATAGACAGAGTTCTTGTCTGAGTAGGTTTTC
>JADBLO010000030.1:0-8982 GCA_014894395.1 Thermoplasmata archaeon
ATAAAAATATCTTCGAAGAATTGGAAAACCTACTCAGACAAGAACTCTGTCTATCTAGCAGCTAAACAAATACCTTTTTTTAAATTCCGCTTCAGATAACGCAATAAAATTTATTAAAATTTAAAATTCTGATCTCTTGAACCTCACCTCCTCGCTTCACAACAAAACAATCAAACATACAGAAACAAAAGATATGCTCCTCGCCTCTTTTTTTGACTACCAAGCGAACGTTACTTCTGAGGAAAAGGTTCTTATGCCTCTTTTTCTTCTCTTTTCATTAAAACAAAACGTTTTAAAATAATCAAAAGATAGAGAAATCAAACAAGAACGTGCGATGTACCAATTCGTACCTGGGTAGAGGAGATGACTGCAATCGATCAAAAGGAAAATGATAAAGGTTTACATACAAGCCAAGAACTAATACTCGGTCTTACCCTGAGTGAGGAAATCATTCAATTCAACATTGAATGCGAGCGATTCACAGGATACATGCGGGACGAGGTATTACATAAAAAACTTGGTGAGATATTACTTCCACAAGAGTCTATCACGCTCTGGAAAACACTTCTTGAATCTATTCGACAAACCATGTGGGTTGATGATTTTGCACTTCCTATAAAAACAAAACATGATCAAACCTATATGATATCCTGGACTGGGTTTCTGATTAAAGATGAAAATGGTTCCATTAAAGATATCTGCCTCTTTGGAAAACCGCAAAAAAAAGAAGAAATTAATACACAATCCTCAGACATTCTGGCCATTGCATCCATTCAACCAAAAGAAGAGTATATTCAATTAATTGCTCCTGAACCAATGCCACAACAAAAAAAGAGAGAGATGCCAATGAAACAAGCACGAAAAAAAATAATGTTTGCCAGTGAAAAAAAAACAGAGGGCGAGCCAATCAATGATCTTCAAGAATGTCTCGTAAAACCGCTGGAAACCATGACGAATTTGGTGGAAAACACATCAGAACAACTAGGTTCGATGAACAAATCGCTAAAGGAACTTTCACGAAAATATGATACGGTTACAAGACGTCTTGGAGTACTGGAAAAGAAAGACCGACGATTGGAAAAAAACCATAAGAGCCTAGGGAAACATATGCAACTCCTTGAAAAAGGATACAGACGACATACGAGAAAACAAAAAAACCTGAACAATACAACGTTTGCGGAGGAACCTCACAAGAATGCAGAATTCATGTTTTTCTCAGATCCATTCGGATTCAAACGACAACACCGCGAGCTTACTTTACAAAAACAGCAGATAGAAGTCCGTACAAGCCAGTTGGATGCTTTTGAGGCACAGTTAATGAAAGAGCGGAAGACGTTTAACGCTCGTGTCGAAGAATTCAGCAGGTGGCGAGAAAAGTTAGAGCTTTTAGAATCAGCGATTGAGAAAAGGCGGCAGGAGCTGATGAAACAAGAGGACGTCCTTTTAGAGCGTGCACCTGCTACGACTCAGGAACCTATCTCTACCAAGCCAGAAATTTTTAAGAGCACAGTACCTGCAACTTCTAATTACCACGAGCTACTTGATAAAATTCCTCAATCTGCAGCGATTGTTCAGCGAGGTATATTAAAACAAATCAATAGCTCGTTTGTCTCACTGCTTGGATATGCCATGAATGAGATAGTGGAGAAAAGCTTTTTTGATTTTATCGCACTAGAAGGGCTTGCAGACGTCGAGAAGTATTATCTTGATCGATTGAAAGGCGAGAATGTTTTTGCATATAAAACCGTGTTTTCAACGAAGGATAATAACAAAATATCAGTTGAGGTTAGTATCAAACAAACCATTTATAATGGTGAAAAAGCTGAGATCGCTATAATTACTTGTTTAGATCAGCAAGTATCTCGACCAATGGATGAACCTGCTCCTAAAAAATAAAGATAAAAAATGGGAGAGGTTATCTCTCTCCAGATGTTTGCTGTTTTTCTTGTGTTTTTAAACTTCACAGACTCGGTATTTAAACGCGTTTGGCGAATAAGCAACAAAGATACCGGATGCTCCTACATCTGGAACGAGTTTTCCTTCAAGGACTTCACCGGGCAGAAGTCCATTGGTTGCGGAGAGCACTGCTGTGAGGTTGACGATGAGAATCGCTTGGTCTGCCGTACTAATACCGTTGGTTTTCATAATGGAGTCATCTCGGTCATGGATTGAGATAACTCCGTAGTTTGTCGCGTTTAAAAGACTAAGGTTGAGCGTATTGAATATACCACCATCTGTAACTCTATTTGCTTTAGATGCTAGATTCAGACTCAAGACGGAATAGTTATCCAGTTGAATGTACAAAAGTGTTTTGTTCAGATCGACATCATATGACCCTGCTCGGGGCGTGATCGCGATTGCCAGGTATTCGATCTTTGTTTTATTTACATCTGTGTATCCTGTGACACCGATGACACGGAGACCGGTTGAAACATCTCGGATGGTTTGTTTACCAACCGCGTATGCTCTCTGTTGTAAGTTTTCTGCGGTTTGCATAATGACGCTTGCTGCCACTGCTGCAACTAACACCATGGCGATGAAAACAATTAAAGTTCCGATACCAACATCAGCTTCATCATCGTTTAATCGTGTTTTATTCTCGGGTCTGTGTTTCTTGCCAGGTTTGATAGCTATAATGGTATCGATTCTAAGGCACCCTAATCCTTGCGAGGAATCCACTAAAATAAAGCCATCTTTGTAGTCAACGTCTTCCAGAATACCAGTTACGACATTTGCTCGTTCTTCACCGGGTTCTTTGGTTACAATCTTACAGTATTTGCCCACCAGCCTTTCCATATACCGTTTTTCCATTTTTTTCACTTCCTTTCCTTTCGATTCGTGCCATTTCTAATCATGGCAGTCTTTCGCATGTAACATGTTCGCAAATTACACTATATAAAGCTTCGGCGGTGAACAAACAAAATGTAAAAATCACACCCCAACGGTTTCTTGATCCCCTCCCTATCTTTTTCTAATACATCACAGGAAATTAGGAGAAAACAAGACCATCCGTCAACCATTTATTTTCTTTAAAATAACTTGTTTTATCACTTGATTCCCTAGAATAGATAACAATTGTATAACAATATTTATATATTAACCAGAAGAAGAGTTATGTGGAGAACACCAGGGATATTATGAATGACCAGGCAAAACTCGGGATATTCGCCGGGATACTACTCATCGGCTTCATCCTTATCGGAGCGGTTTCCGCATCGGTCATCCTGACTGGTTCAAAAAACATCTCAGAAGAAGACCTCAATAAGATAACCAACGAGGTCGTCGACGAAATATGTAGCTACCTCCAAATAAAACATATCGTCGGAAAATACCAGACAATACAAGGCGAAGAAAAAATCCAAAAAATCGCAATCCTGATTAAACCCCTCGTTTCTCAAGATATCGATGTTTCTCGCATGACCATAGAACTTTCCAACGGAGAACAACTTCGACTCCTGTTTTACAATGGACTCGCGGAATCCCTCAACTTCCATTCCCTCTTTGAACATCCGCTCTGGGATTCTGTAACTCCTGGGACGTTTAGCCTTCTCTCTACAATCGATGACGATAACTCTATTATTACTTCTCATGTTATAAACAAAAATACGGATATGACGTTTATCCTCCTGAAGCTCCCTGATGATATCGCTATGAAATATGGCGATGAACTACGAGTAACCATTTTACCCTCACCGGGTATGGGACGAACCGTAACTCTCGAATCCCCGCTCTCGACAAAACACGTTGTTACTCTCTACGAATAAAAATCATATTATTTTGATTCTTCATCTTTCAATTTTTTTGTTTTCAGATGATCATCAGAGGCATGGTCAAGACATTTTTCGATCTCATTACAGATCCGTAATTCTTTTTTCCAGGTACTCTCCTCATGGTGCTGACCCGCATATTCCTCGTTTCTCTCGATGATATGGTCAATATCTCCGGCAAGAGACTTTTTTTCACCCTTGATGATTGGCTGATCGTCTTTGAGGATGCATAGGGGGCTATCTTTTCCATCAGACTGCGATTCCAACATTTTTGTTGCAGGCTCTTTGTTAATTGTCGTGATCTTTAAACTGGTGTACATGTCTTGAAATCGTTTCGTTAAATCCATCATTTCTTGTTGTTTTATCTGCAGATCCGCCTGTATTCCGGCAAAGTCTGTGACATCATCGATGACGAGCATCATACCCTTGGATTCACCCGTATTATCAATTAAGGGAATTTGGGAGACATTGGTAAGGATTCGGTTCTCACTGTCGCCTTTGAGGGAAACAGAATGAACCGTAACCGGTTCTTTCTTCTTTTTACACTGCTCGAACCCTTCCCGTACCCGCTCTCTACCCATCAGGTCCACTTGCGAGATATTCATTCCTACTGCTGTCGTTGATGGTACCCCAAATAGTTCCTCTGCTTTCTTATTCCAGGTCGTAATAATATTATCATTATTTACTGTGATCACGGACGAGGGGATCGAATTCTCCATATGATCAAACACGAAATGGAGGTTGTCCCGCTCGGTTTGTATATGGTTTAGTTCTGTTGTCTTCTTTTCAAGCTCTTGTTGTAATCGGGTGACCTCTTCTGTTAATCGTATGAGTGCTTCGTTTTTCCTCGGGAGTTCCTGATGTTGTTCCGTGAGTTCTGCTTGTAATCGTTCGGTATCTTGTAGCCTTTCGATAAGTACTGTCTGTTTCTCTGTGAGTTGACGTTTCATCTCCTCGATCAGTTTGTTTCTGGTTTCAACCTCTGCATTCAACATTTCTATTTGATACTGCTTCTGTTCAAGCTCGTTTTTGATCTGAGGAAGTTCTTGAAGTTTCACCGCAAGCTCAGATTGATTACTCCGAAGCTCTTCTATAGTTGTTTCAAACTCTATTTTTTTCGAACTTTTCTGTTCTTCCTCGAATTTCACTTGAATCTCCTGAAATTCTTTTGTCTTCTTTTCAATTTCTGCCCGTAACATGGAAATTTCGTTTTCATTTTCATCCAGATTTACCTGAATCGCCCGTATGTCTTCCTCTTTTATTGTGCGGTCTTTGTGGAATATCTGGAAATCAAGCTGCAGCTGTTGAATCGTTCTTTCTCGGGTATGTAGCTCTTCATCTTTGAGTTTGAGTTCTGCTTGTTTTTCATTAAACTGCTTTTGTAATTCTTGGCATATCCTCTCTTTTAACGCCTCTTCGTTCTTGCTTTTTTCAACCTCGTTTTGTAATCGATCAATTACCTGCGATTTCTCCATTAAATCAATTTTACCATCTGTTAATTGTTTCCGAAGGTCTTTTACTTCAAGATGTTTCGCTTCGACATCTTCCCCTTTTAACCGTAACTCTCCTTGTTTTTCCTCAAGTTCTGTTTTAAACCAACTTATCGCAGCTTTACTTGCTTTCAATTCCTTTGTTAATTCCTCGATTTCTCTCTTATGCGAGGTGATTTCCGCACTTCTCAAATCAGCATTTCGGTGTATACTCTCCAGTTCCTGACGATTTCTCTCTAATTCGTTTTGAAGCTGCAGAATTTTTTCTTGTTTACTGTTCAGGTCAATTGCTGTTATCTCCAGATCTTTACCTTTTTCCTCTAGCTCTGTTCGCATTCGATTGAGTTCACTGTCTTTTTGTTCAAGTTCATGAGTCCATCGAAGGATCTCATGATGTCGATCCTTCATCTGCTCTTTCATCTGTTGCAGTTCGTCGTTTTTCTTCTTTACTTCTCGCTCGCTCCCCTCGAGTTTTATATGAAATTGAGAGCTCTGGATTTCCTGGTCCTCCAGTTGTTTATTCAAAGAACGCCATTCCTGCTGTTTTTTCTCCAGTTCATCTGAAAGTTTTCGCATCTCGTTTTCTTTAGCAGCAAACTCGTCTTCGCTTATCTTCATTCGATGATGCAATTTCTTGGATTCCGATTGCTGTTCGTCGATGCGGCCCTGACTTTTCTGTAATTCTTCAATAGTTGCAGCAAGTTCCCGAGTTTTTAATGTACATTCTTTTTCCTTCTCTGATAACCTTATTTTTACCTGATCAAGATCAGTATGTTTGTTTCTTAGGTTTTCTCTGAGAGTCTCCAGCTCACTGGTTTTTGTATCTACCTCTTGCTTTACTGTTTCTAATTCGTTCACCACGGAAGTAAATCGCGTCTGTTGATTTTCCAACTCATCCTTTAACTGGCAAATCGTAAGGCCCTTCTCATCTAATTGATCAAGTCGTTCTTTGAGATCTCGTTTTACCTGATCGATCTCCACGGTTCTCTCCTGAAGTTCTCTTGTTACTTTTTCCAACTCTTCTATGCGTACCTTTAATTCTTGTTGTCGCGCATCAAGATTTTGTTTCAACGAATCAAGTGCTTGTTCTTTCTGCTCAATTTCCTCTTGTTTTTTCTTCAATTCAGATTCCGTGACCTTCATCTCAGTGTCAACGACATTGAGCTGTTTGTAGGTCTGCTGGAATTTCTGACCAAGCATCTGTAAATCTTCTTGTTTTCTCTCTAGTTCCGCTTGCATTCCCACTATTGTCGTTACATCGTCAATGATTAGAAGTGCCCCTTGGAATTCTCCCTTTCCATCGAGGAAAGGAATTTCCGAGATATTGGTAAGGACGTTCTTCCCCTCACGCGCTCGCATTGGGACCGATCGCAGCGTCATCGATTTTTTCGTCTGCTCACCTATGTTGATTGCCTTAGTAACTTCTTGATCAACTGTCTGGTGAAAATGAGAAATCTCACTGCCTATTGCTTGTTTTGATGCTATCCCAAATAACTCCTCTGCGTTGTTATTAAATGTTGTTATCATATGGTCTTTATTCACCATAATAACCGAAGAAGGAATTGAGTTTTTCATACTCTCAAACAGCAGATTTAGATGATCTCTTTCTGCTTCAAGCTGAGTAACCTTCTGAGCTTCTTCATTTAATTCTTGATGACTCTTCTCTGCTTGTTGTTGAAGCTCCGCTATTTTTTCTTGTTTACTATTCAGATCAATCGTTGCAATCTCTAGATCCTTCCATCGTCCCTCCAATTCGGTTTGCATACGATGGAGTTCGCTATCTTTTTGTTCTATCTCTCGTCTGTTTGATTTCAACTCATCATTTTTTCTCACAAGCTCGGTTTCCGTTTCTGCGACAAGACGCTGTTGCTCTTCAAGTGTGTCTCTCAACTGTTCCGCACGTAGGGTTTTTTCCAGAAGACCGGTTTGGTTCTCGGTAAGTTGTCTTCTGATATCGTCAATGATATGGTTTCTTGAGACAACCTCAGCTTGCAAAGAATCAACGCTTCCTTGTCTCTCCTCAAGTTCTCGCATGCGAGTTCTCAGTTCATTATCCCGTATTGCTAACTCTGTTTGGAGTGTTTCTGCTATCCGTGTTTTTTCCACCAGAAGCATTTGTCGCTCTGTGAGCTGCTTTTCCAGGTCCTCAAGGAGTTTACTTCGTGTCGCTACCTCCCTGTTGAGGGTTTCTAGCTTTTCCCCGAACTCCTCTCTGTTCGTTGTTAATTCTTTTGTTCTGTTATCAAGCTCAGCCTGAGCATTCATCAGTAACTGTTCTTGCTGTTCAAGTTTTAACCCCAGCTCTTTTAGTTGTTCACGGTCATCCCGAAGTTCAATATTTGTTAAAACGAAATCAATCCATTTCTTCTCAGAATCCATCCTTATCTTATTCAGCTCGCCGTCTTTCTCTTTTAACTCTCGTCTGCTTACCAGAAGATGTGTGTTTTTTTCATTTACGTCCTGTAAGGTTTTTTCAAGGTTTCTCTCCAGTTGATTAATGTATTCTTTTTTCTGGTTTAATTCAGTGTTTCTGGATTCTAAATCTTTTAGTCGCTCGTTTAGTTCTGTTTTTATATGAGTAATTTCACGTTCTTTCTTATCTACCTGGAGTTGGCTGAGGGTTAATTCTTCCTCTCGTGTTCCTTTCTCTTTTTGTTTCTGTTCTAGTTCTCCTTGCAGGTGTTCAGCCAGCTGTGTCTTTTCCACAAGTTGTGTTTGTCGTGCTGTAAGTTGTTCTTCCATGTCTTCGATGATTCGGCTTCGTGAGTCGATTTCTCCTCGTACCATATCGAGTTCTGCTTGTGTCTCTTGAAGTTGTAATCCTTGTGTTTGGAGTTCGTTGTCCTTCTGATTTAAATCCTGTTGTTTTTGTTCTAGTTTATCTTGTGTTTCTCGTAGGAGATGTCTGCTCCGCCCGAGTTCTTCCTGCAGTTGTTCTGTGATAGTGCTGTGTTCAACAAGAGTTGTCTGGTTCTCGGTTAACTGTTTTCTGATATTCTCAATGATTCTGTTTCTTGTCTCAACCTCAAGATGAAGTCCTTCAAGTTCTTCTTGTTTTTCCTGTGAATTTTGTTTTTGTGCGGTTATCTCTGCATTTCTTTCTTTGAGATGATCCTGTAATGTCTCAATCAGTTGAGTTTTTTCTGTCAGTGATATTTGTCGTTCTTCAAGTTGTTCTTCGATTGTTTCAATAATTTTACTTCGTGACAAAATTTCTCTTCGTAGTTCATCCATCTCTTCTTTTGTATCTTGTAGTTCTTTTCCTGAGATTTTGAGTTCTTCGTTTCTCTTCTCTAGCTCTTGTTGAACCTTTTCAAGAAGATGATTGTTTTGTTCTAGTTCTCTGCTCAGATGCTCGGTAAAATGATTATTCTCCGTGATCCATGTGTGCTTCTCTGTTAACTCCCTTTGGATATCCTGGATAATCTTGTCTCTCTCTTCGATCTTTTCTTGTAATGTTTTTGATTCTCCTTGTTTCTCCTCAAATTCTTTCTTTATTAATCTGAGTTCCTGATCTTGTGATTCTAATTCTGTTTGCAATCGTTTAGCTGTCTGTATTTTTTCCACAAGTTGTGTTTGTCGTGCTGTAAGTTGTTCTTCCATGTCTTCGATGATTCGGCTTCGTGAGTCGATTTCTCCTCGTACCATATCGAGTTCTGCTTGTGTCTCTTGAAGTTGTAATCCTTGTGTTTGGAGTTCGTTGTCCTTCTGATTTAAATCCTGTT
>JADBLO010000030.1:8992-9505 GCA_014894395.1 Thermoplasmata archaeon
TGTTTTTGTGCGGTTATCTCTGCATTTCTTTCTTTGAGATGATCCTGTAATGTCTCAATCAGTTGAGTTTTTTCTGTCAGTGATATTTGTCGTTCTTCAAGTTGTTCTTCGATTGTTTCAATAATTTTACTTCGTGACAAAATTTCTCTTCGTAGTTCATCCATCTCTTCTTTTGTATCTTGTAGTTCTTTTCCTGAGATTTTGAGTTCTTCGTTTCTCTTCTCTAGCTCTTGTTGAACCTTTTCAAGAAGATGATTGTTTTGTTCTAGTTCTCTGCTCAGATGCTCGGTAAAATGATTATTCTCCGTGATCCATGTGTGCTTCTCTGTTAACTCCCTTTGGATATCCTGGATAATCTTGTCTCTCTCTTCGATCTTTTCTTGTAATGTTTTTGATTCTCCTTGTTTCTCCTCAAATTCTTTCTTTATTAATCTGAGTTCCTGATCTTGTGATTCTAATTCTGTTTGCAATCGTTTAGCTGTCTGTATTTTTTCCACAAGTTGTGTTTGTCGT
>JADBLO010000030.1:9515-22813 GCA_014894395.1 Thermoplasmata archaeon
TTCTGTTTGCAATCGTTTAGCTGTCTGTATTTTTTCCACAAGTTGTGTTTGTCGTTCTAATATCTGGTGCTCCATGTCGTCAAGAAGTCTACTTCTGATTTCCACTTCGCTTCGTAATGTCTCTACTTCACCCTTTGTATTCACGAGTTCTTCTTCCGTTCTTCTTATTTCATCGTTCCTTGCACGGAGTTCTTGTCCTCGTTTCTCCTCCAGTTCAATCATATTTCTACGGAGTTGTTCATTGATTTTGTGAAGTTCTTTTCTCTGGAGATCATTTTGGATGGAGTCTAACTCTGATTCAATGTGGTTGTTCACCTCACGTCGTTCCTTGATGATTTTCTTAAGGTCCGGTCGGGATTCCACTGATGGCATCCTTTGTTGTTTTACTTGAGGTTGATTTTCTTCAGCTCTTCTGGTCTCATTTAGTGGTACGATTTTTCGCACAATTCCTATCTCACCAACGATTTCTCCCTTTTTGATGTACGGTTTTGTGTCAATCTCTAGAGATATAAAACCCCCCTCATGCGTCTTTACATCTAACATAAAAACGGTTTTTTCTTTTCCTACTAAGCGAGAAACGTTTCGATACAGAATTTTTTTACGTGATTCTTCGGTGAATAACCCAGTATCCTCCAATGCAACTCCGAGCAACTCCTCTTTGAGAAATCCTACCTTCTGACAGAACGCGTCGCTGACGTCGATGATCTCTCCTTTCTTGTTGGTAATAAACTGAAGAGTACTCATATTAAACGAAAACCCATCATTCGTCCGTTTTTCTCTCTCCAAACCGTTATTTGTGTAATTCTCATCGGTCATAATTACCCCTCACCCCATGCATACGAACCGCTGTTAGAGTAATTGATGAAGCTAATATACAGTATCATCCTATTAATCTTTTTTAATTTTTATCTATTCGCAATCCGAGAGAATATTTTTTGGTGCCTTCCCTAGAACTCATTCTTGTTTAATAATTTCTCAACGGCGATCTTCAGTTCGTTGTATCCTTCCTGAAGTTTCTCGTAATGGTCTTTCAGTTCAAAGTATTTCCCTTTATAGGGATCTTCTTTGGTGAACTCTGACGATATATTTTCTTTTCTCGAACTTTCTGTAGCCTGGTGCTGTTCTCGGTGTTCTTCTTTTTCAATCGCAGATGCGATACTTGTACTGAGCAGCCCAAAGGATGTGCGTTGTAACCGGTCAAGGAGTTCTTTACATTTCTTGATGTTAACATCCACGATGTTGACTTTTCGTCGATGATCCATGACGATCTCAGAAAACTGTCTCCTATCAATATCTTTTATCAGTCGTTTCTCTGTTAAATCCATGAGCGTCTCTTTAAGGCTGAGTCGTTCTTTTTCTAAAATCCTCAAACGATTGTTCACGAGTTCACGAAGCGCGACTGCTTCTTCGATGTAGTTTGTAATCTTATCGTCATGTTTTACAAAGATACTGTACAATTCCTCAGTTGAGACTGTGTTATCCTTAATAAGCCATATGAGCTCTGGGGTTATCCTATCCTTGAACTCGAGTTTTTCGATTGTTTTAATCCCTTTCATATACCAGCTGGGGACAAAGATCAACCCGTTTTTATCCTCATCAAACTGGTCTAAGGGGAAACTCAGGATTGTCTCTGATTTACTATCTTTGATTTTATAGCCAATCAAGTTTTTATCTGCGTCGACCACCGCGTCAAACACGGTCCCTATTTTTTCTCCGGTATCCTCAAGGTAAACCTGTTTTCCTTTCATGTCATTTTGTGTAAATGCTTTTCGTTTTACTGCTGACCACTCGTGTTCTATCGTTGTTTCCGTGTTTAGGATGCCTTCTTTTATTGCATTATCCTTTGTAATTATTTCTTCTAAAAACATGTCAATGTTTTCATGTTGTTGTATCATTTTCTCCTTATCGGGAGTGACGTTCAGAGGGGAGACGATCTTTTCTGTACCTTCCGCACTTCTAGTATCTTCACAGACACCGTGTTTGTGTTCTTTTTTCTTTTTATGACCAAACCCGATAAGAACCTTCCTTTTTATTTTTGGAGCAGAATCTGACGTGATCGTTTGGTTTGTGAGAAAATTGACATTTTCTGTTTCTTTCTTTTTGAAAAAAGACATCTAGCACATCCCTCTCGCCTTCACAGGTCGCATCTACCCTCCAGTACCAGTAATGGGTCTTTTTGTTCTTTAACATTTCGGAGTTTATGTGTGAAATACCATGAGAGACAGGACAAGGGGACGAGGAAAAAAGCGAGTGCAAGCAGATAAATCCCTATTGCTCCCATACCAAGACCAAGTGATTCCATAATGGGCCTACCTCGTATCATCACAAGATAGTTTGTTTTTATTGAGATAAAGATGATGGAAATGATCATTGCAGCCACGGATGCTACAACGATTTTTCTTCGCAGCCTGCAGCTCACTGCATAGGCGACCAGACCTGCTAGGAGCGAGGCGATCACCATTGCAAGAATCTCACTGTTTAGAAGGAGCAACAGGGGCACTACAAGGACCGATCCTATGATCACTGGTTTGACATCAAGGGTTGCAAGGTTCATACCACTGAGCCATCCGAACCGTTCAACAAACCCTCGTTTTGTCCTTGTTCCAAACGAACTCATACGTTGTCCGATTCCTTTTTTCATGTACACTTTGGGTGCATAATGCCAGCAGAGATTGATCTCCATTAGTCTATAATTGTTTCCGATACACGCGCTAATCAGGATGAGTGTGATGGTGAGAGCTGTTAAGATACACGCTGAGAGAATATCAAGGATATAGACGGAGCCTTCTGCGTTCCATTGGCAGAGATCCTTCATGAGATTATCAGGGAACATGAACCAGATAGGGGATGAATAAATCATGATTTCTCCAGCAAAGATCCCATTCATTGTTCCGTTTGGTACGGTTGCTGTTACATTCATCTCTTTAACCTTCCCCATCTCAATAGTAAACACATCACGATTGACAAATGAGGCTAACTCTCCCCTCCCAAAAAAAACACCCTTGACTGGAAGGATGCTAGGGTTCGTCACCGGCAATGGCCGAGGAAAGCTGGTTTGCCCTGGTTTTAATGACCCTAGCTCAAACCCGCTTTTTTCTGGGAATTCACCGACCCCTACTGTTGCTGAGACGGAGTCAAAGGCGAAGAGATGGATCACGATGAAAAAGATGACAAAGATACTGAGGAAAAAAACAAATGAGTTTTTTATACTGAGGGATTGAGAGCTAAAGATATTCAGCCGTATTTTTTCTCTGGTGGTTTTCGCTCTTTCAGGAAGAATGAAGAGTGAGGTGACGAGGATGACAACGGAGATAATGAGCGGAGTAAAAACCCCTAGGGATGTAATGGTTCCTTTCGCGGCTGAGGGTTGCGATAGAAGTTTGAATCCTTCGTTAATCCAGATGCCGACCAGGCCGACAAGCGGGATTTTCAAGGGTTGATTGCCGATGGAAAGTGTTTTTCCGATGAAGTTTTTCTCGATGATGTATGGCTCTGGGATATGAGGACCTGCTTGGTCTGTGTAGTTGTTTCCGTCTCCTTTTGTGACGAGTGCTGGTTTGCCCCACTCTGTCCGTATTTCGACGACACGATGGACCACGAGTTTTTGATCAGGCCAGCTAAGCCAGCTTTTAAAAACGACAACGTCCCCTACTTTCACATCCTCGATTCGTATCGGGGTCCATGCGACCAAGTCTCCTTGCATGAGAGATGGGTTCATTGAATCTGAGGTGACAATATCTATGGGAAAAAATGTCCCAGTAAATATGGAGAGAAACCTTGTTGCAATAAGCAGTAATACCGCTGCGAAGAGCAGATTTCCAATGAGCGATTTCATTGTTATTGTTGTCTTAATGAGTGTCCCCTCCTTGCACTCATAATGTCTGCTTCTTAGTAAAATCTAGATCAAAAGTTATGCTACTTTTTACTTTTCCCATCTTTTATGATCACGCATCCCTCTTTTTCCCAGTTGTCAATCCCAGAACAGCAATTTACCATATATATTTTTCGTGATTAGGTGAGATCATGATACCCACTAAAAAATCCATAAACAACCCCCATGATCACCATGTTAGGTGTGTTCCTCCAAAACGAATCCTCGCTACCGTGTGACGGTTCACCAGTGAAAAAGATTATTAATTTCAAAGAAATACAGTATACTGGATGGGTAATCGTGATGAGAGGGTATGTGGATGCTCGTGGAATATCAACAGCTACGAGAGGACGATATATTGAGGGGCCGTACAAACAAACGCATCGGAAGTTTTCCTCTCTTTATTAGGGATTATTGCTTGTGTTTCTCGCGTATCTTATCATCTGTTGTTTTCTAGGGTAATTATCTAATGACAATAGGATAATTTTCTCCTTTTTCTTAGAGATAATATGTTCTCTGCGAAGGTTTTATAAAACAACTGCAGTATCGGGGCAGATATCATGGCAGACAAGTGGAACAATTTTGAACAAATTCCTGTAGAACCGCCATTCGATACCGAGTTATTGCAACGGGAAGTCGGTCAACGCTTTCCCTTCTATGATATGAAATCAAACATCAACACGGTCGCGTTTTTCTGTCGTATTGATGAAGAGACCCTCGAAGAAAAATTCGAGTCACTTCGCCTCATGCTCTCAGAGAAACACTATATTCCTATGATTCGGTTTGAACACGGAGAACACATTATTTATATCGTAAAAAAACCAGAGAGCAAAAAGAAAAAATCCGTGTGGATTAATATTGTTCTTCTGGTTGCAACAGTGTTTACGACCACGCTTGCCGGGGCTCTTCAATGGATTGACATCAACCAAGTTGATTGGATAAACATGATTTCTTTCTCGTATCTCTGGCAAGGATTCATCTTTTTTTCTGTTCCATTGCTTTTAATTCTTGGTGTTCATGAAATGGGACATTACTATGCGTCAAAAAAACATCACGTTGATGCGTCGTTACCGTATTTTATTCCACTTCCTCCGCCGTTTCTGCTTGGAACCTTTGGTGCATTGATCTCAACTAGAGAACCAATCCCGAATAGAAAGGCGTTACTCGATATCGGAATCGCTGGCCCGCTCTGTGGGTTTCTTGTCGCAATCCCTATTTCTTTGATAGGGTTTTTCCTGATGCAACAACATCCTCTCGCCGTACCATCGACCGGAGCAAATATGGTTCTTCTTCCACCGCTGCTTCTCCAATGGATGGGCGGTCTTTTTTCCATCCCTCAAAATGCAATTATTCATCCGACCTTGTTTGCAGGGTGGGTCGGTATCTTTCTAACCGCGGTGAACTTGTTACCCGCTGGTCAACTTGATGGCGGCCATGTCGCACGAGCGGTTCTAAAGGAGAAACACAAATACGTAAGTTGGGTGGTTATCTTTGTCCTTGCTGGACTGAGTTTTTTTTACACAGGATGGCTGATGTTTGCGATAATCATTTTACTCTTCATCGGTACCCAGCATCAACCGCCTCTCAATGAGATTACACGATTGGACACCAGAAGAAAACTTCTTGGTCTGGCGATACTTATCATTTTTGTCCTCTCCTTTGCTCCAATTCCGTTCGCAGCGTAACACCGTTCCCCTTACGTTTTCTTTCTCTAGAAACTGAATCGTAATGATTTAATACCCAATAATGAATCCTTCTCATGACGTGAACAGTATGAAGACGTACATCCAGCTCATGTTTAACAGCGAAGGAGCCGCCCCTTCAGAAATAAAAAACCAGTTACTGAACATGGGGTTTAAAGCAACAAAGGGTAACTATGATTTTGTCTTTGAATGGGGGAAAGAAAAAGCAGATATCAATGAACTCATCTTTTTTGCAGATAAAGTCCATGCGGCATTGAAAAATTGTGAGGTCCTTTTCAACATTGAAACGGTTTAACACTCATTTTTTTCCTTGTGTTCGTTTGATTTTCCCGAGTGTTTTACTAAAGACCCCCATGAGTGTATGGTACTCCCATTTTGATGGCATCGCACGCCCCATGATACGTTTAAACATAATCGTGGTATGCTCTTTTTTATGAGGTGGATAATCGATATCATCCAGGAGTTGACCAAAGAATTCATATAATTTCTTTTTTTCCAGCGGCCCCATGGGTCTGCGCCGTTTTGGGATATACGCTTTCCTGAGATATAAGGAGTATAAGACAATCGTTACTGCATGGGAAAGGTTCAAGGATGGATATGATTCGCTCGTTGGTATCTTCAGCATAATGTCGCAGGCAGCAATCTCTTCATTGAACAATCCGTAATCTTCCCTCCCAAAGACGAGCCCAATTTTTCCTTTTACTTCTAACACCTTTTCTGCGAAATCCTCAAGGAACAGAGGGTTTCTGAGATGTCGTTTATCTGTCTTTGATTCAATCGAGGATGTTGCAACCAGGTAATCAAGGTTTTTCACCGCATCTTCAAAGCAGGAAAACGTTTTTGCATCATCCAGGATTTTTGTTGCATGCATCGCCCGCGCATAACAGACGCTATCCAGCTCACACGGGTTTACTAGATACAGTTTGTCAACATCAAAATTCATCATCGCCCGGGCGACTGCACCGATGTTCCCAGAGTTCTTTGGTTCAACAAGAACGATATAAAAAATCGGGTGAGCTTTCTTCTCAGCCATGAATTCAGAATTACCGGATATTGAATTCTTCTTCTTTTTCCGAGAGCATGCGCTGATATTTCGAGGGAAGATGTTTCACTGTCGCTTCAAGTTTGCTTCGTTTTTTAAGGATCTCAGAGCGCTTATCTGTCTTTAGCTCATCTAACACAAACTTCCGTTTGTTCAAGTAACTGTAGAGATAGTACACCCCGATACCGAAGATAATTAATCCTGCAACGAGCGCGTACGCATTCCACTCTTTAACAGGGTCAAATATAAAATGAAGCGGAAAATTAGGGGGTTCTATTTTGTTGAACCAGTAATACACAACACCCATGAAGATGAACACCACTCCTGGAATTATGGTCAGGATGCTTAATCCAAGGATATATTCTCGTAAAAACCCGGTTATTCTTCCGCTCATTTTTCTTTCACCTCAATATGATTTTGCAAATCTCATCCATGTTTTCGCAGGCGCACCGCACACCGGACACGGGTCTGTACACACTGCGTTTTCAATCGGTTCCCCTAATGTGTTCCCCTCTAAAACATTTTCTATTTCTAACGCACAGTCTTTATTCCCGCACCAGGGGAGCGCAACAATACCTGTTTTCTCCTTAGCCTCCTCGACCGTCAACACACAATGCATATTTTCGTTCAGAAGCTTTTCCGCATTAGCGTAGATGGTTTGAACGAGTGCTTGGAGTTCAGCTTGTATTGCTTTTTCTGCGTCTTTCAAAGGTACTGATTTCTTTTTGCTGATGTCCCGTCGTACCATCGTGAGTTCATTTTTTTCAACATCTTTTGGTCCGATTTCCACTCGCAGAGGTACTCCTTTTAACTCCCAGTCATAATATTTATTTCCAGGGGTTGTCTCCCGGTCGTCGATATGGGATCGTATCCCCTCATGAAGCAGTTTCTTGTGCAACGTTTCACTTGCTTCGAGAACACCTTTTTCTTTTCCTTTAAAAATAATAGGGATAATCACTACCTGAAGCGGCGCTACCTCAGGAGGTATGATGAGTCCTTTGTTGTCCCCATGAACCCCGACGAGTGCACCAAGTAATCGCTCGCTCATCCCGTAGGTGGTCTGATGACAGAACGCATGAGCCCCTTTTTCTGTTTCATAGGAGATCTCATACGGTTTAGCAAAATTATCACGGTACTGATGAATAGACCCTATCTGTAGGGTTCTTCCCGATGGCATAAGCACGTCGATGCTGATGGTATAGTACGCCCCGGCGAATTTATCCCAATCCGGTCGTTTACTGAACACATAAGGTAAGCAGAGTTTCTGTAAAAGTCGGTGTGCTATCTCTTTATCTTCTTTTATCTGCCGTTCTGCGTCCTCAAAATCAACATGACAGGTGTGTGCCTCAAAGAAATGGATCTCTCGTACCCGGATAAACGCTCGTGTTTGCTTCGTTTCGTAGCGGAAGGTATTTACGATTTGGAAGGTCTTTAACGGTAAGTCGGTATGCGAACGAATCCAGAGTGAGAATATCGGGTACATGGCGGTCTCTGAGGTTGGTCGAAGAAGCCAGCGTTCTTCCAGTTGGTTGATACCTGCGTGAGTGACCCAGAATACTTCTTTTCCGAATCCTTCGATATGTTCTTCTTCTTTTTTAAAGAACGACTCAGGTATTAACAATGGAAAACAGACTTCTTGATGATTAGTCTTCGCCATCTCATCCCTGATGAGGCGGTCAACGTTGGTCATCAGTTTCCAGCCATAGGGTCTCCAGATGTTCATCCCTTTGATCGGGTATCGTTTATCACATAAGTCAGCAAGTTCAACTATTTCGTTGTACCACTCGTTGAAATCCTCGCTTTTTTTTACCTTTGTCTCTGGCATAGCCTTTTCACTATTTCAACCAAAAAGAGATATCTTGTTTTTAAAGATACTGGTTTGTTTCTATACCCCTCTGCCTTCCTTTGCTTTTCTTCGAAGTTCTGTTGACCTGCATTTCCTGCATCGCTCTGCTTTAATTGCGTTGGATGCACCACATTTCATGCAGATTTTCTTGTTTAATAATCGGTTTTCAGCTTCTGGGAATCGTGTCATCGGTTATCGCCTTGGTGTATCGAGAATAAACATATTGTATTTAAATATGATGTCACTGCTCTCGTTCTTGTTATCGGTTGTAAGAACACCTTGTGATGAGGTTTGGATATGAAACCAAGGAAAAATCGATTAAAAAGTCTCATTTTCGTTTTCTTTCTTCTCTTTTCTGTATGGGTCCTTCTTCAGTTTCTTGCGCCTCTTGTCCTACCACCTGGTAGTGTCTCAGATCTCTCTGGTGTGGTGGGATTCTCCGATAATGATCAAGTAATTGGGAATATGTCGTTTCCCTGGAACGTTGTCTATACAAGTGGTGATCGATTGTGTCATCAACAAGCGAGTCGATCGTTGTTCTTGAATGGGAATGAGATGCCGTTCTGTACTCGATGCACGGCTATCTGGTTAGGTATTGTTCTTGGGCTTGGATTTATGGTTTTTTTTACAATTGAGCTTAATGAGAAGTTTGTAGCGATAATTCTTCTTGGACTGATACCAATTGGGATTGATGGCGTAGGGCAATTACTTGATTTTTGGGAGAGTACAAACCTACTTCGGTTTATCACAGGCCTTCTTGCGGGAGGGGTATGCGGTGTGGCGATTGGTGTTATCATTGATGAGATCAAGACTATTCGAATTGATAAGGCGAGCAAAAAGTAGTTAAAAGAGATTTATAATATCCTTAACCCGGTGAAGAGAGTGAAAAACTCAAAAAAAATAATAATTCTATTAGCAGGTGTTTTACTGATAACCGCATTGTCCACCATAGCAAGTGCCGCTGACAACCCATGGGATATGTGGAACACAACTAATCCAGAGGCAGCAGGAGCAATGTTTGGAATGGCAATGTTTACATGTGCTATCTTTGCAATAGTATGGTTCATCATATGGATATTAGTTGCAATATGGGTCTATAAAGATGCAAATAAACGTGGTAAAAGCGGAGTATTATGGTTGATTATTGTTATATTGCTTGGACTTATCGGGCTTATCATCTGGCTTGTTGTTCGTGGAGAAAAACAAGCATCGTCACGGAATTGCCCGAATTGTGGCCGTGGTATTCCTGAGGACGCTCGTTCCTGTCCGTATTGTAATAAGAAGTTTGAAGAGTAAATAGTTGGGCAACACGCTCTCATAAACAACTAACACTGTGGAATGCCCTGCTAGTAGTACGGCACATGGTGTTCCACACCAACTATCTTTTTTTTATTCTCACTTAAATGCTGACTTGAAATATTCTTTTTGTGATAAACATAGAAAATGAACTTTTCAATTACGCCGTACGATAAAGGAAAATTTAATCCTATGATGCCATTCGATACGCTCGTCTGTCCTTACTGGAGAAAATGATTTGAGTCATAACAATAAACCAAAGGTAAATATCGCATAAAGTTCATTGAAAATCTTTTCTTGAAATTGCAACAAGGATAAGACCGACGAGGGATATGATACTTCCAAGGAATAATGGACCAATGGTGAATATTCCAAGGATACCACCCACAATCGCAAGACCCCACGATTTTCGTTTCACGGCGACGATACCACCGATAAGTGCGAAGACTGAGAGGATACATCCGATGATTCCGCACGTAACCAAAATAGATTGCAGTTGTTCAATGGTGATAGGTGCATCTGGCGGAAGTACGCTTTGGAGCATCGAAGAATCAAGTGCTAGCGCTGATGTCCATGTAAACAATCCTAGTAATCCTGCACCAATCAACAAGATTCCAGCAACAAGTGGCATATATCTGGGACTAGTTGGTTGTTGAGGTTGTTCTTGGTCCATGGGTAGTTCTGAAAAATCATTTTTCATTATATTTTCGTCTTGTTGGAATGTTTCCATGGTATTATTCCTCATTTTTTTTTAAGTAATAATTATTTGCTTTTTATGTCTATTTCTTTTTGCGTTCGTTTCCGTCGTTGACTTTCTTGCAGTATCCGTGGCATGATCTTTTTTATTACATACCAATACACAATTATTCCATATACGACAAGGCTGATCTGAAGATAACTTACGGTGAATAAATTTGTTACCCCGATGACCGTTGTAATCGGTATCTGAAGGAGTATTGCAAAGGTGAGATAGGTTGAGAGTTTGTGGGAATAAACCCCGTATCCGATGATTGCCCCTGTTGCAGCGTGGAAGAGGATAATACCGAACGATCCGATGATGGCCGCGATAAATGCGATATTTATTTCTTGAAAATTCCCCATGATGATGGCAGCAGGGGTAAACACCGATCCAAATCCTAGCCCAAGTGAAAGACCATAAATCGTTGTCTCTTGTTTCTCCTGAAATCTGCCAAGGTTAAGCACGATGGTTTTAGAAAGTTGCTCAAGGACGGGAAAGAGGATAATGTAGATAATGAGACCGATACCTTTGGTGGTGAAAAGTTCAATGACTGCTGATATAAATCCAATGATGATACCAACGATGAAAGTTAAGAAAATAAGTTTATCTTTGAAATGTCCTTCATAGCCTTTTAATCCTATATAGAGTATTATTAATGCAGGTATAATCCCAATAAAGAGACTTGTTTGCGGTATGAAATTGTTCATGGTCGTCTGCGGGTTTATTGCGAAGGGATATATTAATCATTGCCACTGTTACTCATAGGAGATATAAGAAGAGAATTACAAATGTATATATTTTTAAATATACGTATGTAGTAGTCAATTACTTGATGTTTCTCCCTATGTGAAATAAATTGGAAAAGCTATTATACTCAAAGGAAATAAAAGAGTGGATTAAATATGGTAAAATTAAAGCATTTAAAAGATAATATCTCTGAAGAAACAAGGAAAAAAATTGCGGATGAAGAGCTACGAGAAATCGTTAAAATAGCAGAAGGTCATAAAAAAACATTACGTGCATTAGCTAAACATTAAAATTACGCCGAGGAGGAGATTTGAACTCATGTTTACTGGTAAAAAGTGCGATTTTTCTCCAGTTGAGTTTATAAATTAGTGCAGTATGGAAGAGATACCAACTCCAAGTATAAATATCATATATAGCATAGCATTCTACAAGGTTTTTTAAGAATGTAATGTTTAAATACAGCTCCGCTCATAGGTTATGCAAGGGGATACATATGAAGCGGCTTCCTAAGGACCATACGCTGAAGCATATCGGTATACTCATTCTGTCGGTTGTTGTTTTTATCTCTTTCATTACTCCTGCAGCAAACACATTCTACAGCCCTTTCAACCAAGGGTCCATTCATGGTAGTGCAGTTGCATCCCATGCATCACGCGATCTCGTACTCATCTCAAAATCAGTAGGGCTGGAAACTCCGACCCTGGAGTCTGGACATACAGCGTTGAACGTCGCCGATATGAATAACGATGGGAACCCGGACATCATCTCCGTTGGTGATCATGGGAACCCCTACGTGAATACCCAGGAGCATGGAATCATGGTCTGGCTGAACAACGGGAATGGAACATGGGACGTACATCAGAACGGAGATTTCGGCTATGGAGGGATTGCCGCAGGCGACATCAACAACGACGGGTACATGGATGTGGCCTGGGGGATTCACCATGACTACAGCGGGGTCCCTGGGTGGGGTGATACCCTGGAAGGCGCCGCCCTTGGCGATGGCACCGGATACAACTGGATTCCGTACGCGACCGGGCTTGGGACCGGTGGGGAATCGTGGGGGATGTTTGCCACTGATTTAGCTGATTTCGACTGCAACGGGCTGCTTGATCTCGTGTCACAATCATTCGGCATGGGTCAAGGGATTCACGTGTACAAGAATCACGGTGACGGGAACTGGAGCCATGTCTGGAGTGTCGACGGTTCGACGTTGTTCTCAGAAAATAACCTTGAGGTCGGGGACGCGAACGCCGATGGATGTCCCGATATTTTCGCATCCACGAATACCGAGTACGTCTACTTTGGGAATGGATCGTTCGGGTTCACCCAACATCAGAATGGCCTTCCGACAGGCCAGTACACGGGAATAGACTGCAGAGACATCAACAATGATGGCTGTGACGATATCGTCTTCGGGTTAGGGTCCTCTGGCATTCGATGCTATACCTACGATAAAAGTACGGACAGCTGGGTGTCTGCCTCAAACGGGCTGCCGACAACAGGGACGTACTACGCCCAGTTAGGGGACATTAACGGTGACGGATTCGTCGATATCGTCGGATACGCCGGCCCGCAGGGCTACGTGTATCTCGGCGACGGTAACGGGAACTGGGTGCAGAGCGGCTCATGGACGATGCCGTCCCCAGGGGATTATTCGGATCTGGTCGTCAATGGCGACATCGACCATGACGGACGCGAGGACATCGTCATCCAGGCAAAATCAGGCACCAATCAACTACGGGCGTACTCCGCATGGGTCGAGCCGACCGAACTCACCGCCCGGGTGACCCTGCCGCACGGGGGGGAAACCTATCGGGCAGGCTCTATACGATTTTTCAAGTGGCTTGCTGCCGTGCCGCCATCACAGGGTCCTGCCACGGTCGACATCCAACTCTCCCTCAACGGGGTCTCCGGTCCTTGGGAGACTATAGCCCAGGGAGTACCAAATAGCGGGTGCTACCAGTGGCTGGTGGATGCGAGCGGCTCGAACCACTGTCGGGTGAAGGTCATCGTGTCGACCGGGTCGGACAGCGTCTCCGCTATCTCACCGT
>JADBLO010000142.1 GCA_014894395.1 Thermoplasmata archaeon
AGGAGATATGAAGATTGCTCTCTTAGATTATATCAAATATGATATATTATACAGGTTACTTCTCAAAACGATTCGTCTCCAAAACCGCTATCGCGTTCAGAAAAAACTAGTTTATCGTTTGGTATGTAACGATATAATTTCGTGTGATCCTTCTTTTAGAATTACTAACGTTCCCGTCAGATCTTTGTTTGTTATGCTTTTTAGCAGCTTGGTAAACGATGCGATGAGTGCTTCTGGTTTATATTGTGGAATGCGTAGCTAAATGACACAGAAAATAGATTCTTTTGGATATGCTGAAAAATCAGAATCATTTGTTACGAAGATGCGTTTCTCTGTTTTTTATTTCGCAGCAAGCACGCCGTTTTTCGCTCCCTTTGGTACTGCGCTTACATCGTATCATTGTGCGATAAGAAAGTGTTGAAGTTTACTGTGAACGTTCTCATCAAGGAGGAATTTACGCTCCAACATTGATGACGACATTGTTTGTTCCTCTCGTGATTGTTACCGCGTAGTGGAGCGCGGCTTTAATTGCTTTAGGTGTAATTGATGGAAATGCTTCGATGATTTCTTTTACGCTGACGCCTGCTTCTAGCATTTCAAGAACTTGCCATATCATGATTCTTGTTCCTTTGAAGGTGGGTTTTCCATGACAGATTTCAGTGTCAATAATGATGTGTTTATCGATTTCTATTTTCATATGAATTAAAAAGAGGATGCAGTGTATTTAAAGATTGTGATGATGGTATTTTGTATCAGTGGGTTGGAGATAAGATGTGCCTTGAGGGGCGGTTGTTCTGAAAGAAAAAACAGAGTCGTTTTTACAGGAGATACTGAAGTTTCTCTCTTTAATGATATCAAATATGATATAATCTGCCGGTTGCTTCTGAAAATGATTGTTACCCTAGACCGCTGCCGCGTTCGGCGAAAAGGATTTCTCATCTTTGATGGAAACGGGAAAATTCATTGTACTGGAATCCCGTTTGTGATGTCAAAGAAAAAATCACTAATTATTTATACTATATAATAGTTCGTTGGAGCGGATGGTAAAAACAATATTAGTTGTTGACGATTATATTGATACTGTTCTCTCGGTCAAACACGTGTTAGAAGATACGACAAAGGAATATCAAGTCATCGGAGTAGACAGCGGGGAAAAATGTCTCAAGGTGCTACAAGGAGACCATCTCCCTGATCTGATCTTGTTGGATATCATGATGCCGGGGATGAGCGGGTGGGATGTTGCAGCACGCATTAAAGAAAACGACAGATGGAGTGCAGTCCCGATTGTTTTTTTGACCGCAGTTGGCGATGAGATGAGTGCTGGGGCGGGGCTCCTTACATCAGAGGGTTACATCGTCAAACCCTTCGATATCGTGAAATTAAAAGAATGCGTAAAACGAATTCTTGCTGCTCGATCAGTGTAGTTTTTCTGCATTCCATTTTAGAGAATTATTTTAGCCGGGGCGAGCCTCAGTCTCTCTCCGTCAATGTTTCACTATCGAAACTCCTGTGAAACAAGACTCGTTCGATGATGTAAAGTTAAGGTTGCATATTTTGTGAGAACAAAGCGGACCATGTCGTTTTCTCATTTTTTGTTGGTCTCATTATATTTATATAGAGGATAGTACTATGTATATAATTATACAATGATATTATAAGATTATCGCATATGTTCCTGGGATTCTCTTGAACATCTCATCAAGGGCAGCGAGGTTGTTATACCAACCTTTCTTCTTTGGAATCGAAAAAAAATGGCAGGTACATTGTTGCGAAAATACAAAAAGATAGGGGCAGATACCATATGAACCACAAAAGTCTTACAAATAAAAAAATATGTACCTTTCTCGTGTTTTTCACGATGGGCACTGCTACGGTTTTTGGAGGATTTTCGACTGCACAAGAAACAATGAACCATTCTTTGGATTCCATCGTTGCAGCTGTATCTCTCTCTCAGCCAAGTACCCTTGGTGACATCATTCAACATCGGATTACCATCCTTGAGGTGGACCGGTCCAGAACCTCCGCGGTTGTCCTCGTATCTTCTGAGGAATTCGCTTGGCTTTCCGCTATGAACCTTGCTCCCAAGATTGTGCCTGATGAGCTTGCGGAGCAGCAAGGATGGAAGCATACCGCTGAGTTTGAACGTGATTTTCATTCGTATTCTCAGATGATGACCGAACTTCAAAACATCGCAAACACCTACCCCGACATCACTCGATTATATGATCTGGGGCATAGTGTACAAGGAAGGGTTCTCTGGGGTTTGAAGATCACAGATAACCCTGATTCTGAGGAAAACGAACCAGAGGTCCGCATCTGCGGTCTTCATCATGGGAACGAATTTATGTCTGCAGAGTTACCATTGAATCTTGCATTGCATCTCGTCCAAAACTACAGCATCGACTCCTCGATCACCGAGCTGGTGGACAATCGAGAGATCTGGATTATCCCCATGGTGAACCCTGATGGCAGAGAAGCAGATACTCGATACAATGCTCATGGCATCGACCTCAACAGGAATTACGGGTACATGCCAGAAAGCTCAACACCGTATTCCGAGCCTGAGACGCAGGCGATGCGAAACAACGCGTTACAAAACAACTTCGTCCTCTCATTATCCTTCCATTGCTCCGGGAACATTGTCAACTACGTCTGGAACTATAAAACTCAACGGGTCCCCGATAACGACGCTGTTGAATTTCTCTCCGAACAGTATGGCGCTCATAATGGGTATTGGGTCGTCGAAGGGTACGACTGGTACCAAACCCTCGGCGATTGTAATGATTTTAGCTATGGATGCCGTGGCGACATCGACTGGACCATCGAAGTGCAGTCATCCAATATCCCACAGGCATGGAACCTGAACCGAGATGCGATGCTGGAGATAATTGATGCCGCAAACATGGGACTCACCGGTGTGGTTACGAATGCAAACAACGGACAACCACTTGCTGCGACGGTCTGGGTTGATGAGACGCCCTGGCCTTGTTTCGCAGATCCACTGGTCGGAGATTACCATCGCGTGCTTTTACCGGGAACCTACACGGTCCACTATCGAGCCAATGGCTTTGAGGAAAAAACATTTTCCGTTCAAGTAAATTCAGGAGACCCGACAGTACTGAATGTTGCATTACACCCGAGTAACCAATTCTATGCGTACCAAGTCACCACGTGTGCTTACTATGCTCCGTCCGATAATTACCAGAACAACCCGACCGAAGGTATTTCAATCCTTGGGCCTCCTGATGGGGTCTGCGCATCGCTGGGTGTTAGCGGATCAATTATTGTCGATATGGCAGATAATATTTCTGACCTTCCCGATGCTTCCGACCTCAAGGTATATGAAGGAGATACGACCACCGATGGATACACTGTATATGTCTCCACAAATTGGAATGGTCCCTGGACGAATATAGGAACGGGAATGGGAACAACGGAGTTTGACCTCGCGAATGCTTCGGTCGAATCAGCACGGTACGTTAAAATCGTCGACGATGGATCTGGGAATCCTAGCGAGGCAAATCCAGGTGTTGATATCGATGCAGTCCAGAACCTTGCCGCAGAAAGTGAAAACCAGCCACCAAACACCCCTACTCAACCAGACGGCCCCGGTACCGGTGAATCCAACGTAGAATATTCGTATACCACTACCACAACTGACCCTGAATCCCAGCAAGTGTATTACCTCTGGTCCTGGGGTGACACGATGGGCACGTGGCTTGGTCCTTATGATTCCGGTGCCATTGCTGAGGCAACGCACACCTGGAATGCTGCTGGTGATTACACCGTGAAGGTAAAAGCAAAAGACCTACTTGATATGGAAAGTGGATGGTCCAGTTCCATCACCGTTCATATCGAGTCTTCACCCCGCATTGAGATTGGGGAGATCACCGGTGGTTTCGGCAGCGTTACTGCAGAGGTGAAAAACACTGGTGCTGGTGAAGCATCTGATGTTGCCTGGTCTATTTCTCTTGATGGCGGTTTTGTTCTTCTCGGGCGTGAAACCACAGGCACGCTTACTAAGATACAGCCCGGGTTTAGCCCCCAGATAAAAACCGGGTTCCTATTGGGTATTGGCGCACTTACGATAACAGTGACCGCAGATGAAGTGGAAAAAACCGTCTCAGCGTTCCTTCTCGGACCATTCGTTCTCATAAAAAAATAATTCTTTTCAATCAATCGTTTCTCTTTCTCTCGCAAACAACAGGGATTTCGTCTCCCCTTTTAATGGTGCGACAGGAGATATAAACGATGATAGTAGGTGATTACGGTCGCTTAAAAATCAACGAATTGTACACCGGGCAAGGGTATAGCGCAGCTTTATGGTACTGTTTCCTCGGTTTCCCTACGGTCGATATGTTTATAAATATGATTTTTGTTAGTATAATCACTAATTAATATTATAGGGGAAATGAAGAATGAAGTGGAACAATAAGAAAAATTTATGTATTCAAGCAACTGTTGCTCTGATACTCCTTTTTTCCGCTGGAGTCAGCGCGGTTCACCAAACCAATACATCGATATCTACCAAATCCACCTATGTAGAATCGACGTTTTATCAAGGAGACACACCAGCAATTACGGTGACCGTGACACCTCCAACTCTTGTGTATGGACAATGCACTCTTGCTGGACGAGAGTTTGCTACTCTCGAATTACCAGGCGAAGGTGTGACCACCATCGTCGGTGAAGCACAGCTTCCCACATTCTCTCGATTTATTGAGATCCCACAAGGCGCAAATCCTCAGCTCATTGTTGAATCGATTTCTTGGGAGACAACGTCACTGAAAGCGTTACACCTTCCGTCATCAATTATCCCGGTTCGACCATCGCTCCTCAAAATTGAGGGAGCATCTGTTGAATTTATCATGGATACAAATTTCTATGCGATGGATACCTTTCTTCCTTCAACGATCGCTGACGTGAGTGTTCTTGGGGAGCTGCGAGGACGAAATATCGCGTTCCTGGAGGTTTCACCTGTGCAATATAACCCCGTATCTGGCGAACTGAAAATCATGACCCGGTGTGATCTGCGAATTAACCTCCCCGGTAGCGACATGGTTCAGACCGCGAAGAATATCGATCGCTATACCACGCCATCCTTTGAACAATTGTTTAAAACATCGTTCATCAACTACGGCTCTTTACAAGGAACTGGAAGAATGGAACCAAGACAAGAAGGCTATCTGATTATCGTTTACGATGCGTTCTACGATGCCATACAACCGTTTGCAACCTGGAAAGACTCAAAAGGATTCGATATCACGGTGACAAAAACATCAGAGATCCCCAGTGGACCAACAAAAGATAATATCAAGGCCTACATCGTTGATGCGTACAACAACTGGCCAATACCCCCAGCCTATGTCCTTTTAGTCGGGGATGTCGCGCAAATTCCAACATGGACCGGTTCAGACACCGGCACCTGTACCGATTTGTATTATGTTACTATTGATGCAGGCAATTATTTTGCTGACGTTATCATCAGTCGATTCCCAGCAGCAACCGCAGAACAAGTCACGACGATGGTGGATAAAACAGTGTTTTATGAAGCAGGGGTGTTTCCTGATAATGCGTGGATTAAGAAAGCAGCCTTCATGGCATCAACTGATAACCACGCGATATCTGAAGGAACACATAACTATGTCATCGACACCTACCTCAACCCGCATAATTATACCTGTGATAAATTGTACTCTTATACCTATAGTGCGACCACTGCTCAGGTAAGCGCTGCGCTCAATGACGGTCGTAGTTTAGCAATCTACTCTGGGCATGGAGGTACTGATTATTGGGCTGATGGCCCTGTTTTCCACCAGTCTGATGTCAACGCTTTGACAAACGACGGAATGTATCCTTTCGTCTGTAGCCATGCTTGTATCACTGGTACGTTTTCCTCTCCAGAGTGTTTCGGAGAAACGTGGCTGCGTGCACCTCACAAAGCAGGACTTGCATTCTGGGGTGCTTCGGATAATACATACTGGGATGAAGACGATATTTTGGAGAAAAGCATGTTCAAAGCATGGTGGGATGACAGCATCGAGACTATTGGTGGCATGACCAATATGGCTCTCTACTATCTCTATCAATACTATAGTGGTGGTGGGATGAGTCAATACTACTTTGAAGCCTACAACGTCCTCGGTGATTCCTCCGTGAAAATCTGGAGCGGTGAATCAAACGTCAACACACCACCCAATACTCCGAATAAACCAAATGGACCTACAACTGGGGAAATCGGTATAGAATATACATTTACGACCAGCACCACAGATGCACAGAATAATGATGTGTACTACATGGTGTCTTGGGGAGATTCGATCAGCGATTGGCTTGGCCCGTACACCTCTGGAGAAACCGTTAGTTTTCAACATACATGGAACTTTGTTGGAGATTACAGCATTACGGTAAAAGCCAAGGACACTGAGGACTTAGAAAGCGGCTGGTCAGAGGCTTCCTCTATGAGCATTGTTGCGATGCCTCGTATTGAGATAGGTGCGATCACCGGTGGTTTCGGTGGCATTACCGCAGAGATAAAAAACGTAGGAGCAGCTGAAGCGTCGAATGTTGACTGGTCGATTAGTATTAATGGCGGCCTGGTTCTTCTCGGGCGTGAATCTTCTGGGACGTTTACAAAGATCATGCCAGGGTTTGCTCCGAAGGCAAAAACCGGTTTCATGTTCGGTTTCGGCTCGGTAGATATACTCGTCACCGCTGGTGAGGTAGAAAAAACAGCGACTGCAAAGTTGATTGGGCCATTCTTGCTGAACGTACAGTAAACCAATCTTTTTTCTTTTTTTTTAATATCTTTATTTTTTAAGGTTTGAAATTCTCTTATTAATATATGTACTATGGAATGATGTTTTGAAGCCTTGAGAGCTTCCTTCCCTGGTTTCTTTCTTTATTTAAAAGTGATTTCTAATAAGGTTATTATATAATGGTAGTATAAAAGCCTGAGAAATCCGGTTATTCATTTATTTCTTTAGAAGTGATATTTCAATTCCTTTTATTTAATTCTAAGCATTAATATATATATATGGTGCGAAACATTTATTAATGCCATATGCATTTAAGAAGAGTAAGGCGAGGTAAAATTTTATGAAAACAAAACAAAGTTTATGGAAAAAGAAGCTAGTTAAAACAACGTATCTAATGACAGCGATCCTCGTTGCTGCCCTGTTTTTAGGCACCGCAGTATCTGCAGGAATCGCTCGAAGTAACGCAGAGACGATAAATACAATAACAGTGGATAATCAGGCTGCAACGAAAGTTCAAGCACAAAATCCGTTTACAGCGGCCATAGGTACACCTGTAACCCCTTCTGTAAAGAATGAACGGTTGCAGCAAAGTACAACTCCACTGAATCCATTGGAGAACATTATTAGATTCCACGATGGAACTATGTACACTGGTGTTGGTCTGACATCTGGTGGTACCTTCGAAGAAGCAATTCGGATAACCCCAACAGAACAAGGAAGTTATACCGGATATGGTCTTATCGCAGTGAGCTTCTACCACTATGGCGCAGCGACACACTCAGGGAACATTAAGATTTATGCCGCTGGAACAGCATCGGCACCTGGTGCGTTGCTCCTCTCAGTACCTTATACAGTCACTGGTGATGGAATGAAACGAATCGATCTCACATCATCGGTTAGTCTTCCGATCACAGCAGATCTCTGGGTTTCGGTAGAAACCACTCATGCTGCTGGTGAATATCCAGCAGGTGCTGACAATGGTCCTGCTATTATTGGAAAAGGCGACTGGATTTATTACAGTGGTGCATGGTCAGAAATTCAACCTGGTCTTAATTACAACTGGATGATCGATGCAATTATTGATATGACCACGCAGTATGAACACGATGTTGGAGTACAAGAAATTGTGAAACCAGCAAGCGGCGTTGGTACAGCGTTTACTCCTGAAGTGAGAGTGAAAAACTTCGGATTAACCAATGAAACGAACGTACCTGTGAACCTCAAAATCACAAAATACGAGTACACAACCTTACTCAATCAAGACTTTGCGCCTATGGGAACCTTCCCACCAACTGGATGGACGAGAACCAACACCAAATGGCAGCAGGTCAATAGTGCAGTTGCCGGAGGAACAGCCCCTGAGGCAGAGTTTTATTATTCGCCATCAGAAACTGGTGACTTCCGTTTGTACACGAATGCCATTAACACGACTGGGTACACAGCTTTAAATCTGCAGTTCCGAACAATGGTGAACCATTATGCGGCACCGTATACGTTAAAGGTTGAAACATCAACCGATGCAGTGACTTGGAACACCGCTTGGTCCATAAATCCAACCGCCAGTATTCCTGCACACATTGAAACAGTCCCCTTGACCACCGGTGTCGGATCATCAACGTTTTACATCAGCTGGACCTTCTCAGGAAACAGTTTCAACATTAACTATTGGTACCTTGATGATTGTAAGATACAGTTAGTCAACCCGATAGTAGAATACAACCAGACGGTCTTAATCAATATCAATTCCGGCGTGGTACAAAACGTTGTATTACCAGGTTGGACACCCGCTGATCTCGGTGTTTCAGAAAATGTTAATGTAGACTACAAGGTAGAAGCAAAAACCCAACTTGTCGGTGATAACTATACCGCAAACGATTACAAAACAAACATGATTACCCTTAACTTCGGTTACTTCCATGACATTGCAGTCACCTCAATTCCAGCACCAGTAAGTGGTAACGCAGGAGTTATTACACCTATAGTACAAGTTAAGAACGTTGGGCAGAACGATGAAACCGCTGTCCCGATTAACTTGGTCATCAGCAAACCATATTTCGCAGAACACTTTACTTCAACAGTATTCCCACCAGCTGGCTGGACACAAGAACAAACCGGTGAATGGGCAAGAGTTACCACCGCGTTAGCAGGAGGAGTATCACCTGAGGCACGACTGTATTATTCTTATATAGTGGGGAACTACGCGTATCTGCAGAGCCCTGCTGTTGACACTTCAGGCACAACCAGTCTGAAACTCGAATTCAGAAGTTTCATCGACACTAATTATGGTGGAGCCAACCAGAAAGTCCTCATACGAAGCAGTGCACTTGCGAACTGGACCGATATCACGCCCTGGGCCAACCCGGTCAATGTTGATATCCCAAAAGCCAAATACATCATTGACATTTCTGCGTATGTCGGAAATGGTACACAGGTGCAATTCGAATTTAGCGGAACCTCTGCTGGTCTTTACTATTGGTACCTTGACGATGTAGTAATATATCAACTCGATACCACAGAATTCGATGAGACAATAAACGTCGATATCGATTCTGGGGAGATTCTGAACGTTACCTTCCCGGATTGGACACCATCTGATCTTGGGATTTCCGAAAACGCAGATATCGAATATGCGGTTGTGGCGGAATCTCAACTTGGTACCGATGGCAACGCAGCCAATGATATCTTGGGAAAAGCAATTATTCTTCACTACCCGTACTTCGACGATGTCGCAGTGACACAGATCATTGAACCACAGAATGGACTTGCACAAGTACAACCGGTGAAGGTCGCAATTTCCAATAATGGGCAAAACGATGAAAGCGTCTTTGTCGATGTCGTCATTGAGAAATTTAATGCTACATCAGAAGGCTTTGAAGGAAGCGACGGTGGATACGTCCAAGGCGGGACGCCCGCAGGCACCTGGGCATGGGGAACACCAACCTCTGGACCTGGCTCTGCTCATACCGGTAGTAAACTCTGGGCAACAGTCCTTGGAGGAACCTACCCAACCAATGCGAACGTTACATTGGATAAAGCAGTCACCTTACCATCTGGAAGTATTAGCTTGATATTCTGGCACTGGTATGATACAGAAGCATCCTATGATGGTGGGAACGTGAAGATATCCACCGATAATGGAACCACCTGGACACTACTTATACCAGATGGCGGGTATACAGGAGTAGCAAATTCCGCTAACCCGCTCGGCCTCGGTAACCCGATTTGGACTGGTCACGTGCAGGCGTACTGGGAGAAAGAAACGTTTAATCTCAATGCCTACGCAGGACTATCGGTTATCGTCCGATGGCACTTCGGTAGTGATTCAAGTGTTGTGTATCCTGGTTGGTACATCGATGATGTCACATTTGCAGATCCATCTGCATTCATTCCGGAGTATGATGAAACCGTTTCAGTCGATATCGCTTCGGGAGATGCCATGAATGTCACCTTCCCTGACTGGACCCCATCAGATATAACGTTAGCATTTGGTATTGACTACCGTGCAACCGCAACCGCTACTATCGCTGGTTGGGCTGATGTTGTCACCGAGGATTTCAGTAACCCATATGTTCCTGCATACTATAGCATTCCAACAGAATGGACTAATATACCGAGCAACCCCACGTCTACATGGTTTATTGAAACCACAAACACAAGAGCACGATGTCAAGAGACTGGGAAACTGGGTCTCGCTCAGAACGAACTACTCAAATCGCCGCCATTTAATTCCGCTGGCATGGCTGTTGTGAAAATCCAGTACACCGCTTACATGTACAGATCAACCACGGTTGGAGATTCACAAGTCGAGGTGCTGGGCAGTCTTGATGGCGGTGCAACATGGCCGCAGCTTATTAAGACCTACAACACACCTGGTGGTACTACCTACCCTGCTGAAGAATACGATATCTCCGCATGGGCAGCAAATCAACCCAGCGTGACCATAGGATATCGATTCTCGAGCCCCGCTGACATCAACACCACTGATTACTTCTACTTCGACAACTTCTGGATCGGAAACGAAGTTCCCATTATCACGGAGACCTTCAACAGTTACACCCCTGGTTACTACATATTACCGACAGGATGGACGACACAAGTAACAAACCCAACTGGAAAATGGTGGATGTATTATTCAGGAACAACAGCCTACTATCCAAAAGTCAACGAATCTGGATCAGACGGTCTTGCACAAGATGAGTGGCTGTTTAGCCCCGTCATTGATTGCTTAGCGCTCACCCAGGTGAAACTGCAGTATACGAAAGCCTTTTACAACTATTCTGGCAGTAATTCCATGGGGCAGGTGCTGGGAAGCATTGATGGTGGTTTAACATGGACAAAATACATTGTGAACTACACGGTTACTTCAACCACTGCAGAAGACATCGATGTCTCTTCATGGGCAGCAGGCCAGGCGAATGTGAAAATCGCGTTCCGCTTTATCAGTGGAGCAGATACCACAAAAACAGATTACTGGTATATCGACAACTTCTTCCTCGGAACACTCTGGGGACCCATGGGGGACATCCCACCCGCTGGCTGGACGATCCTCGACTATGGTAGCATACCAGGCACATGGAACAACAATGACTGGCACAGATACGCAGCCTTTGGTGGATATGTAGCTCGGGTTTACTATAGCCCGGTCGAGCAACAAGATGAATGGCTAATTACCCCAACCATTGATTGCACGGCACTAGCACAAGTAACACTATCGTTTAACCACTACTTCTATTGGGGCGCAGCTTTAGACTACGGTGCAGTACAAGGCAGTACCGACAATGGCGCAACCTGGACACAACCAATCGCCAACTTTACAGCTACCGATGGAACTTCGACAACAGGTATTGTTCGAACCTATGATATTTCCGCATGGGCAGCTACTCAATCACAAGTGAAAATCCGATTCCGATACAGCGCTAACAATGATTGGTATTGGTATGTTGATGACGTCAAGATCTTGAGCGGCACAACAACAATATACTCTCAGAACTTCGAAGGAATCGGCTACGGCACGGGCTTTGATTCGGGTTGGGTATCAGCGTCCTGGGGACCTCTCGGATGGCAAGTATCTCCCATTGGAATAGAAGGAGACAAACGTTGGAATGTCCAGAACACAGCCAATGCCGGAGGCACCGCACCCGAGGCACGTTTCTACTACTATCCAGCAATGACCGGTGATTACAGCCTTTACTCCGGAGCCCTTGACACCACAGGGTACACTGCATTGACGCTCTCATTTAAAGAGAAAACGACACATTCCGCAACACCCTATTTCCTGAACGTCAGCGTCTCTACCGATGGCATCACCTGGACCACTGTTCTATCTAGGAGCCCAACAGCTTCTTACGGTCCGGTAACAACCGCTATCCCCTTAACCACAGCAGACGGCATTGGATCAGCCACATTCCGGGTTCGGTTCACCGTCAGTGTCGTGGGAACCGCCTCTAAAATCACCTACTGGTATATCGACAATGTCAAACTCGGAACATTAGTAACCATCTATCAGACATCGTTTGATACGAACTACGTGCCTGAAAGTTTCGGGCCTCTTGGCTGGACGAGAACGCACACAAACTGGGCGCTATACAACAGCGCAAATGCAGGTGGAGCAGCACCAGAGCTTCGGTTCTACTACTCTCCATCGTTTACCGGTGTCTCACGAATGTATACCGGTCCCATTGACACAAGTGCATACACTGATCTGACACTGCAATTCAAGCACTTCTTGGACCACTACGCCACACCATACACCTTACTAGTAGAAACATCCATTGATGGAGTAAACTGGAATACTGCCTGGTCCATTGCACCAACAGCAAATGTTGGTCCGGAGACAGTCAACATTCCGTTAACCGCTGCGGACGGCGTCGGATCATCCACGTTCCGAATCTCGTTCACCTTCAGCGGATACACCTTCAACATCGACTACTGGTACATCGACGATGTCAAACTCAGAAACGTCGCAATCACCCCTGATGGCAACCCCGGCAACAACGTGCTAGCAAAATGGTTCACCTTATCCTATGAACACGATGTGGGAATCTCAATGATTACCGAACCACTCGGTCCACACAGCACCCAAACAAAAACATGGACCACCGGCGACACAACCAACGCAATGAGCGATGGCGGCTACCTGTTCGAGGCAGCAATACGATTCAATGTCACAGATATGAGTGCATACAACGACTGGGATATTAACACAGTGCAGTTCTTCAAAGGTTATGGCACCACTGCAGTACCCGCATGCTCAGGAAATATTAAGGTCTACAGCAGCACAGATCCCATACAACCAGAAACCCTTATCACCACACAACCCTGGAGCGCAGGTGTTGGAAGTATGTGGGTCGACGTAATACTCAGCAGCCCTGTCAAGATCCAACCCGGTCTTGATTACTGGGTCAGCGTTGAATACACCGCTGGGTACACAAGCTTCCCTGCTGGGTGTGATATTGGTCCCGCAGTTGACTTCAAGGGAGACTGGCTCTGGGATGAGGTAACACCGTGGACTGAAATGCAGATATGGGGCTTCAACTACAACTGGAACATCAAGGCAGTCTTGATTTCACCAGTGCCCGCAGAATGGCCACCTGGAACCTACCCGATTGCAGCTATCGCAGATAACTATGGAGTCACCTTCACGGAAAACAACTTCGTCGTCAACGCAAAGGTCTTCAAGACCAGCAAAGCAGACGTCCTTGTCTACGAAGAGAACGTCACCGTCACCGGCGCATTAGCACCGGGTCAAAATGTCTTGAAGAACTTCCCGGATATCACCATCGACAACGTTACCGCATCGGAAGGCAACTACCGTATCGAAATCAAGACCATGTTGCCTGGTGATGACCACCCAACCAACGACAAGAAGACAAAGACCTTCAAGATCGTCATGCAAGATTTCCTGCCACCAGTCACCACACACGCTTTCGCGGGAACAATGGGTAACAACGGATGGTATCGCAGTGACGTCACAATAACACTCACTGCATCAGATCCCACGCCACCCTACAGTGCCGGCAAAGGACCATCTGGCGTCAACCACACGTATTACAAGATCGACAGCGGAGCTTTCGTTGAGTATACCGCACCGGTCGTGATCAATACAGACGGTCAATACCAAGTATCGTACTACTCCGTCGACATGGTAGGCAACACAGAAACAGTAAACGGTCCATTCAGCTTCAAGATGGACAAAACCGACCCAGTATGGATCAACTACACCGGCACACCACTCAACCTGCTGAAAACCAAATGGTTGTTAGTTGCGAATGTCGAAGATGCAACCAGTGGAATCGCCGTGGTAGAGTTCTACGTTGATGACGCCTTAGTCGGGAATGACACCACCGCACCCTACGAGTTCGAATACACCGGTACTACAGCCACCAACAACTCCCAGGCGCTCGCCTACGATGAGGCAGGCAACTCTGCAATGAGTCCCCTCTTTCACAACTACGAATTCGGCAACCAGCAACAGAGCTATCCAAGCATGCAGACACTCAAACTGAAGAACATCTAAAGACAACACACAATGGAGTGAAAGTGCTTTCACTCCCCCTCTATCTTTTTTTTTATTTTTTTTAAATAGTGAAATAATCCTTATTTTTATTCATGGCTTTTTAGTGCTGTTTGTGTTTCTGCCTGATTGCCATGGCTGTATTTGTATTATTGCTTCTTTTGTGGTCAGCTAAGAACTAGAGGACTATACGTCCTTTGATAACTTAAAAGTCAGTAAATCATTACGAGGTATGCTTCCCTTGATTGGATCTGGCTTTCGGGAATACTCATGCCGTTTCTCAGGAACCGACGATTCTTGTCCGATTCCTACGGCGCAGACATCCAACACACCCTTCTGAGTCAGCGCCATAATCAACTGATCAAACGGGTCGTTCTTGTTTAAAGTCTTCTTTAACTTACCATGATTCTTTTCGTCTATCGCCATCTGATCCGCCATTTTTTAGCCTAATGATATGATATCCTTTATCATGGTATAATTTCCCAATATTGATATTTAAAGTTCCTATGTCAGAATATCAGAATGACGAAAACAAAAGAATCCTTATGACATATTTTTTACTAAAAAAATAATGTATCCCCTCATAAGATATGATTCCAAAAGATTTATAAAGAACGCCTATATATTAATTATTGCTTTTAAAATATATGGAGGCAACTTTATGAAGAAACTAGCAAAAAGTAAAGAAAGAACGTTGGTGAAAACTACAATGGTAGCTATGTTTATCACTGCTATTCTATTGATAAGCAGTGTAAATGCAGCTCCGCTTGTTACACAACCATCAAACGAAATGAGCACACAAGAATTAAACGAACAACCATCAAACGAAAAGAGTACACAAGAATCAAACGAACTACAGGCACATGAAAACAATATTCCGATACCGGGAATAATTATGGCCTCTGAGGACAATCTGCAGAACCCCGCTCTTGTTTATAGAACAGATGATGTTGGTGTTGTCAGTATTGATGCTCCTGTAAGCGGTTTGGCTACTGGTGCAATTACGCCTAAAGCCACTGTGAAGAACTACGGTTCAAATAATTTGACTGATGTTCCCGTTCTATTCCAGATCGGGTACACGGTCGCTGGTCCTGGTAGTTATTTCTATAATTTCGAAAGTAATGATGGTGGATGGATAAAATCAGCGTCCTGGTCCCCCTATATCGGTGACTGGGAATGGACCAACACCTATAATGTCGCTAATTATGTTTATGGAGGATATCCTACTAGCGAAAAACCACCACTGACTGCTTACTCTGGAACAGGATTGTGGGGTACTAAAATGTACACACCCTATACAAACGCTGGTGGTTTTAGTCGTCTCTCAAAAATACATAATTTCTCGTCATTAACTAATCCAACAATCTCATGGCGAAGTTGGGAACAGGTATTCGGTAGCTTCGACTATTGTCAATTACGAGTAAACGGGAACCTTGTCTGGGGTCCAAGCTGGGACTATGCTGCACCGCTATGGCGACTACGAGAGGTAGATTTATCCGCATACTCTGGACTTCCTAGCGTTAATATTACATTTGAAATGTATGCAACCACCGTTGTCAACTATGCTGGATGGTACATTGATGATGTTCTGATTGGAGAAAAAGTATTAGTTCCGGACGACTATAATTATACAGAGCTAGTTAATCTTAACGCTGGAGAAAGCGTTCAAGTAGAATTCCCAACGTGGATACCTGACGAATGGCAAAACCAGGAAAACGTTACTATCCCTTACGATGTTTGGGTTCGAACAAATCTATCGACTGATCCAAACCCTGACAATGATCTCCTCATGGCTGTAATTAGCTTACATTATGGATTCTCCCATGATATCGCAATGACTGATATTGTACAACCTGTAAGCGGTACCGCAGGAGTTATTACCCCTGAGGTTGTTGTGACGAATGTCGGGCAGAGCAATGAAACTAATGTCCCGGTTCGCCTAGTCATCAGCAAGCCGTACTTTGCGGAGCACTTCGACTCGACCACTTTCCCGCCAACAGGTTGGACTCAAGAACAAACCGATGAATGGAGAAGGGTTACAACCGCGAACGCAGGAGGAAAATCCCCGGAGGCACGCTTGTATTATTCGTATATCGTGGGCAACTACGCGTATCTGCAAAGCCCTGCGGTTGACACCTCAGGAGACACCGAGATGATCTTTGAATTCAGAAGTATGGTTGATAGCAACTATGGCGGATCCAACTGTAAAGTCCTGATACGTGGCAATGCGCTTGCGAACTGGACTGATATCACCCCGTGGTCAAATCCGATAAATGCCGATATTCTCAAAGCAAAATATATTGTGAATGCTTCTGCGTATGTGGGGAATGCGACCCAGGTCCGTTTTGAGTTCAGCGGAACCTCTGCTGGAATCTCGTACTGGTACTTGGATAATATCACCATCTATCAACTCAGTACCACAGAATATGATCATACCATGAACGTCAATATCAACGCTGGGGATACCCTGAACATTATCTACCCTGACTGGACACCCTCTGATCTAGGCACGGCGGAAAACCTAGATATCCTCTACACGGTCCTTGCGGACTCGCAACTAGGCACCGATAACAACACCGTTAACAATGTCCTGGCAAAAGACATTACTCTGCATTATTCATGGATACATGATGTCGCAGTGACGCAGATTATTGAACCACAGAATGGACTTGCACAAGTACAACCCGTGAAGGTCACTGTCGCAAACAACGGACAAAATGACGAAACCGTCAATGTCGATGTCGTCATCGAGAAATTTAATGGCACATCAGAAGGCTTTGAAGGAAGCGACGGTGGATACGTCCAAGGCGGGACACCCGCAGGCACCTGGGCATGGGGAACACCAACCTCTGGACCTATGTCTGCTCATACCGGTAGTAAACTCTGGGCGACCAACCTTGCAGGAAATTACCCCGCCTGTAACGTTACATTGGATAAAGCAGTTACATTATCAAGCGGGAGCGTTTCCTTAACATTCTGGCACTGGTATGATACAGAAGCGTCCTATGATGGTGGGAACGTGAAGATATCCACCGATAATGGAACCACCTTTACCCTCATTACACCAGTCGGCGGATATACAGGAACAGCAAATAGCGCAAACCCGCTCGGCCTCGGTTCACCGATATTCTCTGGTCATGGACAGAAATACTGGGAGAAAGAAGAGTTTGATCTCAGCGCCTACGCAGGGCAATCGGTCATCGTCCGATGGCACTTCGGTGCTGATTCAAGTGTTTTCTATCCTGGTTGGTACATCGATGATGTCTGTTTTGCAGACCCCACAGCCTTCCTCCCTGAATATGATGAAACCGTTTCAGTCGATATCGCCGCGGGAGAAACCATGAATGTCACCTTCCCTGACTGGACCCCATCAGATATAACTCTTGCATTTGGTATTGACTACCGTGCAACCGCAACCGCTACCCTGATTGGTTCAACTAATGTAATCACCGAAGATTTTAGCTCCTACAGCCCTGGAAACTGGGGGCCACTCGGCTGGGGAACAGATAAACCCAGTAACTGGATGATCAGCTACACAACCAACGCGGGAGGAACATCACCTGAAGCAATGTTCTCCTGGACTCCATCCGCGGTTGCTGAGTTCCACTTATACACCGGTCCGATTGATACCAGTGCATATACAGCGTTAATCTTAGAATTCAAAGAAAAGATATCTGGCTACTACGGGCCATTTACCTTAAAGGTCGACACATCTACTGATAACATAACCTGGAACACGGCCTACTCTTTCAGCCCCACGGCGAGCATCGGTCCGCGGACAACGACTATCCCCTTAACCGCAGCAGACGGCATCGGATCAGCAACGTTCCGGTTCAGGTTCACCTTCAGCGGAGATAGCTACAACATTGACTACTGGTATATCGATGATATTAAATTCAGCAACCTTGTCGTCTTACCTGATGGCAACCCCGGCAACAACGTGCTAGCAAAATGGTTCACCTTATCCTATGAACACGATGTGGGAATCTCAATGATTACCGAACCACTCGGTCCACACAGCACCCAAACAAAAACATGGACCACCGGCGACACAACCAACGCAATGAGCGATGGCGGCTACCTGTTCGAGGCAGCAATACGATTCAATGTCACAGATATGAGTGCATACAACGACTGGGATATTAACACAGTGCAGTTCTTCAAAGGTTATGGCACCACTGCAGTACCCGCATGCTCAGGAAATATTAAGGTCTACAGCAGCACAGATCCCATACAACCAGAAACCCTTATCACCACACAACCCTGGAGCGCAGGTGTTGGAAGTATGTGGGTCGACGTAATACTCAGCAGCCCTGTCAAGATCCAACCCGGTCTTGATTACTGGGTCAGCGTTGAATACACCGCTGGGTACACAAGCTTCCCTGCTGGGTGTGATATTGGTCCCGCAGTTGACTTCAAGGGAGACTGGCTCTGGGATGAGGTAACACCGTGGACTGAAATGCAGATATGGGGCTTCAACTACAACTGGAACATCAAGGCAGTCTTGATTTCACCAGTGCCCGCAGAATGGCCACCTGGAACCTACCCGATTGCAGCTATCGCAGATAACTATGGAGTCACCTTCACGGAAAACAACTTCGTCGTCAACGCAAAGGTCTTCAAGACCAGCAAAGCAGACGTCCTTGTCTACGAAGAGAACGTCACCGTCACCGGCGCATTAGCACCGGGTCAAAATGTCTTGAAGAACTTCCCGGATATCACCATCGACAACGTTACCGCATCGGAAGGCAACTACCGTATCGAAATCAAGACCATGTTGCCTGGTGATGACCACCCAACCAACGACAAGAAGACAAAGACCTTCACGATCTTCATACCTGATTTCCTCCCACCAGTAACCACGCACGCCTTCGCAGGAACAATGGGTAACGACGGATGGTATCGCAGTAACGTCACAATAACACTCACTGCATCAGATCCAACACCACCCTACAGAGCCGGCAAAGGACCATCTGGTGTCAACCACACCTACTACAAGATCGACGACAGCGAAGATTTCGTTGAGTATACCGCACCGGTCGTGGTTAATACAGACGGTCAACACCAAGTATCGTACTACTCCGTCGACAAGGTAGGCAACACAGAAGCAGTAAAAGGTCCATTCAGCTTCAAGCTGGACAAGACCGCACCGACCATTACCATCACGTGTACCGCACAAAACCTGCTGAAGAACAAATGGTTGATTGAGGCAACTGTCAGCGATGAAACCAGTGGTATCGTCTTGGTGGAGTTCTACGTTGCTGATGCTTTAGTCGCCAATATCACCGAAGCACCTTGGGAGTACCTATACATAGGCACAGATAGTCCAGCGCAATGTATCGTCTACGATGGCGCAGGAAACTCAGCGGTGAGTAATTCAGCTGTTGTCCTTTCCTATGAAGTCAACAGCCAGCCACAGAGCTATCTAAACACGCAGTCACTAAAACTGCAGAACCTCTAAAGACAGCACACAATGGAGTGAAAACACTTTCACTCCCCCTTTCTCTTTTTTTCCCCATATTTTCTATTCATACCTTGTTTTATTCATCAGACCCTACGGTCTGCATCAGTCGAAAGAAACAACCAATACCAGCATACGCTTCACCGTTGGGGCAAATACAACCGTAACTCTAAGCAACCTGAAACGAAAAATCATCTGAGGATACAACCATACTCCTATTGAGACGAAAGAAACCCTGTTTTTCAGCATTCTCTCCAAGAAACTTATCCTACATCTCAAAGAGCAACCCGCTATCAAAAGGGATAAAGCATATATACTATGTTCTCATTAATATTATATAAATATATAGATAGGGGAAATAAATATGAAGAATGAATCAAAGAAGAGACGAACGGTAGGTAGGTTAGGTGTTGTTTTCGCAATATGTCTAGCAATGGTCATGACATCTGCTGTAACAGCCATAGGAACTTCTATGAAACTAGACCAAACGATACTCAGTAATCGGTTGAGTTATTCGTTTGAATTCAAAGAACCAAATGTACAATTAAAAAACTCCGATTATACGACAATCACCCTGCCAGGATGTCTGGCGATGGGCAAACAAGCAGGCGACCCGGCGATGCCGGTAAAAATGATACAGCTCCTGCTTCCACCCAAGAAAACAGTATCCCACATCAACGTCATTGGAACACCAGTGACCGTCCAAATCCCCAATATCGATCTGACAGAAAAACCAATTTTCCCTCAGCAACAATCAGTTCCCATCGGCAGTGATGAGCCCGAGCAATTCACCATCAATTCAAACGTGTATTCTTCAGATGCCAATTATCCATCAACCATCTATTCAGACTATACCGTCGGATATTCCCATGGGTATGCAATCCTCTCCCTCAGCCTCAACCCAATGCAGTATAACCCTGTCGAGGGCACACTGGTCTATTACCCGAAGATGACGATGAGCATCACGTTAAAAAACGACAATGCAAACCAGTTTTATAGCAACAACCCCAGTGATACAGAGTACGTAAAAACCCTTGTCTCAAACCCAGAGATAGCAGACTTCTATCCGATGGCGAGTTTACCGACATTTGAGTACCCTGGAGGTCTCTGCAGCCCCAGTCAGCATTACGACTATGTGATAGTAACAACCACCCAGAATGGACTTAACTATTGGGATATCGGTGGTACCCTCAATTACAACTGGAACAGTCTCATGGCCCAACATAACGGTGATGGGTTAACCAGTACGGTAGTGACTGTTCAGGATATCAACGCATGTACCGATTACCATAACACAGACCCATTGTTTAACGACCAACCAGCACACATTCGAGAGTTCTGCAAGGATGCGTACGAGGACTGGGGAACACGGTATGTTCTTATCGCTGGTGATTCGGATACGATTGCCGCTCGGCAGTTACATTATGCCTATGAAGGCCCTGTCGACTCTGATCTCTACTGGAGTAACATCGATAATAATTTCAACGCTGATCATGATTCTCAGTGGGGGGAAGCAGGGGACAGCGGCTTTGATCTCTATTCTGAGATATACATTGGACGTATCACTTGTGATACTCCTCAGGATGTCTCAAACTGGCTGACCAAAAGCCTCTTTTATGCGGATAGCACTGATGATTTATACCTTGACAACACAGCATTTTATGGTGGAAATACCGGTTGGAACTGCCAGGGTGATGATTTCATGGACTACAGTGCCATAAAAGGGACGAGCAACTGGCTTGGTCCGATTCCCGGTTCCTCTGGCCCGTTCCCAACCTGGGCAGGCTTCCAATACGGTTTTGAAACCTGGAATGCGGAACATCCTGAGAACCAATTCAATATATCCATTAGATGGACCGCGGAACCACCAAACCCTGGTTGGCAGGGTGGAAGTGACTCAGCAGCGATCACTGGATTAAAAAACGCTATTAATAACGATCAAGTGACGATAATATCAGGTATCGCTCACGCCAATGAACAAATGTCCCTTGATGTACAAGCCTCTGCTTGGGAGTCCCAGTATACCAACACGAAACCATTCTTCATCCACGATTACGGATGCCACTGCGGTGACTTCGATGCCGCTGACGATGGTGTCATTGAATCCATGCTTTTCAAATCAGACACAAAGCTTTCCTTTGCCTGCGTCTATAATACTGGATACGGCTGGGGACAGTTCGATGACACAAACTCAAGCAGCGCATTCCAAACGAAACAATTCTGGAATTACTTCCTTAATATGGAAAACTACTCTATTGACTATAGCAACTGGCAGTTTGGAAAAGCACATGCCTGGTCAAAAGACTCAATGGCTCCCACGATTGACTGGGATTATTCCTCTGGAACGTGGCGTGGCGTTATCGAATGCTGTCTGCTCTTTGGCGATCCCGCACAGAACTTTAAAACCCCTCACCCAAGCCAATCACCGACGCAACCCACACAACCAGTCGGCCCAACGCTTGGAATTTGGAACATACAGTACAGCTACACCAGTTCAGCAACAGAGCCAGACAATGAACAAGTCTACTACCTTTTCGACTGGGGCGACGGCAATAACAGCGGATGGCTCGGCCCCTACTCCTCAGGACAAACGGTTACAGGAACCCATATCTGGACCGTCCTTGGCAACTTCGACGTCAAAGTAAAAGCAAAAGACATCTGGGGCGCTAGCAGCAGCTGGTCAGAACCATTGGTTGTGACTATCACGGACAACAACCCGCCAAATACTCCGGAGATAACAGGTCCAGCGGAAGGAATACCAGGAAACCAGTACCTCTACAATATTGTCACAACTGATCTTGACGGACATAAC
>JADBLO010000027.1 GCA_014894395.1 Thermoplasmata archaeon
CATCAATATCGGGTCGGAAATTTAAGCTGGATGGTTGCCCAAATGTGACATAGTCGTCAGTACCATCGAAATCAATAGCACCATCAATTTTTCCAGTCACATTCAGATTTGTATCAGGAGACACATACTCTGTTCCATTATTATGATATGAGGTTGAATCAGTGATAATACCAGAGGATTCCTCAAGATGTTGCACCATGACATAATTCGAATCCCATACGCTAGTAGGATTCTGCTGGTTACCGCAACTCGGGTTGCCGTAATACATGTATAGTATCGTATCTTTTGTACTAGAGAGCGTGGTGATGTTCACCCAACACACGAGAGTACCATCAGCATTCCGATATCTTTCCATCTCATGATTAAGTGTGTTGCCATTATAATCTGTGAAAACGATATCATCACCGTCAACTTGTGCATGAGCAGCAAGATCAACATCGATCTGTTTGATCAATATCGGGAAGTTTATTAGATTCCCTGCAACCTTTTCATGATCTATGACTATCTCTTTCCTATATAACCAACTAGAATTCCACCAGGATGCAAAAGGTACACGTGTACTGAAACTGAACGTCTCATTCGTCCAATCGTATCCATCAAATACATTAACATACCATATATAGGTCGTATTGTACGTTAAACCAGAGACAGATACTGGATATCGCCCATTAGAAACATCACTATCGCTGCCTGACCCAATATCAGGAACAGTAGATACTTCATAGGACATGGTTTGCCCATCAATATCAGAGAGGTTGAAACGAAGTTCAGCTAAAGAGATTGGTACCATCATAGCGTTATCAACTGGGTATATATCCGACACAATCGGTGGTGTGTTACCTCCCGTGATGAAACAGAACGTCTTATTTGTCCAATGACCTGCGTCATCAGAAGTGTTTACACTCCACCAGTATTTTGTGTTAAATGTGTTGAACATGGTTATAGATTGGATGTAGGTGTTGTTGTAGCCTGTTTGGGTACTCCCAATAGGCTGCCAACTACCTGATTTATTCGTCATAAAACTTACACTCAACTCATCACTCTGCTGATCCTCAACAAAAACCGATAACGTCGGATTCAACGGAACACCCACTAAATTGTTACCAGGATAAACATGAGATAACACAGGATACTCAGTAAACGTAGTAAACTTATACGTCATATTCGTCCAGGTGTTGATCCTATCAGTGGCATTGACACTCCAGTAGTATGTTTCGCTGTTTATGTTCATGTTTGTTGGTGTTGCTGTGTATCTATTGTTTCCCACGTTGGTGTAGCTTGTGACATCCTGCCAGCTACCAGATGCATTAGTCCGGAACGTGATATTCATTAGCTGATATTGGTAATTCGTTACGTTAACGGAGAGTGTTGGATTTAACGAGACACCAACAGTATTTCGTGGTGGGTACTCCTCTTTTAAACCTAATATGGAAACGTACTCAGCTACCCCAGTACGGTATTCGCTAAACCGTTCGAGTCCGGATCGTATTCCGCCAGTTGGAACAGGTGCATCTGTATCAAAAACTTGTATATGTGTGGTGGCACTTACAACAATTTCCACAAGGCCATCACCGTCGACATCATCCATAAAAATACTTGTAAATTCACCGCCTACGACGAGGTTCAGCTGTTTAATCATGCTGTATGTTTTGTTGTAAATGAGGATGCGGTTGCTGTCCGGTACCAATATCTCCATGGTCCCATCACCGGTTACATCCGCGATTGTGGGATGCATCCAACTGCCACTGTTTACACCTATTTGGAAATCAATAGTTTTGGTTATAAGATCGAACACAGTGAATGACCGTGGACTCTCCTCATGACCGACCATGATAAGCTCATTATGCCCATCATTGTCTATGTCATAGACTGCTGGTTCTTGTGTACCTGCAGATCCTCGTAGTATATAGAGATCTAGTATCTTTCCGTCCTCTGCGGATAGGACTGCATACCCAATCCTTGGGTGGCCTGAGCCATTTTGATATACCTGTGTGATCACTTCTCTGATACCATCTCCGTTAGCATCTGCGAGTATCGGTATCATTGCTGCTGGTCCGAGTATGTAGTCCGGGTTTCCAATAAGAGAAGATGACCAGATAGTTGTCAGATTTTCAGCGTAAAATGCACGGACCACTCCATATGCCTCTGGGTGTATTGGATCTTGACCTGGGTCATACCAGTCTCCTGCATAGACTTCGAAATGTCCATCGTTGTTGTAGTCCATGAGAGCTAGTCCACCGGCGCAAACGATGTTGATAAGATTGCTTTTACAGTTTATTTTCCCATCATAGGTTAGTGAATAGATTGCTGGCTGGGTGGTTCCACCGTAATTTCTTGTCGCTGTGAAAATCGTGGGGTAGCCATCAAGGTCGAGATCGAATATTACCGGGTTGCCAGCAGAGTCAGGTCCGTCTAATCCTGAGATTTTCCAATAAATAGTTCCGTTGTTGCCATGTAGCGCTACCATGCCACAGCGGTTCTGGTTACTCGGTCTGCTATGGTCCACTGTACTGAACACTACTTCGGGTATGTCATCATTATTCAAATCAACTACTTCCATTCGTCCTGGGCCATAGATGTCGCTGATGTTGGTGTCGTAGTAGGTCCAGATTTCACTCCCATCGATGCCGTTGTATGCTCTTATGAATTTTGGGCCTGTTCCGTCGATTTTGGCGGAGTGGAAGAATATTTCTTCTGCTCCGTCTCCGTTTATATCTGCTAGTCTTAGTCCTCGCTCTTCCCATCCACCAGTGTTTATTGTCCATTTGAGTGGAAAATCAAAGCTACTTTTCGTCGTGAATGTGTAGCTCTTGTTCGTCCATTCTTTTCCATCGGTGCAGTTAACGCGCCAATGGTAGATGGTTCCATAGTTTAGTGTAGTTGTTATTGGGATATGGATGGTTGTTCCATTGATTATGTTATTACCGGTTTGTATACCACCGATGATATCAGGGTTTGCCGTGATCGTGTAGTTCACCTTATCGTTTTGGTAATCTATTAGAGTGAATCGTAATTCTGATAAGGAGATGGGTATGTTTATTGATCCATCTGCGGGGGTGATGTTTGTGATCTGTGGTGCCTGTGAAATTGTTGTGAATTGAAGGGTGATGTTTGACCAATGCATTCCATCCGTGACATTAACAAACCATCGATAGGTCGATCCGTAGCGTAGTGGTCCTGAGGTGATTGGTATATGGATTGTCGTTCCATTAGCTATGCTGTTACCGGTGTGCGTACCACCAATGATATCCGGGTTTGTGGTTACCGTGTAGTTCATAGGATCATTTTCGTAATCAATGAGCGTGAAGTTCAGTTCTGGGAGGGTAACAGGGATGTTATTGGCATTGTGTGGTGGGTTTGGGTTTGAAATTCTTGGTGCTTCTGATTTTTCTTCATTTCCAATGCTGTAGAACGTGCTGGGGGTTTGTTGGTTGTTGTATTCTGTATTTATCCATGAATTGTTTCGTGATATTGTGGATATGCGAACTTCATCGATAACACCATCGAAATATCTCTCAGGGGTAGCTAAATTTGCTCTTCCAATTTGAGTTAATAAACCATCATCATCCAAATCAGATAAGTCATCTTCACTAATAGCATTGTCTACTATACCATCAATATAAAACTCAGAATTTGTTCCATTTCTAATAAAAACAAAATGATGCCATTGATCATCATCAACTGTTTGAACACCATAAACAAGATGTGCATTTTTAGCATCATAAAAATATAATGCCCCAAGAGTATAATCTCCAGTATCAATATCAGATATTGCAATATAATACCCATTGCTAGCAATTCTATTTCCAACAATAGTCCGTACATCTTCGCCCATGGTAGGAGTTTTTATCCAACCACTAATAGACATTACATTTGCACCAAATTCTAATTCATCAGAATTACCACAATCAATATAATCATCAGTTCCATCAAAATCATCAGCACCATCAATCTTCCCCAATGCATTCTGCATTACTCCTCCATGTGGTGTACCATCATTACCATAACTAGTTGAATCGTAGTGAGGTCCACTGACCTCGTCTAGATGTTGCACCATGACATAATTCGAATCCCATACGCCACTGGGATTCTGCTGGTTACCACAACTCGGGTTTCCGTAATACATGTATAGTATCGTATCTTCTGTACTGGAGAGACTGGGTATGTTTACCCAGCATACCAGCTCACCAGAAGAACCATTGAACATTTCAATTTCATGATAAAGCCTATGGTTACTATGATCTGTGAAGACAATGTCATCTCCAGAATTTTGTGCATCGTCTCGCAAGTCACTGTCTTCAATAGTGATAAGTACTGGGAAATTTATAAGGTTAGAAACTATTTTGGAATGATTGATTGCAATTTCTTTTCTATATCGCCAGCCTGAGTTCCACCATGTGATAGCTCCCATTTCTATGGTGAAACAATAGGTTTGATTTGTCCAATGCGTTCCATCGGAGCAATTCACGCTCCACCAATACTTTCGTCCATAATCATTACACATATAATTTTGAGAGTAGGTTCCATTTGGGACTGAGGTATTAGACCCAATATCAGACCAGGCGCTGCCACTAGCATTTGTCCTAAATGTAACACTCATACTATTATTCTGATAGTCATGTATTGAAATTCTTAAGGTCACGATGCCGACAGGAATATCAAGGGCATTATTAACAGGGGTTTCATCTGAGAGAATAGGCTCTTCAGGTAGCTGAGACATTTCTTCATTTCCTACCGTGTAAAACAAGCTCGGGTTGACTTGGTTGTGGTATTCTGTAGTAATCCATCCACTGCTTCTTGCAATTTTTGAAACGTGCACCTCATCCAGTATACCATCAAGGTTTGATGCATAATCTGAATTACTACTTCCCCGCCGAGCACCGATTAACACATCAAATGAATTCGTGGTTGCACCGGAGGTGATAACCGTGGAATCTGCCGTGCCATCAATATAATATCGGAACTGTTTCGTGCCAGCATTATCGTAATTCACTCCGACAATATGATGCCATGTTCCATCATTCATATTTTTATTTGTAGTGAGCTGTGTGCCTCCGATTACGGCTGCTAGACCATTGGCTACTGTATCGGTATAGAAAT
>JADBLO010000015.1 GCA_014894395.1 Thermoplasmata archaeon
CTCGTCTCCAAGCTCTGGGAACATCGCATATGGTCCTGTTACTTTTTGTTTAGTTCTGAAATTGTATGTTTGGTTTGTCCATATGCCACTGCCACCAGGATCAGTAACGTTAACACTCCAATAGTACAGAGTGTCAATGTTGTCGACATAGGTAGTGTTATCACAATAATAGGTTCCATTACCAACACTGATGTTACTCCCTATTGTCTGCCATATTCCTGAGGCATTGGTTCTAAAGAAAACATTCATGATGTCTCCCTGTCCATCAATTGCAGTTATAGAGAGCATGGGTTTCAAATTAACATTAACCGCTCCATTAGGTGGAGAAGGATTTGAAAGCATCGGATTTTCAGGTGCCTGAATGTTGAAAAACCACGTATCAGATCGATTTTCATCAGATGTGGTATCAGGTTCACCAATCCAATCATACGTAGCTCCTCTTGTGATAGCATACCACTGATAGGTATTGCCATCTATGAGTCCTGATACCTTAATGCTTGCTATATCACCTTCCTGCAATAATCGATCCATACCTATATATGTTCCATTAATCCAATAGAAAGCGACATCATAGGTCTGGTTGCCATGAACAGTTACATTTAGAAAAGTAGTAGTTGTTCCAAGGTTGAATTTTGCCCCATTTAAGGGATAGGGATCAGAAGATCTTCCAGGATACGCAAGCATCTTAGAAACGTAAAAGACACCTCCTTCTACATCATCAACAGTAGGTCCGTTTTGTTTCGCTGACCACAATATACTTTCTTGATCAACCATCACGGCGTTACTAAACCAAAGAGTATCAGGATGGCTATAGACAGTCTGTCTACCACTCCAGGTTTTCCCGTTAGTTGAACGATCAATTACCACATCAGCTGACGACATGGTTCGTATATGGATCATATAGTAAGTATTGCCGTATCTCGCAAAGGACAAAGAACCTCGTCCTGTACTTAACCCTGTATTATGTGGAGAACCCCATGTCTCCCCACCATCAGTAGTCTCCAAATAATGGATCTGGTCACCAGGTCCCTGATAATACAAAAGATAGTTGGTTTTATTGAGGGGTAGGAGGTTTTGATGCTCTGGGCTCATACAATAATCAGCATGACAACCAGAAGAAGTCGCCCAAAACGGAATATTTGGTCCCCACCCTGTATCCTTACTCCACTTTTTCAAGACAAGAGTACGCCCTGAAGCATTGCCGTAATCATAGTTAGTACATAACCAAGCGTGTGTATTATCAAAGACATAGAAATCAGAAATAGGATTGCCGCCACCAGAACTTAGGTATGATGATATATAAAAAGTATAGGATTCACTAGTAGTAGGCTGCATAGACTGAAAACTCTCCCAACTTTCAGAAGTACTATTAAGCATTCTTTGACTAGTCCCAGGGTAATTCATCCAAGCCACATGGTATTTATCATCAAAATAAGCAAAGAACGGATGAGCTGTTGTTTCACTGAACGATGACCAATCAGACAGAGGAGCATTTGTTGTAACCCAACCAAGGTTACGATTGAATTCAGCATAATAAACTCTGATGCCATATGGCCCACCTTGCTGCCATGTAACATAAAAAACATCCTTATTCGTATTAGAACGTCCTGCCTGTGTGAAACCACCGCAATAGCCAGAACCAAGGACTTGAATATAGTTCGGTCGAACAGTGGTGCTTGTAAAAGAGTATGTTTCATTCGTCCAATTACCCGAAACGATGTCAAGCGCACATGCACTCCAATAATACTTTCGACCAATTTGAGTCATATTCACACCACGTTGCGAATACGTGCCATTCCCCACACTAGTATTGCTTCCAATAATCTTCCAACTCCCAGAAGCATTTGTTTTAAAGATCACATTCATCTGATGATTGTTGAAATCATTCACATTTATCTTTAAAATAGGATTTAAAGGAACACCTACAGCACCGTCCATTGGTGAAGGATTCGATACTATTGGAGCATTTGACCGGGTTGTAAACTGGAATACGGCAGTCACCAAATGATCCCCATCAGACACATGGACAACCCAGGTATACAACGTTGAATAATTCAAACCACTTACAGCCACTGTGTAGGTGCCATTTGTGATGCCGGTTTGATTATCAGACCCTATATTTGGAGAGGTTGCCACATGATAATCCATTAAATCACCCTCGGGATCAGCTACGCTGAACTGTAACTGCGAAATGGAAGGTGACACAAACATGGCTCCATCAGTTGGAACAGGATCGAAAACGATAGGATAATCCTTTGATTGTTGTTCAATCCCAATAGTAAAGAATGAATTCGAGTCATATTGATTGTTATACTCAATCTTAATCCACGAACTAGTCAAGGTTTTACTAGAAATACGGATTTCATCCAAGGTTCCATTAAACTCAACCATACTTCCGGTAGGATCTGCCCTCGCACCAATCCAGGTTGAAGTAGTATATCCAGTAATCGGTGAAGATAGCGTCCGTGTACCTCTGCTTATTCCATCTTTAAAGAGTTCTACAGTCGTAACATTAATTGTTAATACGATATGATGCCATGCATCATCAGTAAGTTGTTCACCCAACCAACTTACATAATTCCCACTACCTGGTGGATACCAGAAAAAGATCCCATTATTACTTGGATAATTCACAAAATTATATTGACGTGTGGTACCATCTGGAGTTGACCGGGCTATGAAGTATCCATCGTTTTGGGTTTTTGCCCATACCTCTAACGTCAATACCGTCCCTAAATTGAGACTTTCATCATCTCCACAGTCGATATAATCGTCAACGCCATCAAAATCATCAGCACCATCAATCTTCCCCAATGCATTCTGCATTACTCCCCCTTGTGGTGTACCATTATTACCATAACTAGTTGAATCGTAGTGAGTTCCACTGAGCTCATCTAGATGTTGCACCATGACATAATTCGAATCCCATACGCTAGTAGGACTCTGCTGGTTACCACAACTCGGGTTGCCGTAATATATGTATAGTATCGTATCTTCTGTATTGGAGAGACTGGGTACGTTTACCCAGCATACCAGCTCACCAGAAGAACCATTGAACATTTCAATTTCATGATAAAGCCTATGGTTACTATGATCTGTGAAGACAATGTCATCTCCAGAATTTTGTGCATCGTCTCGCAAGTCACTGTCTTCAATAGTGATAAGTACTGGGAAATTTATAAGGTTAGAAACTATTTTGGAATGATTGATTGCAATTTCTTTTCTATATCGCCAGCCTGAGTTCCACCATGTGATAGCTCCCATTTCTATGGTGAAACAATAGGTTTGATTTGTCCAATGCGTTCCATCGGAGCAATTCACGCTCCACCAATACTTTCGTCCATAATCATTACACATATAATTTTGAGAGTAGGTTCCATTTGGGACTGAGGTATTAGACCCAATATCAGACCAGGCGCTGCCACTTGCATTTGTCCTAAATGTAACACTCATACTATTATTCTGATAATCATGTATCGAAATTTTTAAGGTTACGACACCGACAGGAACATCCAAGGAATTATGGACAGGGTTTTCATCTGAGAGAACGGGTTCTTCAGGTTGTTGATTAATTTCTTCATTTCCAATGTTATAGAACGTGCTGGGGGTTTTTTGGTTGTTGTATTCTGTAGTTATCCATCCACCGCTTCTTGCAATGTTTGAAACGTGCACCTCATCCAACAGACCATCAAGGTTTGCTGCATAATCTGAATTACTACTTCCTCGCCGAGCACCGATTAACACATCAAACGAATTCGTGGTTGAACCTGGGGTGATAACAGTGGAATCCGCCGTGCCATCAATATAATATCGAAAACGCCTAGTACCAGCATCATTGTAATTCACTCCGACAATATGATGCCATGTCCCATCATTCACAATTTTATTCGTATTGAGTTGTGTGCCTCCGATTACGGCTGCTAGACCATTGGCTACTGTATCGGTATAGAAATGGTATTGTCTTGAACTTGCCGCGCTTGCTTTTGAAAGAAATACACCGCTTGTATCCGTGGTTTTTACCCAAAATGACATTGTGAAAACATCAATAGCTGGTTGGAAATTTAAGCTGGATGGTTGCCCAAATGTGACGTAGTCATCGGTTCCATCGAAATCAATAGCGCCATTAATTTTTCCAGTCACGTTCATATTTGTATCGGGGGATACATACTCTGTTCCATTATTGTGAAATGAGGTTGAATCAGTGATAATGCCAGAGGATTCTTCAAGATGTTGCACCATCACATAATTCGAATCCCATACGCCCTGTGGATTCTCCATAGTATCGCAGACGGTGTTACCATAATACATATACAGCACGGGATCTATGAGAGATGAAAGGCTGGTGACATTCACCCAACACACGAGATGACCATCAACATTACCATATTTTTCTATCTCATGATTAAGTGCGTTGCCATTATAATCTGTGAAAACGATATCATCACCGTCAACTTGCGCATAAGCAGCAAGATCAGCATCCGCAGAGAAGCTAATCAATACAGGAAAGTTTGTAAGAGTAGCCGCGATTTGCGCGTGACTAATCACGATGCTCTTCCGGTATCTCCAGTCCGCGTTCCACCACGGGCCAGGTGCTATTTCTGTCTTGAACCAGAAGATCTTATTCATCCATTGCGTCCCATCAGTGACATTCACACTCCAATAGTACTTCGTATTATAATTGTTCATCACCGTTGGGATCTGACGATAGGTGCCACTCCCAACGCTGAGGTTCTTGCCGATAACAGCCCAACTCCCAGTAGCATTCGTTGAAAATGAGACATTCATCGTATCTCCATCTTCCACAGTGATAGTAAGAGTGGGATTCAATATAACACCAGTCGCACCCTGAGCAGGACTGGGGTTTGAAACCTCTAGCGGTAGAATCGGCCCAGGCTTTTGTTCTTCATTTCCCACCGTGTAAAACAAGCTCGGATTGACTTGGTTATTATATTCTGCAGTTATCCATCCACCGCTTCTTGCAATCTTTGAAACGCGCACCTCATCCAACAGACCATCAAGGTTTGCCGCATAATCTGAATTACTACTTCC
>JADBLO010000127.1 GCA_014894395.1 Thermoplasmata archaeon
CTAGAAGAACTTCTTACTTTCAAGATGCCTATTCAATGATTTACATACACTACCTAAAATAACAAACCGAAAGAAAAAATTATAGTTAGCCCATAGTTCAAAATGATTTGGAATTCTATCTATGTATACATGCGGTGAATCCGGCCAATACCCTTCATCAAGATTATAGGTAAATGTCAAATTATCTCCATCATTACCTGCATTATCAACAAACATCATATCATCATCTAATAATTCTTTTACATCATCACCACTTGAGCCATTTACACTAACAACTGAAAAAGCACAGTTTGAAGCATCGATATATTGGATACCTCTCTCTCCAGATTTAACAATAATTGCAGCCTCTGCATCTGTAAGATTATCAAGTTTATCTTGTGAACTAGAAACATCGTCAAGTAAATACACATTACCACATTGGTCATCGGGTGTTGGTACTGGGTCATCAGATACTAAATAAGAAACATTCCCTGCAAAGAAGGCCTGGTGGTCTGAGAGATATTCATAATTGGGCACATTAAAATGATAATCATTGTAGGTTCCAGCAAAAGGCCATAATGCGGTCATATCATTAGGTACTATCGAGACATCATCGAATTCAAAATATTCAGTCCAATAATTAGTAAGGTATTTGTGGTTATTATTAGTTGGTATAGCAAACATTTCTTTTTTTGGGACTGGATTTTCATAAGAATATGTGTGAGAACTAGAAATTGTTAGTTGGAAATCAGTTACATTGATTATATCTGAATATTTTCTCTCTCCGTTAATATATCCTAATTGTTCAGTATGAACATCATCAAGATAAAAATCATCTAATTCATTTTTTAATAATTCTTTGGTATATTCTCCTCCTTTTGATCCAAAAGATCTTCCTCGTGGGATTTCAGTGTCGTTATAAGCGGAATAGGTTACGTCCGCAAGACGTTGAGTCCAATCCCAGATGTATGTCATATTCAACGGATTTGATGCATTTAATTCAGGTGGATTTTCCTCTCCTTTTACATTGTTGGTATTGATTATTGTCGTCATCGCACAGCTAATCATTAGCATACATACCAAAATACATAAAATTTTTTTATTCATTTCCATTTCTCCCAAAATTATAATATAAGTTCCGTAAACTTGTAGAGTATTAATAATACTTTCTATATTTTAAAAAAATAATTCATAAAAAATTACATTTTGTTTTTTTTTGCGTTTAATATTACTATTTATATATTACAGATATTGAAAAGCTTTATAAGATGATTATACTATTAAGTTACTATAAAGGACTCAGATTATGAAAAACCACTATATTCCAACTGGTGTAATTTTTATCCTTATTTTGTTTGTGGTTCCATCAGCAATACCGATGACGAGGAGCGATCGTGGTGATACGCTTGTAGTTAACAAAATACCAACCGTAGATGAAAAGAATCTATTTGATTACTATAGCCGATATCAAATTATTGACTATAATCCTAGCCAATCAAAATTGACGACATATCTTAGAGAAAAAGAAATTGTAGCTCCCTCAATTATAGAGCCTTTTAAAGGAAAATCATCACACATCGCAGTTATGGATATCATGAATTCATCATGGCCGATGTACTGCCATGACACACATCATACAGGGAGAAGTCCCTACAGTACTGCTGAAAATCCACCGGGGGTCATGAAATGGCGCTTTGAAAATGATAGGATAGGTGCTCTTTATGGATCATCGGTTATTGATAAAAATGGTATCATTTATTTTGGAGGTCTAGATTTTTTTGCTGTCTATCCCAATGGAACATTGAAATGGCAATACGGTATTGAAGGATGGAGCGAATCCTGCCCTGCTATTGATTCAAACGGGACGATTTACGTAGCATCGGCTTATGGTGATCATAATTACATATATGCTTTTTATCCGAATGGAATCATGAAATGGAGATATTATACGGGAAATGATATCTTCTCATCACCAGCTATCGGCGTTGATGGAACAATATTTTTTGGTTGTGGACAATCTATTGTTGCCCTTTTTCCAAATGGGACGCTCCGCTGGCAGCATTCGACAAACCACGTGGTCTATTCATCCCCAGTCATCGGAGATGATGGGACTGTCTACTGCGGCTGCCATGACACTTATTTATATGCTCTTTATCCGAATAATGGGACCATGAAATGGATGTTTAAAACCGGTGACTGGATTCGGGTTAGCCCTTGTATCGCCGATGATGGTACCATTTACTGTGTTTCACTTGATTCTTATCTTTACGCGATATATCCAAATGGAACGATGAAATGGAGAACAAATGTTGGTGCGGGAACATCCCCAACCATCGGACAGGACGGGACCATCTACGCAGGATGGAGCAAACTCTACGCAGTCAACCCAGTGAATGGCTCCGTGAAATGGATATTCAACTCCAGCGGAGCAATCCAAGGCGGCACACCGTGTAATTCCCTGGATGGAACGATCTATTTTGGGACGATCAGCGGTTATCTTATTGCAGTGAATCCTAACGGTACTGAAGCCGGGAGAGCATACATTGGTAAATGTGAATCGGCCCCAGCTATTGGTGAGGATGGAACAATCTATATTGGATCAATGGATAATAATAGTGATGGTTACTTGAATGCATTTGGTCCCGGTGAACCAAAGAAAATTGAGATCCAGCAACCAGAACCCGGCAAACTTTACCTCTTTGGAAATAATATCGGTTCGACACCACGGAATAATACTATTATCCTTGGTTCTGTTAAAGTAAAGGTCCAAGTCTATTCCGAGGATCAAATTGTAAGTGTTCATTTTCACGTCGACGGATCAGACCAATACAATGTGACGAAACCACCGTATGAATGGCGTATGAATCATCGCTATGGAGATTTATTCCCGTTGAAACACACGATAACGGTCACTGGTTTTTACAAAGGTAGCTATAGCTGGAGTGAATCCATAGACGTGATGTATTTCCATCTACTTTAATAAATAAGATAAATTTCTTCATAATTCCATTTTATTTTTCTCTAACGGTGCTTTTTCATTCATATTTCATAAAGAGATCATGTTCGTTTTTTACTTCAATTTTTTACTGTAAAGAAATTAAATAGTTGCTGCCTAGGACAGAATGACCAAAACGTAAGAATAAAAAGATGGTGAAAAAGTAGGCGATTCTATTATTTATTCTCCGATTCTTCTTTTTTATCTTCCTCTTTCTTTTTCTGTTTTTTTTTCTTCTTAAAAGCAGCTAATGTTTCCTCTACATCAGGAAGTGGGATCATCTCCATACAACAATAATGCACACAGCTAGTATAAAAATATATTCGAAATCGTGCACGATTCGTACCATTTTTTTATATCTTAGGTGAAAGCAAATTCACGACAGCTTTCTTCGCATCCGTCTTGTACGTATCACCGATTTCTGCGATAATAGCAGCAAGAAAATTATCTTTTATTTCATTCCAGTTTAGTGTCGTCACACCAAAATACAGTTTCTTTGCGACATTCGATGCCCGGTGAATATGCGGAGCCCATTTCCCTGGTCGTATATCGCAGTTATCCATATGTAAAATGTAGACCTTCTGCATTCCTTTTTTTCCAATAAGATAAATTTCGAAGCGTCTGTTAAAATACTTGTAGTTCAGATCTTTCTCGTGATACCGATACTCCAACTCGAAAAACTGGTTGATCGGGATGATTCCTCGGTGCATAGTCTCCACTGTATTCAGGCACGCTTTTTAAGAATTTGGAAATAATCCTACCTGTCTTATCCCATATAGTATTCAGCGGGGTACGGATCAGGTTTGAGGCCTTTGCGCTCACGAATCTTCTTAATCACGGGATCTTTCAGCTGTCGAGGTAATGGTTCAAAACCCAGGTTCTCGGTGTTCCACAGTACCCGCCCACCGGTCGCTGAACGGATAGCTGATGCAAACCCGAACATCTCAGCAACAGGCGCTTTTGCTTCGATTTCTACGGAGTCTCCAACGGTTTTCATGTCTTTGACTTCGGAGCGTCGGGAATTCAGTTCCCGTGACGCATCACCCATGATTTCCTGAGGGGTGCTGATAAATACTTTCTGCATTGGCTCAAGCAGGGTAGGTTCAGAAATCGTAATTGAGCCATAAATAGCGTTTCTTGCTGCAGGGATCACCTGCGCGGGTCCTCGGTGGATTGCGTCATCATGGAGTTTTGCATCCACGAGTTTCACCAAGATAGCTTGACAGGGTTCTGAGACGGTTGGTCCGCTTTTCATAACCTCATCAAAGGCTTCCATAATCAAATCTCTGGTCTCTAAAAGGTGTTGAATACCTTTCGTGGTATCGGTGATAAGGTTCAGACCATGTACGCCGAACACGCCTTTCGCAACGTTTTTATCCATTCCAAGGTCCTGAAGGATTTTTGCAGTTTCTTTTTTGTATTTCTTCACGTTCGCTGGCAATTCATTATTGTAAATCGCTTTGACGATGTTCTCCGGGAGAGGTTCCACCTCGATGTAGAACCTGTTGTGTTTGTTCGGTGATTTCCCTTCGAATTTATGGGGACTTGGTTTGCTGACGGTCTCACGATAGACCACAATGGGTTCAGAGCAGACAATTTCCATTTTATGGTCATTACGGATACGATACTCGGTAATTTCAAGATGTAATTCTCCCATACCGGACATCAGATTCTCACCGGTCTCCTGGTTTATCTGCACTTGGATGCTGGGGTCTGCTTTGGAGATTAATCGCAACACCTCAACGAGTTTGGGGAGGTCTTTTGTGTTTTTCGCTTCGACCGCAACAGTGACGACTGGTTCTGAGACATGAACGATACGTTCAAACGGTTCAGCCTCGGGGTTATCAGTGACGGTGCTTCCTGCGATGGCATCACGGATACCGGTTGCAGCAACAATATTTCCTGCGCTCACATAGTCAATAGGGATACGATCGGGTCCAACCATGACGTTGGTTTGTTGAACACGATTCTTGTTGGGCATTCCAATAACATATAACTCCTGTCCACGTTGGATCTTTCCGCTGAACATCCGACCAATCGCAACCTCACCAGCATGGGGATCAAGGATAATCTTTGTAACCATCAACGCGAGTGGCCCGTTCTCGTTACATTCAACCATGTTTTTGCCAAGAGGGCTCGTAAGGTCTCCTCTCCAGATGTGTGGAATCCTGTATTTCTGTGCAACATTCGGTGGTGGGAGGTGAGCAATAACCATCTCCAAGACAACTTCATGGATAGGGGATCGTTTCGCTAAGGCTTTCTGATCATTGTTCTTACAGTAGTTATACACATCTTTGAATCCTAAGTTGGTTTTTTTCATGCGGGGGACGGAGACCGCCCAGTTATGGAACGCGGAACCAAACGCGACACTGCCGTCTTCGACCTTCACGTTCCATTTTCCTTTGAAGTCTTCAGCGATCACTCGATCAAGTAGTTCATTGAATCTATTAATGATTTTAATGAATCGATTTTGCATCTCTTCTGGTGTGACTCGAAGTTCATTAATGAGTCGGTCTACTTTGTTGATGAACAATATTGGTTTAACTTTTTCACGGATCGCTTGACGAATCACCGTTTCCGTTTGTGGCATCGCGCCTTCTACGGCGCAGACGACAATGATACATCCATCAACTGCTCGCATTGCACGGGTAACATCACCACCGAAGTCAACATGTCCTGGTGTATCAATTAAGTTAATCAGGTAATTTTGTCCTTCAACGGTGTGAACCATGGATGCTGATGCTGCGTTAATCGTAATCCCACGTGCCTGCTCTTGTTCATCGTAGTCAAGTACCAGTTGTTTTCCTGCAAGCTCCTCGCTCATCATGCCGCATCCTGCAAGCAGGTTATCAGAAAACGTGGTTTTCCCATGATCAATATGAGCAGCAATCCCGATGTTACGGATATGATCCAATTTATTCATCAGAGCTGTTGCTTTCTGTATGTTTTCTTCTTTTCGCCCCATACTTTATACACCTTCAAAAACCATTAGGTCTTCCATTGTTTTATCGAGCTGCTTTGGCGACCCGTTCAAGATCATTTTTCTTTGCAACTGCAAAAGATGCAGGATCATTCTTGCTGGCCTTCAGGAGCTCATCGGCAAGACATGCCTCAATTCTCTTCTTATTTTTATGACTCACAGTCATCGCACCGGAGCAGATGTTGCGTAATGCAATATCCAGCCGGCGTTGTGGTGAAATATCCACTGCTTTGGGAACCATGATACCGCCGAACCGCAGCCGGGTGGTTTCTTCTTTTGGTGCCGCGTTTTGCAATGCATCAACAAGGACCTGCACTGGGTTATTCTTTGTCCGTTTGTCAATAATCTCAAACGCCATTCGAACGACTTTGTAGGCCTTGGTTTTCTGCCCGGTATACATCTCGGTTTTCATGAGGATATTAATCAGACGTTCAATAATCGAAAGGTTTGCTTTCCCGAACATTTTATTTGCATGAGGTGCGCCAAGGAAAAAATCCTTGTTTTCTAAATTGATGTAGCGTTGAAGTCCTAGATCTTCAATCTTCACAACACTCATGTCGTATTTTTCAAACATCGGGAAAAACACTGTAGCAGGTTGTATATCTTTCTTTTCACTCATATTTATCGTCTCATCGGTTTCTCAATTTTTCCTTTTACTAGTTGATCTAAGGAAACATCATTTACTTTGATTACTTTAAATCGGACACCGGGGATATCACCGTAACTACGACCCATTCGACCGCCAATACCTTCGACCACAACTTCATCGTGTTCATCAATGAATCCGATGGCATGATTTCCAGGAGCAAACGCGGTGATCTGCCGGCCGTTTTTAATAAGCTGGATTTTAACGCATTTTCTGATCGCTGAATTCGGTTGCTTTGCCTCGATACCGACTTTTTCAATGACGATACCTCTTGCCTGCGGAACGCCTCCGAGTGGATCTGATTTTTCTTTTAAATGAAGGACTCGTTTCTTGTAGTATCGATCGTTCCACAACTGGTTTTTTCGTGCTTTTTTTAATTGGCGTGCAGCGTTTATTCCTTTACCCATAGTTCACCTATTTTATCTGGTAGAAGTGAGGCAGTATATGGCTTTTAATATTTAAATTCTCTCTTAAGCAACAGGTGGTTTGCAGTGGACAGACCGTCACGAGCGTGAATCCTGTTTTTTTATAAAAAGCCTTAAATAATGTGATCGCTCATATCTATGAAGAGAGTTAACGTTAATAAAGGGGAACATAATTCGTTATCTCCAAGGGGATACCATATGAAGAACACACTTAAAATAAAAGTAATCGTAGCTGGAATACTTGTTCTGTTCATGATCATAAGTGCAACACCAGCAGTAGCTCAGACGAATGCTCGAAAGGTGGACACCGTTGAATTCAGTATCGATTTTTCAACACCAATTCTGAAAGAAAACAATGACTTTTGTGAAATCATGGTCAGCGAAGCAGACGGAGTTATGACCAAGGAAGGATGCCCGTTGATGCCGGTTTTTTCTAAAACCTTCGAATTCCCACTTGGGGCTCGTGTAACCTCAGTTGATATCAAACCATCACTGATACAAACCATGGATGTAGAAAAACAAGTCAGGCCGGTGCCATCGAAAGAAAAGATTGGCGATCAGATCATTCCGATGGAAGGACGTCTCAATGAAGAGGTCTACAACAGCGATGATGCCTATCCAAATAGTTGGTACAGCATTACTACAGGAGCCGGGTTGAACAAGGACAACGAACATGTCCTGTTTGTCTCCTGTCATATTACGCCTGTTCGGTATCTTCCGAACGCTCATCTTCTTCAGTATAGTACACATTTCACTATCCATATCACCTATGATGCCGTGTCACCCGCTCCGGTCTCATCTGACGTGTATTCGTTGGTGATTATTACTCCATCTGAGTTTTCTGGACCCCTTCAACCTCTCGTTGACCATAAGAACGCGTATGGTGTTCCGACCATACTGGTCACACTCGACGAGATTTACGGCTCCTTTGTTGGACGAGACAACCCTGAAAGAATTAAATACTTCATTAAACACGCAGTCGAGGACTGGAACACCCAATATGTTCTTTTAGTTGGTGATATGAAGAAACTTCCGATCCGAGCTACGTTTGCATCCTGGTGGGAGAGAGATCTTCTCTCGGACCTGTATTACGGAGACATCTACGACGCTAGTGGAGACTTCTGCAGCTGGGATTCAAATGGGAACAACCGGTTCGGTGAAATAGACCAGGATGGTAATGATCTTGATGGTGTTGATTTATACGCTGATGTGCACGTCGGCCGATTACCTTGTACTGATTCAACGGAGGCTAGCACGATCGTGAACAAAATCATCACCTATGAAGAAGAAACATACAATCAAATCTGGTTTAAACGAATTGTTCTTGCAGGGGGAGATACGTTCCCGCCATTCCATGGAGCGCCACTATTTGTCTATGAAGGCGAAATCACGAACACGAAGGTTGCGCAAAATCTGCCCGGGTTTGACACAACATTCCTGTGGACATCCACCCATACCCTCCACCCATGGAGCTTCAATCGGGAGATAAACAAAGGTACAGGGTTTGTCAGCTACGCAGGCCATGGGTTCGAACACGGCTGGGGAACCTACCGGCCAAATTCACTCTCCAAGAGAGGGATGATCTGGTACTTCACCCCCTATATCACTGGTTTGAAAAATGGAAACAGGCTCCCCATTATTTTCTTTGACGCTTGTCTCACAGCTAAACTTGATTTCAACTTCACGGACCTGCAAAACTACTTCCAGGGAACGGTTCATCTGCTGACGCGCATCTTCAAACTCTCTGAAGATCCAACTGTGTCCTATCCATGTTTCGCCGGGATTCTCCTTACAAAAGAAGGCGGAGGTGCCATTGCCACGATTGGGTCGACCAGGACGGCCTATACGTGGGTTGACGCCAATGGTGTGTATGGCGGTGCAGGATATCTGGATGTTCATTTTTTCGATTCATATACTGAGGGTGTCACTGCTGGTGAGATGTTGACCGGGGCGCAGAATGCCTACATTCATAACGTTGGTCCGGATTATTTCACGATTGAAGAATTCATACTCCTAGGGGACCCAAGTCTCATGGTTGGGGGCTACCAGTAAGCTATCAGCAGGAACCACTTTCTCCGGATAAAACGGCCGCTTTTAGCCCTCCAGTTGATTTATAAATAAACAGGAGGGAAAATTGAAGGGAAAAGTATTTATTTTCCAAGTTTATTTGTAATTGGGGGACACAGTAAACATTGGGGAGGCTGCTTTAGGTATCTGCTTTCCACTAAAAGCACATTCCTCCCATCCAATGCATCCCGTCCCCCACATTTCATTCTTCTAATTTTCTGAGAATGTTGTAAGATTATTCGGATGGGTCTCTAGAGAGTAGTCTACCAAAAAATGAGTTAAAAAACAAAAAGAAGAGGGTTGTGTGATGACAACCACTGCATTCTTAGTCGAATAAGGCGCTGAGTCCAGCTGCTGCTTCGTCTTGAGTAACTTCTTCTTTCTTTTCTTCTTTCTTTTTCTCTTTCTTTTCAGCAGGTGCTGCGGCGGGTGCTGCGACTGGGATGGCGGTGGCAGATTTTATTGCCTCGTCAATGTTGACACCGTCGAGTGAAGCGACCAATGCTTTTACTCGTGCGGTATCAGTTTTTACTCCAGCGGCAGTGAGAACTTTCTTTACATTCTCTTCGGTAACTGGTTGGCCTGCGGAATGCAGAAGCATCGCACTATATACATACTCCATGGCTTGTTCCTCCTACTTTGTTGGGGTTTTTTCACCCTCTTTACTAACAGGTTTAACCTGTGATGAAACAGACAGCATCGAGGCATGTGCCTTGGCAAGGAGCGGCGTCATTGTATCCTTTGTATAAATGTTCCTTTCGACCGCAAGGGTGTATGCGCTCCGATATGCCTTTGTCAACAGAGGACGAATTGTCTGGGTGTTTGCCCATCCCGTCTCGATTGAAAGGGCTAATGCAGTAAGTGATGCTGTTCGTAACTGGCCCATGAACCGGTCCATGTCAATATCAAGGACATCCGGTCTGTAAATGCTGCCATTTTCAAAGACAGCGTGTAAGTTCAATCCAAGTTCAATGGGGAAAATATCAATACGAGAAAGCATTTGTGCAAGATCTTTTGAAATCTTCTGCCCTGCCTCAACAAGGACCTTATCGCTTTTAATGATGACTTTTCCTTCTGAAATAGCGGCCGGGATTCCTACTTTCTGAAGCTCTCCGACGATCGGGCCTGGTTTAAATGGGGTATCCCCCTCGAGAACCTCGATATCATGGGCAGCGGTTTCTCCGCCTTTTGCAGGAGCGTTTTTCCGCGTCGCCTTGATTTCTCTAAAAAGAGCAAACGGGTTTATATCAGTGGCAATAACTGCAGCTTGGCCATATACCTCATCTTTCAACGCGCTGATGCCTTTCACGTGCTTCTCAGCTTCATCTAATGCTTTTAAAATCAACGTGTTTTTCGCACATCGGATTTGTGCTTTGGCTCTGATGCCCCCTCGCATCTGCTGAAGCTGTGGAGCTGGAATGCCTCCAATATCAATGATACCGACTATTTTATGGTGAGTTAACAGAGATGTGATCTCCGCAACCTCCCCATGCTTCCATTGTGCAACATGCGCCATATCTTGACACCTTCAGAGTATTCTCATTGGTGGCCCCATGCTAGTCTTTACATACACTGAGCCGATGTTTAATTTCCCGCGTTCAAGTTTTCCTTCAAGTCGTTTAAGGATTGCATCAATATTATCTGCGATGTGTTGCGCGTCCATTTCTTCGCGTCCGACGATCGCGTGAATAGTTTTCGTAGTCTTCGATCGAACCTTAACGGTTTTCCGCAGGCTCTTTGCCATATTTGCGATATCAATGTTTGGTGGCACCGGTTTTGGCATTTTTCCACGAGGACCAAGGATGATACCGAGTGTTTTACCAATGGTTGGCATTAACGGTGCCTCGGCAATGAAAAAATCATACTCATCTGCGATCTTTTTAAACTTCTTCTTGTCTTTGGCGAGTTCTTCGATTTCTTCAGGTTTTATTAATAAGTCAACGTGAGTTTTGGATTTAAGCGCAAGGTCACCGCTTGCAAAGAGAGCGAGTTTTGCGTCAATGCCTCGTCCATGAGGGAGCATCACTTCATCTTCGATACGGTTCTTCGCATCGTTCATATCAATGTTCTTCAGATTTATGACAACGTCTACCGATTGTTTGAATTTCCGTTCAAGTTTCTTGGATTCTTCTATTGCTTTCTGAACTGCTTCAACAGTTTTGCTGTCTACCATGATACATCATCGACTAACTTTATTATTTAGTCACTCCATAGGGTAACGTAGTTCTCGGGAATAATAATCTTATTTATAAAAGTTTGTGTTAGGCAAATCTTGGTCATTCAGCGGTTATCCTCTCGAGAATTAACGTAAACACATCCTCAGGATCACGGATTTTCTTCAACTCCTTCTTCATAATAATCGGAGTTCCTTCCACATTTTTTTTACTGACATCTTTATCGGTAAACACCACTGCATGCTTCTCCATTATCTTTGAAATGTTACTCATGAAATGTGCTTTTTCTACGAGTTTTTTATTATATTCTTGTACACAGGTTAAGAGAATTTTTTCTTTTTCTTTGCTTACTGCTTCAAAGGGGCAACGATCCATGGGGATAATCTTGTACCCAACATTTTGAAGAAGGGAAAAGACTTCACGTTGGAATTCTTTCATATGCTTTTGTTCTTTTTGGTACGACGGCAACCGCTCGGTTTCTACCATCGGTGGCTTGAGCAAATCAATTGGCGTGGTCACTGATTGTTCAAACATATCCTCGATCCGATCAGCAATATCAATACGCGCATTCATTCCATCCTCATACATCCGCACGGTCCGACGAGACACGCGTACATGGCGTGCGAACGTTCCCAGTGAAATATTTTTTTCCTGGCGTAACCTTCGAATCTTTTCTGGATCAAGGTTCACGTATAACCCACCAGGGGCTGCGTAGGCCCGCACCGGGACTTCCTCGAGAACATGATTTTTCAACGTCGATGAGGTAACCGTCTGAATACCAAACCTGAAGTACACCACATCATCCTCAAGAGTGCTCACGCCGTTTTTCTCGCCGATCAGCAATGGGGTCGCCTTCAGCAGACACGCAAGAGCGCGCAGCTCATTTCCCACAGCCTCAGACAACCCATCAATGTTCGAAAGGACTTTAATGATGAGGAGGGTTTCATCTCGTCTTGCCACTAGGTCAAAACCTGGGAGACGTACCGCATACGGGTCTGAGACAGAAAAACCGGCGCTCCCCAAAAATTCTCTGATATTTGCAAGGAGTTCTGTTTTATCCATAGGTAATGAAACTTAAAGTACGACCTGTCTAATAACGTTTTTGGTGAAAAACTATCTGGATAGGCGTTGATGACACTGACTCAATCACGGGTGGGTGTACCACGTATGTGGCACGAACCATCATTCAAAAAATCACAAAGAAGTATGAGATTATCGGCTACCCGCGTCTCGTCCGATTAAACCCAAATATCCCCTGGAAGACACGAGGAAACGGAGCCTTGTGTCTCCATGTTGGGAAACACGGTGGGAAAATCAAACGAAAAATCGGGGAAATCAATAGCCTGGACGTGTTCTGTTCACTTACATTCACCAAAGAACTTGACGAAAACGAACAGAGGAACCTCGCTACTATCGTGAAAGAAACCGTTGAGACACAAGCGCGCATTGACGATGAGAACACGAATCCAGGATATGTCCTGCTTTTAAAAAAACCAGATGTGGATTTGTATCAGAAAGCCGTCACCAAGATTGTCACTCTTGATAATGTACAGATTATATTACACAACCAACAGGCAATGTTCGAAGGATACAAGAATGGCCGAGGACTGATTGGTGCGACCGCGGCGATCTCCTGGGAGCCGCTTGATAGAACCTTCGAACTCATTGCATATCGACCTCAGCAGCGATGGGGAACGAAACGACAAATAGACCTAAAATCTGTGATACAGATGGATGCAGACTGCCCAAGCACGTTTGACAACTACGATGCCAGGAACCATCATAACCGGATCGTTCCGAACTCACCCTGTCCCATCCTCTACGGAATCCGAGGCAACGACGTAGAAGAACTTGTCATCGCATCAACACAGGTGAAATCTGAACCAGTGGACAGCTGGCTCCTGTTTGAAACGAACCAAGGAACCGACAATCATCTGCAAAAAAAACAAATCGCACAAATCCAGCCTTTTGAATCAGTCATCACCGAAGGATCGGTCGTCGAGAATCCGTTCACGATTCAAGGGGGACATGTTCTGTTCACCATAAAAGATCTAACCGGAACGATACCCTGTGCTGCCTACGAGCCAACCAAAGAATTCCGAAATACTGTTCGAGGATTACATGTTGGCGACCTCGTTGAAGTATACGGTGGCGTCCGTGAACACCCGCTCACGATCAACTTGGAAAAACTCGCGGTCAAACATCTCATCACGCTATTGGTGAAAACAGAAAACCCGGTCTGTCAGACCTGTGGCAAACATATGAAATCCAAAGGAACCGAACAGGGGTACAAGTGCATCAAATGCGGGACAACCAGCGTTACCCCAATCATCCAAGAAAAACCACGCACTATCACAAAAGGTTTCTATGAGGTCCCGGTCTGTGCCCGACGACATCTTAGCAAACCATTAAAACGAATGAATCAAGCAACACCATCTCTTCTCGTATCATTTAGCGGAAACGAAGGTATTCAGCGATAAATACACCATCAACGGTTTCCGCGTGACCATCAACCATGAAAATGCCGCTGCATTTCACATGGTACCGCCAATAATTCATAAATCCCATGAATTGCTCATGATCGACACTAATTACTTCCATATTTACCACAAGAAAAACCTTATCGGTCATGGTTTCAATGTTGAAGAAATGTGGAACAAACATGAAATGGTCCAGATGGATGTCTTTAGCAGAGAACCAGCTCGTTTCAGAGGGAATAGCAATATATCCAGCATTTTTTTTGTTCACAACGATAATCGGTTGCACTGTTGCTCGTGTCGAAAGAATCGCTGACCAGGTTGCGGTGTATTCTGGTGTGTTGAACTTACCCCAGAACCAACCAAAGTGAAAGCATTCTCGTGCATTGACATCCCAATTATGATCATGATACCCAGTACCTTCTACATTCATGGTCGTATTGTCAATCGTAATCGTACCTGTTACTGTTGCTCTAGGGAGAACTACCGCCCACCAATCTCCACTCTGATGCTGTCCTTTCCACCCTTTTGTACACCCTACAAAACGCAACACCGCAGCGCTTCCAGGAAAATCAAATGATACGGTATACACGAAGTCTCCGGTGGTATTATCACTGGACCCGACAAGTATTGTTTTTCCATGAATCTGCACAAAGGGGACCTTTGAGGACGCAAAGATTTCTTTCAAATGATGTGAGGTGGAATCGTGGGTGATCAGGATTCCATCTTTGTAAAGATCAAGCCGTTGAAAAACAAACCCTTTTCCAAATGTACTGAAAATACGAACGCTCATCTGAGCAGAATAGCCATTGGAAAACATCGCGTCGAAGTACCACCATTCGGAATACGGAAGCATTCCATGTCCGTGAAATGCGTCGTCACCAAGTTCAATATCTTGTGGAGAAAAATCATGACTGCTGTCAATATTTTTTTTATCAACAGCGAGCCCAGTAAACGAGTTCCCTCCAACCAAGACGAGAACGAGCAGTAGTAAAGCGATACGTTTCATGATTTTCAAAATAAAAATGTTCTTTGGCATTTATATAGTTTCCCATATAATATTTCGTAGGAAACACAATACTACCATTGTAGAACCAGCGTAATACTTTTTAAGGGATGATTGCTTCATGGTTTCTACAATCCTGATATGCGGGTGTAGTGTAGTCTGGTATCACTTAAGCTTGCCAAGCTTAAAACTCGGGTTCAAATCCCGGCGCCCGCACTGAACTTTTTTCTTCTTTTTATTGCTAATAATATCAATAAAAGAGAAATATTCCAGAAACAAAGGCTATATAATAGTTCTTGTATTGATTATATGAGGGAAAGGAAATGAAGACAAAGATATTCCTTGGGAGTATAGGGGCTGTAGCAATCCTTATTCTTGTGTCTTTTACCAATGTGGTTGGTGTACAATCAACATCATCTGGTTCTGTAAATGAATCACCGTTATTTCGTATTAGAACAACGAGAGCAAATAGTGAAAACAGCAAGGATGCCCTTACATCTAATTATCTTGGTAAGGGATTAAATGCATTACCATTTCCTCTACGAGATAATAGAACAGAACTGATTCAGAAGTTTATAGAAAGAATAGGAAGAATGGATGATAAAGAATTCAACAGATTCCAAAGTCTTGTCATTTCACATGTCTATGAAGAAAAGAACAATCTCAAAATTGATACTACTCAGCTTGTCACCATTCTGAAACATCTCAAATCTAATACAAAGGAACTAAAAATCATCCTAAATAATAATGGAAATGATTCCAAAAATGATCCCCCTACACTTTATTCAGCTTGGTGTCCTTGTTTGACATATGATTCTTTTCCACATTGCTTTTTAACTGTTATTATAATGCTTGTGATATTCCTCCTATTTTTACCAGAAATTATACTCTTAGGTTTAATCGGACAGTTACTCACACTAGATAATTTTTGTTATCCATAAGAGAAATAATCTCCAAATAACCATTCCACCCAAATGTATCTTTTTCAAATCTACATCCACACTTGAGGTAAGTAAGGTATACTATTATATATAAATACGAAATTCAGGATTCCCCTCCTGTAAGAATTATGTCTGTTCATTTTTAGAGGCACCCAACAGGAGGAAAACTGTTCACTATTTCAGGCCCTCTTGATTTTCAGGGTCTGTGGTGTCTGGGAGGTAAAGTCTCACATCTACAATTTCATACGTTCTCTTATCATCTCATTCCGAATAAGAGAATGATTCCGACAGCCAGACCTCTCTTTATAGTAATTCCTCCAAGGAATATTGTTTATTTTATGTATTCATACACCGAGAACCATGACAGAATGATGGACCTTGGCATGTGAAATAACAACTAATTTGAAGCGTTATTGAGAGGTACACCATAGCAATAATAAAAACGATACTCCAAATAATAAAAAAGGGTATGCATCCAGGAAACCAAATACAAATCGTAATCAAATCATTTGATGTTAAATTATAATTATTTCTGCTAATAAAAGAGTGTGTAATTGTTTCTGGTTTCGTTCGCAATAATTGAAGCATCTGTATTATCTCATTAGGTTTCGTATCACTAATGGTTTTGTCCTGTCTTATTCTTTGGATACACAATTCTTTGAACCGTTCAAATGTTTTATCATCCATTTTACTAATCAATACAATAACCCGTTTCAGTGATTCAGTCCTATTATCTCTGATAGGGAATTGTAAGAGATTTCCTTTTCCCATTCCAAGATACTGAGATGTAATAATATACTGCTGTTGATTGATGGCTTTCTGTGTTCTTGTTATGAATAATGGAGACTCATTCACCGCAGTTGATTTCACAGATTGATACCCAACAACATTACTCAACGAACCAAGAACAAGAAGAACCACAGCAAAGAGACTGATTCCTGCTACGAACCACTTCTTCATTATGGTCAACTAGCCATGAGGACGAAAGGACCTATGCCATATCCAGACTTTGAATACGTCATGTTCCCAACCACGACAGTGAGGTTAATAAAACTTATCGGATGAAAATCAAGGAGCCAACTTCCTACAGAAAAACCCGTGCCTGGTAATAAAGAGAATGGCCCGCTTCCATTGTCGACGAGTTTCCCTAATAATGTCGTTTCTTTGTCATACGTAAAACCATTGATATTTGTGTCACCTGTATTCTCAACAGTCATATGCCAACCTAACCCAAATTTCCCTTCACCATATTCACGATTTATTCCTGCTCCAATGTACACTTTATAATCCTCAGACGATGTCGAAATTGAGGATATTATTGTCTTAGGTAAAGAAGATTGGGGTTTAGCTAAGGCAGGAACGCTTGAACCCAGCACAAGAAGAACTACAGCACAGATACTTACTCCAATCAAAGGTTTCTTATCCATCTTGCTTTCCCCCTTTATCAGTATTTTATAACAACGTTCTCCTATAAATATGTTTATTTCCTCGCTAATTAACTCCAAGCAGATATCGGAGTATCGGGAATGCGTTAGGGGACCATTCTAATAATCTCATCCAGAATTGAATCAATGGTATATGGTATGACGTTGGCATTGTTACTTGTAGTGTTCCCCAGTCACTCTCTGCATTATATCCATCTTTTGTTTTTGCCTTTATTATATAAACTCCTTTTTGGGACCATTTATGACTAAAGGTAACTTCCTCCCCAGAAGTGAACCAACCAATCCATTCCTCTGTTTGACCATCACCCCAATCTATGTAGAATCTAACTTCGTTTCCATCTGGATCTTCTGAAACAAATGTGTAATTATAGTAAGTACCAATCTCTCCACGGATTGGACCATCTATTATTGGTTTATTCGGTGGGTCATTAGTAACTTGTATAGTTGCCCAAGATGTATGATTTGATGTGTTACCATCATCATCTGTCACAGAGAGATAAATTGCATATTTTCCCATATTTGTAAAGGTATGAATTGGATTTTGTTCATCTGAAGTACTTCCATCGCCAAAATACCAAAACCAGGTATATGGTGGTGTTCCGCAACAAGCAAAACCTTTGAATTGAATAGGATTGTTTACAAAATCGTAGTAAGGTCCGTTGTTGTTTGCTCGAAAATTTCCATATGGTTCCATTAGTGGATATCTATCCCAATTTGAATGACTAGATATTATTTTATATGGAGTATCACCTATTCCATCTCCATCGTTATCTTTTCCAGTGTAATCACTCCAGTAGTTACCACCGGAGGGATACCCATTATCCCAGGAGTTGTTCTCTCCGTTATCTTCTCCCTCGGTTAGACCATTACTTATGAATTCATTGTGATAAATTGAATGATTTTTACAATCCCAAATAAAAAAACCACAAGAGTTATTATTAATATTATTATTAAATATATTATTATGATGTGAATCCTGTATTAGGAACCCCATGAACCCATATACATGATGTGTAATTACATTAAAACAAATAGTATTATAATTTGAACTTATCATTTCTATACCATCACAATCACGACCTGTAATTGTATTATTATGAAAATAAGAATAATGAGATTCTCCAGAATATATTCCATTAAAGGAATTAGGATTGATATTGCTATAGGCTATCTCTGATCCATTACAATTATAAAGACCAATCCCATCCCAATTGCCTTTTAATGTTAGATTTATAAACTTATTGTTATCTGAAAATACTGCATAAATTCCTTCATAATTATTCTTGTAAAAAATACTGTTATAAATAAAAGAATTACTTGTTTTAAACAATTCCATTCCTATATTTATATCCGATAAATTTTGATTTGAAATTGTAATATTAATGCAATTAACAAGAATTATTTGTCCAGCATTTTTATAAACAACATAATCAGCGGTGTCCTCAAGATATAATAAAGGTTTAGATTTGACAGTATTATTCTTGATTATATTGTGGTAGGAGTTATAGACAAATATTCCGATTTGATTTAATGTATTATTAGAAAATGTATTATAGTTAGAGGAGTAAAACTCAACTCCGTCATTGAGATAATCATCGGATGCTTGATTAAACGTGTTATTTTGGAAGATATTGTAAGACGAGTTATCCATATAGATATGAGCCCAGAACGCTCCAGCCATGATGTTATTCAGAATGATGTTATATCTTGAGCTCAGAAGACCCATGTCGTAACTCCCACCTAAAATATTATTTTTAACTGTATTATTCTTCGAGTTTTCTAGGTGAAGAGGCACAGCGTACATGTCGAGACCCGTTATCGTATTATTAAAAATTAGGTTGTTATCTGCGTTTCTTAACCATATTCCCCAACTTTCGATATAGCTCCCTGATGAACCCATTACATTGTCATGAATGGTGTTATCATTGGTGAAAGTACCTACTACAAAATAATAGCTCCTGGCAAACATATTCCAAGATATAGTAGTATTATTTATGTTGTTAATACATATACCTGAATAATCAGCAGAATTTAGTCCTATTATTTTAAATCCACTTATTTTGACAAAATCACTTGTTACACTAATAATATATTTACCACCATTTTGTAATATGGTACAATTTGTATAGCCCTTTTCTGATTGAATTACTAATGGTTTATCAATAACTAGACTCTCGGTATACGTTCCATCTCGTACAATAATTGTATCCCCAGATATTGCATTATCAACTGCTAATTGAATTGTTGGATAGTCATCAGGAACATAAATTATATTAAAATCTCCAAAAGCGTTGAAGAAATTATCGTTATAGATAGGAGGATTCAGTGGATAAGATATTTGCTCTTGATTATCATTTACTTTGTTTTCAGTCGCTTTATTATATCCGAGGTTCCTAATATGAATCGGATAATTATAAGCATTGAAAGAATATCGATTATCTGAAATTCCATTATTAAAACAATTCTGTTGAATACAATCTTCTTGCACAATGATGTTTTCTTTTTCTATGTTGGAGCTATCTTTATTTGAATTGGATGACTTGTTATTAATTATTTGAGCAGTTGTAGGAATAACACTCAAGCTAAGTAACAAAAGAATGATAACGACAACTATTCCTTTTCGGAACAAATTCGTTTCCTTCGTATATTTCCCGCTCTTTTATCTATGGAAAACTCATTATTTAAACCTATTGAATCAGTACCCACATTCACACCAGAGGTAAGTAAGGTATCCTATTATATATTAATACGAAATCCAGGATTCCCCTCCTGTAAGAATTATGTCTGTTCATTTTTAGAGGCACCCAACAGGAGGAAAACTGTTCACTATTTCAGGTCTGCTTGATTTTCAGGTTCTATGGAATATCATAGGGTTCTTTTGCAGGAAAGAAATCAAATTGACGCCAAGGAATAGGAATATATTGCGGTTCTTGGTTAACAATAATGAAGTATAGATGTCCTTCAATCTTCATAGACCCCGAATTACTACTCCAATAGTTCCTCCACCAACGAGCAAATTGACCAAAATTAAAAATATATTCCTTAAAATAGTATGAGAACGACGCATGAACTACATTGTCCACAAAATTATTCTTTCTAACCATTGTTAATGGAGCATTACCAACAGTTATCCCTAATTCATTCTTGGAGATATTATTGCCATAAATAATATTGTTTGAACTATCCCCTATAGTAATGCCATATTCATTATTCGCAATGTAATTTGATGTTATTGAATTACTGTCAGATGCCCATAGATAGATGCCAGAGGCATAATTCCTTTCTATCTTGTTATTACGAATGAAATTATTAGAAGAACCATAGAGAAAAATGCCATACGTATTATCTTCTATTGAGTTGTTAGAAATGGTAGAATTGCGCATTTGGTTTTGGCTGTAAATTCCATGCTCTAAATTATCCTTGATGAGATTATTACTAAATGTATTATTCCTACTATAGAATACATAGATAGCATGCCAATTCTGTTTTATGATATTATTATTAACTGTGGTTTCCTGAATTAACTTTCTCCTGATTTTTCAATAAGGTCATCTCAACAC
>JADBLO010000101.1 GCA_014894395.1 Thermoplasmata archaeon
AATTAATCGAAGTTATTATATCACAAATAGTTTGGTAAAGGCCAGGAACTTCATTACTTTTTTATAGTAGGACGGGCAAGCCCCCTATCTCTTTAGAAAATCTTTATTAAATAAATCAAGAAACGCAATTGAGCATGAGTGCGTAAGGGAGGACCATCGGTAGGGAAAGATAAGGAACTTGCCCGAGAACAACAAATAATTAATTAATGTAAAAAGCAAAGTGTCATATAATTCATTAGATATGTGCTATAATTACAATATAATATTTAAACAATTATTACAGGAGAAAGCTAAATACCTGTTTCTTTTTATAAAAGATCCAGTATACAGAGTTAGCACATATACCACCCAAAACGAGTAACGGCTCTGCGGGGTTAAAAACGAGGAGGAAAGATCATTGAAAGAAAATCATTTAAAACAGTTGGGAACGCTCGGACAGTCCATCTGGCTGGACTACATCCGTCGCGATCTGATCATTAGCGGTGAGCTTCGGCGACTGATTAAGGAAGATGGATTACGGGGAATGACCTCGAATCCATCCATCTTTGAAAAAGCGATTGCGGGCAGCCATAATTACGATGAAGACATTCGGACCATGGCTCTTGATGGAAAAGATTGCAAGGCAATTTATGAAGCTCTCAGCCAACGTGATGTGCAAGGTGCAGCTGATGAGTTTCGAACTTTATACGACAAGACTGACGGCAAAGATGGATATGTTAGTCTTGAGGTCAACCCACATCTAGCGTACGACATCAGAAGTACAATAGAAGAAGCCCGCCGGTTATGGTTCGCACTGAACCGACCCAATGTCTTCATCAAGGTCCCAGCTACGACGGAAGGCCTGCAAGCCATTCAACAACTCATCAGTGAAGGAATTAATATCAATGTAACCTTACTCTTTGGATTATCACGCTATCGGCAGGTAGCGGAAGCCTATATCGCCGGCATTGAAGCACGCCTGACCCAAGGAAAGTCTGTAAAGTATGTGGCCTCGGTGGCCAGTTTCTTTGTGAGCCGCATTGATGTACTGCTGGACCCGCTGCTGGAAAAACTAATCGACCAAGGAGACAAAAATGCAGACTTGGCAAAAATGTCCTACGGACAAGTTGCTATCGCCAGCGCTAAGGTGGCCTATCAAATCTACCATGAAATATTCAGTACTGATCGATTTAAGAAGTTGGCTGACCAGGGTGCCCGCTCACAGCGATTGCTTTGGGCCAGCACTAGTAAGAAGAATCCGAAGTATAACGACGTGAAATATGTTGAGGCGCTCATCGGAGTGGACACAGTAGACACAATTCCGATCGAAACCCTGAACGCCTACCGTGACCACGGCAAACCGAAGGTCCGTCTCGAACAAGATATCGAGGAAGCCAAAAAAATTTTGCAGCGATTGCCAGCGCTCGGCATCAATATAGACAAGATGACCCAGCAACTCGAGGAAGAAGGCGTCGAGAAATTCAACCATCCGTTTGATGAACTAATGGAGACCTTGGCAAAAAAGTGTCAGGGAATTTGAGAAGAGGTCCCTTTACCAAAGAGCTCTTTTGAAATAGCTGAAAGATCTTGTGGCAATGATGAGCTGTATTCAAAATCCAAAAAATGAGGGAAGGTCTATCATGAAAAAAGTAGCCCCGATTACGGCACTGTTTCTTGATATCGGCGGCGTCTTGCTTAACGATGGCTGGAGCCATCAATCCCGAGAAATGGCTGCCATGGTTTTCAATTTGGATCTAGCCGAGATCAATCATCGCCATCAATTAACTGTTGAAACGTATGAGGTGGATAAACTCACTCTTAAAGAATATCTGAGTCTGGTGGTTTTTTACCGAGAGCAGTCATTCTCACGGATTGAGTTCCAAAAATTCATGTTCGAACAGTCAAAGCCGCATCCCCATCCCCGGATGATCAAGCTTATCCGTAAACTCAAAACACAGTATGGACTCAAGATCTGCGTGGTCAGCAACGAAGGGCGCGAATTGAATGAGTATCGGATTCGAAAGTTCAAGCTGGATGGATTTGTGGATTCTTTTATTTCCTCCTGCTTCGTCCACGTCCGCAAGCCCGACGCAGAGATCTTTCAGCTTGCGCTGGATATCACCCAGGCACCAGCCCGGCACATCGTCTATATAGAAAATACCCCCATGTTTGTCCAAATCGCGGAAGGTTTGGGTATTCGAAGCATTCTACACACCGATTACAAATCCACATGTGAGAAGCTGGCTTCCTTTGGATTGGAGGTTACGGAATGACAGAACAGTCATCCGCAAAACCGACTCACCTTAGTGTACTGATTATTAATGGGGGCTCATCGAGCATCAAGTTTGCACTATACCAGGTTGGCGAACCGCTGAAGCGAAAGCTTTATGGTAAGATTGACCGCATTGGCCTAAGCGGTACCAATCTGACGTGCAATGACCCAATCGGGAATCAGCGGAACAGTTACAGTATTGCACCCTCCGACCACCGGTCGGCAGCTAATATTCTGATTGATTGGCTCGTAAAACGGGACGAATTTGCTTCGATCGAGGCTCTGGGACACCGCGTGGTATATGGGATGAAACACATTCAACCCGAGATTGTCACTCCAGACTTGTTGGATGAACTACATCGTATCGGTCCGTACGACCCGGATCATCTACCCCGCGAGATCGAACTAATCGAGACATTTCGCCAGCGTTATCCGAAAGTGCCCCAAGTGGCATGTTTCGACACTGCTTTTCACCATACCATGCCGCGTGAGGCAAAGCTGCTTCCGATTCCACGACGCTTCGATGCAAAGAGAGTTCAACGATACGGTTTCCACGGCCTGTTTTACGCTTATTTGATCGAGGAACTTGCGCGCCTCGGCGATCCGGCAGCATCGAAGGGCTGTGTGATCCTCGCGCATCTCGGCAACGGCGGAAGTCTGGCCGCCGTACGCGAAGGTAAAAGCATTGACACCAGTATGGGCTTCACACCAACGGGGGGATTCATGATGAGCACCCGCTCCGGCGATTTAGATCCTGGCCTGGCACCGTATCTGTTACGAATCGAGCAGATGACCACAAAACAATTTTATGAAATGGTCAACCATAAGTCGGGACTGCTCGGAGTTTCGGAGACCAGCTCCGACATGCGAGACTTGCTTTCGCATGAAACCGGTGACGTGCGAGCGGCGGAAGCCGTGGCGCTGTTTTGCTACCAGGTCAAGAAATGGATTGGCGCATTTGCTGCTGCGTTGGGCGGACTGGACACACTGGTGTTCGCTGGTGGCATCGGAGAAAATTCGCCCACAATCCGCACCCGGATTTGCGGTGGGTTGGGATTTCTTGGAATCGAACTCGAAGAAAATAGAAATGCGGTGAATGAGGGTGTAATTTCCGCAGCGTCCAGCCGGGTTGCGGTTCGCGTCATTCACACCAACGAAGAACAGATGATTGCTCACTCAGTTTGCACTTACTCGGGTTTGATGTTATAGTTAGTGCAATATGAGTGTTGCCACCGGTGCAGATCGGGCTGAAATAGATTTATCAATCTCGCTGTTCACCGGGTGACAACAAACAGAAAATAATTAAAAATGAAAGGAGTATTATTATGTTATACAAAGTCAAAACATTAAAGGGTTACAAATTGAACAGCCTCAACGGGGAAATAGGGAGGGTCAAAGAATTCTACTTTGATGACCACCACTGGACAGTTCGTTATCTGGTCGCCGAAACAGGAAACTGGCTCACGGGTAGGCAGGTGTTAATCTCCCCGTATGCGCTGGTCGCTGTGAATAAAGAAGAGCAGTATATCGACATCAATTTGACCAAAAAGCAGATAGAGGACAGCCCATCTTTAGATAGTGACAAACCCGTTTCGCGACAATTCGAGGAGCGCTACTATGGATATTATGGATGGCCAAGTTATTGGGCCGGACCATACATGTGGGGATATAATCCCTACATTATGCGTAACCGTGAAACACGGAGAGAAGCCACTCAAGATGAGAAATCGTGGGATTCCCATTTACGCAGCACTTACGATGTGAGTGGTCATAACATTCAGGCCGAAGACGGCGAGATTGGTCACGTCGATGATTTTATCATCGATGACGAGACGTGGGCGATTCGGTATTTAATCATTGATACACGAAATTGGTGGCCAGGGAAAAATGTCCTGATTTCACCACAATGGATCGATCGTGTTAGTTGGAGCGAATCGAAAGTCTTTGTTAATCTTACCCGCGCGATCATTAAGCAATCACCGGAATACTCGGAGGAATCTCTGCTAACTCGGGGTTATGAGACCGAATTGCATCGACATTATAATCGCCAAGGGTATTGGGTAGATGAACCGATTGCTAAGAAGCATTCCCGTTGAAGCAAGTACGAGAAATGGCGGTACAAGTCATTCGCGCGGATGAAGAATACATAATAACCGAGACATTTTGAGATGTTTTCGGCTTTAAATGAAAAAAATGAAAAAAGGAGAATCAAACTATGAAAGCAAAAATTCTTTCTCCGGAACTGCTCCACAAGATGGATTCCTACTGGCGCGCTACCAACTATCTGTCGGTCGGGCAGATTTATCTTTATGACAATATGACAATCCGTTGTTGAAGCAGCCGCTGAAACTGTCTCACGTGAAACCGCTAGTGGTCGGACACTGGGGTACGACGCCGGGCCAGAACTTCATCTATGTGCATTTGAACCGGGTCATCAAGAAGTATGACCTTGATATGTTCTATATCGCCGGTCCCGGACACGGCGGCTCGGCATTGGTGAGCAATACTTACCTCGAAGGTACTTGGAGTGAAGTTTATCCGAACATAACCCAGGACGAAGCCGGACTGAAGAAGCTGTTCACGCAATTCTCGTTTCCCGGAGGGATTTCCAGCCATGTTGCCCCGACGACGCCGGGGTCGATTCACGAAGGTGGTGAATTGGGGTACTCACTCAGCCATGCTTTTGGGGCTGCGTTCGATAATCGCGATCTGATCGTCGCCTGCGTCGTCGGCGACGG
>JADBLO010000051.1 GCA_014894395.1 Thermoplasmata archaeon
AATACAAACTGCTGAAGGCACTTAATTTTTATTCAAGTGCGGAACTCAGGTTACTCCTATAATTATTTGATAAAATTACTGCCAATCTCAATTTTATGATTTACTGTAATCAGGTCTCTTTTTTTCAGAAAGTTGGAGAGAAAGGACATATTGGAACAATAAGATATTACCGGTGCTATCTGTATAGAAGTTAGGCAATCTCTATTGGAATATCAGTTATAGTAAAAATACCGATACGTTTTATCATCTCTGGTTGAGGTGTTATTGATAATGGAAGCAGTTGGTCGTATATTGACTGAGGAATTGTATAAAGTACTCTTGTATATTCGCCTATATTTGATGGAGAAAACCAATAGGCTTCCCAGTAGTTTATTAACTCGTTAGATTCCGCTATAGTTAATCCATCTGAGATAAGAGTATTACGAATAGTATTTTTTGCTTCTGTAATGTTAACTATTTCCTCTGATGAACTATTTACAATTGTTTTTTCGTCTCCAGGTTGTAATTCTCCAAAATAGATATATTCTAGCCGATCGTCTGCGCTTGATATGAAGTCACCGTATCTAGTGTAAATAAAAAAAACATTTGAAATTGGATAATTCGCAATGTTTTTAATATAATAGGTGGTATTTTTTTCATCTATTGTTATATTCGAAATAATAGCAGAAGAACAGGTTATCTCCCCCTCATAAAAGAGATATGGATATTGAGTTCCATTTTGCAGAATGATCGTGTCATTTTCAACAGTTACATCCCAAATAATCATATCATTTTCTACGGTAGCGTTAGGAATTACTGTCGCGTTTTTTATAGATTGGATTTCTACATTAACATCTGTTGAATTTTCAATTGAATGAAAGTAAATCACAGGTTTTTTAACATAAAGCGTAACTGGAGATTTTGCTACCACTGATGCATTAGTACAGTTGTATCCTTTTAAAAATACTCCCCACTCATGTACTTCAAATTTCTGTATATTGCCAGGCGGCGTCTCTGTTATACAACCACTCCACGATATGCTTGCCATAATAACTACTGCAATAACTGCTACTATCTTTTCTTTCATTTTGTTATACACCTCTCTCCTCTCTTAGAAGTTATTTTTGTATTTTTCAAACCAGAGAGCAATTCATTGTTATATATATCTTACTTGGATCAAGTTTCTTAAAAAAAGTGCAGGGGAAGGGATTTGAACCCCAGATTACCGGTTAAATTCTAAGTGGAGGATAATAATTACTCCTGTCAAACCCTTCATTTTCATTGATTTTCCACTCCTTTACTTACGACTATATATCTTGATATCTAATCTTAAAGATTATTGGAAAATTATGCAGGGGACGGAAGATTACTCTTTAAATAAAAATACGAAACGGAAAAAGGATATTCCGTTTCGTGTAACTGTCAGATTCCCTGCCTGACCCATTGCATAAATGGAATCTATACCAAAAGGGAAATACCTTGCTGAAATAGATTCGCCTGGTTCTATCGGACCATGCCCAGTAGTGTTTCCGTAACCTTCTCTAAAAATCAAATGAGAGACAATGCTTATACTTCCATTAATAGTATAATTTCCGTTGTTCTGAATAGTAACTATACAACCAAATCCTCCTTTGATGGTGATAGTTACGTTGTCTGCTGTAGCAAAAGAGACGAAAAAAGGGAGAAGAAACAACAACGTAAAAGTCGCTACCCATAGAGTTTTTTTCATTTTTTCCTGCCCCTATAAGAAATTAAAGTGTCCTTGCTTATTTAAATCTTTGTTAGGATAAAAAAATGCAGGGGAAGGGATTTGAACTCCAGATTACCGGTATGACAAGGATTAACAGAGGTGAAATCCCTCCTAATCAATCTACAATTTCATACTTACTTTTTTTCACTTATTCATAGGGATGTCATAGGAATATGAGGATGATAAAGGCAATTCTTTGAAGAACCAAAAATGATACAGGTGGTTTTAACCATCATGACATCCTAATTTGTACATCGTAATATCTATTATCCCATTCTACGAACATAGGAACATCTAAAAAATTCATTAATTCATTATATTCTTCTTCTGATATATGAACATCAGCATTTTTTTGAATTGATTCTAAAAGAAAAGGAAATCTCTCTATATCGCCTGCTGTAAGATTATAAAATTCAGAAGGGGCAGGAGGGGTAGATTCAAATTCATGAACATATATCCATCTACCACCAGATTGAAGAACAAAAAGATAAACTACTCCAATAATAACCACACACATAATTATAATAAGTAAAATCATTTTTTTATTCATGTTTGTCCTCCTCAATTAACAATATTATAACAAGGATACTCTTTAAAAATATGTTGTTCTAAAGATATTTTTTTAAGTGCAGGGGAAGGGATTTGAACCCCCGAACCTCTGCAGGAACAGATCTTGAGTCTGTCGCCGTAGACCAGGCTTGGCTACCCCTGCACAAGCAACACAAGAACAGTTCATTCATAATAAATATTTAGGTTGAATCACGTTTGATGACAAGACAACAGACCATACGACACCAAACCTTTTTTTGCCCGGAATGTTTTAAATGGCGGAAATGATTTCAGTATGGCAGAGAGGTGATAGGATGAGTCAGGGAAAATACATTGGAGTACTGACCAGCGGTGGTGATGCTCCTGGGATGAATGCAGCGATACGCGCTGTCGTACGAACCGGGATCTATCATGGAAACACGCTTTTTGGGATCAACCGCGGGTATCAAGGAATGATCGAGGGTGACATTGAACAACTCAACCGGTATTCCGTCAGCAACATCATCAAGGACGGCGGAACCTGCCTGCAGACCGCACGAAGCAGTGAGTTTCTCACGAAAGAAGGACGGGAAAAGGCATTCAAAAACATAAAACGCTTTGGCATCGATAGCATTATCGTCATCGGAGGAGACGGGTCTTTTCGCGGACTTCATCAGCTCATCCAAGAGTTCCCTATCCAAGGCATCGGACTCCCAGGAACTATTGATAACGATTTATATGGGACTGATTTTACCATTGGTTTTGATACCGCGGTCAACACCGCACTTGAGGCAATCGATAAGATACGGGACACCGCCTCGTCACACTCACGACTCTTTATTATTGAGGTCATGGGACGGACATCAGGATACATCGCCTTGTACACCGGTATTGGTGGTGGTGCTGAAGACATTCTTATCCCCGAGGCTCCTATGGATATGCAGAAGCTCACCGCGAAACTGAATGCACAACACAAAGCAGGAAAAAAAAGCAGCATCATTGTCATCACGGAAGGTGAAGCAGCAGGGGGAGCTTTCGAGATAAAATCAAACATAGAAAAAGTCATTGAATGGGATATCAAGGTCAGCGTGCTTGGCCATGTACAACGGGGAGGAGACCCTTCTGCGTTTGACCGGGTGCTTGCCAGCAGGTTAGGATACGAATCCGTTCTTGCCGTCATGAACAATGAAAACGATAAAATGGTTGGTATGGCCAATAACACAGCGACACTCACGCCACTCGAAGACACGTGGACGAAGAAAAAAGACATGGACATGACCTATCTGAAAATGAATGAGGTCCTAGCAGCACAACAGGAAAAAGCTCTTGAAGTGATCGCATAAAGAATATACAGTGATAATTTGTTAATTGACAACGAATCATTATAACGAAGCGATAATCCTGTTTTCAAAACTCTGAAGGTTCTTTTTGTAGTCCTTCACATACTCAAACGAAAAATCATACACAACCTCTTTGAGAATCAATGGTTCAGGTGCTGCCATCTGAAAATCAACCTTCTGTTCGGGGTGTTCTAACGCAGCATGAATCTGTTCATTCGACAAGACACCTCTCCCCCTTTTTTCAAGAGCAGACACGATCCTTCGAATCTGGTTCCACAAGAAAGTTTGTGCATAAAAATCAAGTATCAAAAAATCCTGTTTCTCAACGATGACAATGTTGTCAATGGATCGAACCGGATTTTTCAACGGTTCAACCCGCGCGAAATTCTGAAAGTTATGCTCACCGGTAAACAACCCAACAGCAGAAAGCAGCGCATCAACATCAAGATCGTTTCTCTTCAGATAATACCGGTATTCCCTTCTTGTTGCATGACGAGGATAAAAATCAGGCTCGACCGATTGAACACCATAGATGAAAACATCTGATGTATCCTCTGTCAACTGGTTAACAATCTTTTCTTTGGAACAAGCAGTATCAAATGCACACACATTGCCCAAGGCAGAAACACCACGATCAGTACGACTCGCGGTACGAAAACAAGATGTCTTCGCATCACCAAGAATCTTTCGTTTAATGAACAGATCTAAAAGCTCTTGTTCAATGGTTCGTTGTCCTGGTTGTCGTGCATACCCAGAAAAATGTTTTCCATCATAGGCGAACTTTAGTGCAACTCGCATGCAAGCACCTAAATTGTTTCTCCCATAAAACAGTTCTGATGCAGAAGAGGATAATTCTTTAAAAACCAAAAAGATACTACACGAGAACAGCATGCCGAGAAAAAAAGAAATCGAGGAAAAACTCAAGACAGTCAACGCAGACATCGGAGACATTATTCGAATCATACGAAACGACGAGCAGCACGAAGGAGTGCTTATGCCACACCATGAATTCAGCGATGACGATATCATTACGATAAAACTGAAAACCGGGTATAACATAGGTATTGCTGTCGATAAAAAAACAGAAATTCTGCTTGTACAGAAACAAAAAACCACGGAAAAACAAACCAAAAGAATTCCATATGATCAAAAAAAACCAACCATCTCCATCGTTGGAACCGGGGGAACGATCGCCTGTTACATTGATTATCGGACCGGTGCGGTCCATCCTGCCTCATCTGCAGAGGAACTCGCGTTCTCAGTCCCTGAAATCTTTGACCTTTGTAACGTGAAATCCCAGGTCGCATACCAGATGCTGAGCGAAAACATCGAGGTTTCTCACTGGCAGGCCCTCGCGGAGATCATCGCAAAAGAACTCAACAACGGTGCAGCTGGCGTGGTAATCCCTCATGGAACTGATACGCTCGGATACACGGCAGCAGCATTATCATTTCTTCTGAAGAATCTCTCAGGACCAGTGGTGCTTGTCGGAGCGCAACGATCCAGTGACCGACCATCCTCTGACGCAGCGCAGAATCTCATCGCTGCAGCAACCGTTGCTGCAACCTCAGATATCGGGGAAGTCGTCGTCGTTATGCATGGGGAAATCTCCGATACCTTCTCAACGATTCATCGAGGCACCAAAGTACGAAAATTCCATACATCCAGACGAGACGCATTTCAAACCGTCAACGACCTTCCACTGGGAAAAGTAGAAAACGGTGCAATCACACTACACGCTCCCTATCGCAAGAAGACAACAGGCCCGGTGACAACCGATACCAATATGGAGGAAGACGTCGCGATACTTTATTTCTATCCAGGGATGAAACCAAAGGACATCCCAGAGAAAAAAGGGATTGTGCTAGCAGGGACCGGGCTAGGGCATGTATCAACAAAACTCCTTCCACGTGTCACTAAACTTATCAAAGACGGCACGGTAATCATCATGACCTCACAGTGTCTGTTCGGACGAGTCAACATGCGGGTGTATTCCGCAGGGCGCGACCTCATAAAAGTAGGCGTTCTCTCTGGAGAAGATATGCTCCCTGAAACTGCCTATGTCAAACTCATGTGGGTACTTGCGCATGCAAAAAACAAGCAAGATATTGAACAACTCATGATGACGAATATTGCTGGTGAAACAGCAGAACGAACAAAAAGTAACGCTTTCCTCCAACAAAACAATTAACCGATTTTTTCAGGGACTAAAAAAAGGTAACCGTCAAGTTTCACGGTTTTCACCATCGCAGTATCAACAGAAGCGGTTTTTGGTTTCCGTATTTCAACGGTAGCATAGGTTTTCGGATCCATGAGTTGAATCTCGTTTTTTGACTGACTGACCACAATCATTTCCCTGATGAGTTCTTTGCCGCCATAGATCCTTGATGGCTGAATGTCTTTTCCATCAATCACTTTCTCTGTCCACGCCGAAAGTTCAAGTGCACGGACCTTATTTTCATGAAGCGACACGATTAAAAAAAACGAGTTATCGAACAAGAAGAAATCACCTTTACGATACGCTGGAATCCGTACAAGATAGGTCATCCGGTACACCTGTCTGCTGTCTTTCATCCCCGCAGAGGATGCTGATTGTTTAAAGTCACCACCGAATTGATCCTGGACCCTTTTGGCAATCGAAAACGCAGTTCCTTTTTCACTGAGAAAAAAATCAAGACCCTCACGTTTTTCAGCAATATCAGTAATAAATAACCCTCGTTTGCCACTCTCTTGATATTGTCCGACCATGGTTTCAACAGCGGATCGAAGGGTCTTCAGCTCCGTGTCTGTGAATTTTCGCTGATCTGCTCGAATCTGTAAAATCGCCTCATAATACCCCCCAGCTTCCCGAGAACAAATCTCACAGGTGTTATGTCTGATTCGTACCGTAATCGGGTGCTGCTCCGTGATCGTTTGATCCTCAAGAGAGCCTGAGATGAACACCATACAAGCGAGAATCCTCTCCTGCGCTTTACACTGGGTTTGTATTTCAACATGTTTGAGTTCAGGACTGACAGTAAACGCTTCTTTCACGTACCGTTTCAGGATATCGTCAAAGGACTCTTGAAGCCATGTGTTCTTGTATTTATAGGATGAACAACGAGGGCACATAATAATATCAAGGATTGCTGGTCCTTTGGAAAATTGTGTGGCTTTCAGATAGCAGTTGAGGCAGACACCATTTCGAAAGATTGGTTCGTCTTTTCCGCATTCGACACAAAACATGCTCTTGTTCCATTCCTGTTAGGTTTTTTGGGTGAGATATACACCATAGATTATTAAGGCTGCGCCCAGAAGGAAAAACCATGTCAGAGATGTACCGAGGAAAAACGACATCAGAATCGTAAAAAGCGGGATGAAATTCAAAAAGACCGCTGCTTTACTCGCGTCGATGCGTTTCAACGCATAGTACCACCCGAGATACCCAAAGATAGAACAGGTGAGTGCTAGGTAGAGGACCGCAAGCCATCCATTCAGTGACGTCTGTTGAAGAACGGGGCCAAGATGCAACACAACGAAGGGGATGTAGAAAAGTGTCCCAAAACCAAACGCGTAGGTAGTAATTACAAATTCATCATAGGTTTTCAACAGTCGTTTCCCAACAAACGAATAAAGCGCCCAACACAATGCAGACAGCAACATGAGGATGCCGCCGATGAAAAATAGATTGTCAAAGGTCAGCTCTTGTTTTGAGAAATCGGAAAACATTATGACGAAAACCCCGATAAAAGAAAGAACAATGCCTGCAACTCTTTTCCTTGTCAGCGTTTCATGTAAGAATAAGCCGGAAAGAATCGCGATGAAAATCACGTTGGTGTTAATGAGCACGGACGCGGTTGGTGCATTCGTGAAATGAATGCCAAGGAACTGGAAGAGATATAAGAGAGTCACCCCGGTCAGACCAAGGACAACGAGCCAAGGGAGTTCCTTTTTTGGAAGCAATAGTGGTTTCTTTCTTAATACGGCAATCAGTATCATCAAGGGTGTTGCAACAAGAAACCGTAGAAACCCCAGATCAATGGGGTCCATCTCCTTTGTGGTAATATCGACGACAATAAACGATCCTGCCCAGACAAACGAAACAAGAATGAGAATCACTGCAATGATGAGATTCTTGTTCATGAGAACCGATAAACAATGACGTGGTTATTAAACGATATCCTGTGATTCGTATCACAAAAATCTTTGTAAAATGTGTTTTGGGTAAGGAGTGTACAGGACCCTGGTACTTGGTGTACAACAACACGCTTTAAAGAAAACAGACAAAACAGGGAGTGAGGAGTGATTAAAATGATGATTGTTGGTCAAGTATCAAGTCCCGAGGAAGCAACCGAGGTGGAATTTATCGCAAAATCCTTTGTCGTCGCAAACCGCGCACGCGCCCTTGCACTACGACTACGAGAGGTGTAGGCAGATGGCAAAAAAGACAAAGGGGAAGAAAAATATCCCAACCGACATCCCGATTTTCTGGGTGAACATCGTGGAAACAGACTCTGATGACTCTGCTTTCCTATGATTTCACGACGCCGACCGGTTTTTTAGGATTTTTTTTTGCTGTTTTCCCACTATCTTTTTCATCGGAATCGTTGATTTTTTTGCCGCTCTCAAGGGTTCCATCGGTGAGCCCTTCATCAAGGAGAACATCATACTCCACCTTGTATTCACCAGGGTCACCCTCTGAGAACTTGAAGTTTTTCTCTCGGCATAACGCAATCATCGGGTAATTATCCTTCAGGACGACACCGTTGACCTTTGTCAAGTTCTTATCTTTCGCGATTTCAATGAGGTAATCCAGGAACTCAGAGCCGAGTCCTTGTCGCTGCCATTCATCTGTAACAACCAGCGCGAATTCTGCTTCATCAACTCGTGCAGGATCAAGAATAAGCCGAGCAACGCCAAGCAGTCGCTTTTTCCCGTTTTCCTCCATTTCAGCAACAATCCCAATTTCCCTGTCGTAATCGATATTACAAAATCTCGTACGAACCTCATGGGGCGTGTCTTTGATAATTCTGAAAAATCGGAATCGCACGGTTTCTTCAGAGAACGTCTTGAACATCTCCAGCCACATGTTTTCATCCTCTGGTTTTATCGGGCGGAGCAAAGCTTTCTTTCCATCTTTTAGTGTGATAGGTTTCATGTACTTGGTCGGATATGGTGTAATGATGAGATGCGGATGTTTCTCTGGCTCAGGATCAAGGATTATCCGCGCGTCCACCGCAATGAGATCATTTCCCTGCGGAATCAATGGGTTGATATCAACTTCTTTAATCTCAGGATGATCGATAAGCATCTGTGAAAACTTAATCATGGTTTCTTCGACTTTCTTCATATCAACAGGCGGGACGTTCCTGAATCCTTTCAAAAGCTCATAGGCTTTTGTTTTTTCTATGATACGCTGTGCCAAGGTCTGGTTCAGAGGTGGAAACCCGATCGCTCGATCCTTAAACAACTCCGTGTAGATACCACCTAACCCAAAGAGAATCACCGAACCAAACACCGGGTCTTTTTTCGACCCAAGAATCAGTTCATACCCATAGTTCTTCACCTGCTTCTGAATTGTTACTCCAAGAATCGTCGCATTCGGGACCTTTTCTTTCGCCTGTTTCGTCATCGCTCTGAATGCTGTTTTAACATCATCGCCACAGCGTAAATCAAGGACGACACCACCGACATCACTTTTATGGCTAATCTGAGGAGATAATATCTTCATCACGATAGGGTACCCGATTTTCTCTGCTGCTTTCACTGCTTTGTTTTCATTTTCTGCAATCATCGGTGTTGCCGTAGTAATCCCATAGAGTTCTAGAAATGTCTTTGCTTCACTCTCATTGAGCAGGGTTCTTTTCTCTTTGGCTGCCGCATCTAAGATTTTTTTGATTATCTCTGTATGAGCCGGGGTTTGTATGTTTAACTCCTCAGGAGTCTCATATAATTGACCTAAGTGACGTTCATAATGATACAAATACATATAGGATTCAACCGCTTCATCAGGCGACGCGTAGGTTGGGATATTGTTCCGGTTTAGGATTTCTCGTGCGTGATACACACTTGCCGCACCGATAAATGAGGTGAGAATTGGTTTGGTTGATTTACGGGCAATATCAACAAGCCGGTCTGCAAGTTTCTGCGGGTCAGCCATCACCTGTGGGACACACAAGATTAACAGACCATCGATGTTTTTATCCTCAAGACAAATCTCAATTGCTTTCTGATAACGCTCCTCGTCACCATCTCCGATGATGTCAACAGGGTTGCCATGACTCCAATGTGACGGCAACACTTTATTGAGTTTTTCTATAGTTTCCGCAGACAACTGTGCAAGCTTACCACCTTTCTCGATGATTGAATCCGTGGCAAGAACACCAGGTCCTCCAGCATTGGTCACAATCGCAATGTTCGGTCCCATCGGACGCGGTTGTTTCGCAAGAATAGAGGAGCAATTGAATAAATCCATGATATTCATAACACGGACAACACCAGATCTTCGGAATGCAGCATCATAGATGACGTCTTCACCGGCAAGAGCTCCTGTATGGGACGCGGCTGCTTTTGCTCCTTCTTTGAACCGACCGGATTTAATCACAATAATCGGTTTTGCGCGCGCGAACGCTTTCGTCGCACTCATGAACTTCCGTGCATCTGTAATCGATTCGATATACAGAACAATGCTTCGGGTGTGAATGTCCATCCCAAAGTAATCAATTAAATCACCGAAATCAACATCTAGCATAGAGCCAACAGAGACGAACGAACTAAAACCGACCTTTGCCGCCGCAGCCCAGTCAAGGATCGCACCACACACCGCACCACTCTGAGAAACCAATGCAATAGACCCTTTCTCTGGCATGGAACCTGCAAATGTCGCATTCAAATTCAGGTACGGCATGATGAAACCGACACAATTTGGACCGATGATACGCAACTCATATTTTTTCTTCAGATCTAACAGACGCTGTTCACGTGCGACACCCTCAGGCCCGATTTCCTTAAATCCAGCAGAAATAATGAGAATACCTTTGATGCCTCGTATCCCACATTGTTCGACAACATCGCAAACAACAGTTGCTGGTGTTGCAATAATCGCCAGATCAACAACTTTAGGAACCTCATTGATGGATGGATAAGCTTGTACTCCTTGAACACTTTCTCGTTTTGAATTCACTGGGAAAACAACACCATCATACCCAGATCCTATCAGATTTCGAAAAATCCTGTATCCAGCTGAGCCGATGGTTTCGCTTGCGCCAATCACTGCGATACTTTTTGGTTTGAAGACTTTATCAAGATTTGCACCATTCATTGTGCCTCCCTCCATAGAATGAGCTGTAGAGCACCGAAACGAGGAAAGTAGAATCAATTATATAAGAGTATCGCCACCTCTGATTTTTCATGGAAAATGAAAAAAAAAAAGACGAAAAATCTGCCGTTAAGGATGTTACGTCTTTTGCTCGGTCATGTTTTTATACGCTTTATAACGAGTGGTAGTGCTTTCCTCGAGCTGTTTGTGTAACTTCGCAGCTTCTTCAGGGAACGTTTGAACGAGCGCAGCGTATCTGACTTCACCCATGAGGAAATCATGGATGGTACCATTAGGTGGCTGGTAATCGAGCTGGAACGGGTTTTTTCCTTCTGCTGCAAGACGTGGATCATACCGATATAATGGCCAGTATCCTGATTCCACCGCACGTTTTTCTTCTTCCTGGGTTTTCCCCATACCTGCCTTTATCCCATGGTTAATGCAGGGTGCGTACGCGATAATCAGCGAAGGACCATGGTACGATTCTGCTTCTTTGAGTGCTTTCATGAGTTGATTTTTATTCGCGCCCATCGCCACAGAGGCAACATAGACATATCCGTAACTCATCGCAATGAGTCCTAGGTCCTTTTTCTTGGTCTTCTTTCCAGACTCAGCAAACTTCGCGATGGCCCCAACCGGTGTTGCTTTCGAGGACTGACCACCAGTATTCGAGTACATCTCTGTGTCAAGCACTAAGATGTTGATGTCTTCGTTCATAGCAAGGACATGGTCAAGACCGCCGTAGCCGATATCATACGCCCAGCCGTCCCCACCAACAGCCCAGATTGATTTCTTTGTCAGCATGTCACGAGATTCCCAAATCTGATTCAGCACCTCGTCGTGGTGATCCTTTTCAAGCAACACTTTGATTTTATCGCCGAATTCTTTGGATTTATCCGCATCGTGCATGTTTTGTAGCCAGCTTGTGAATGCGTCTTTTAATTCTCCTTGGGTTTTTTGAATCGCTTGGGTGATGAGATCCGCTAGTTTTGCCCGTCGTTGCGCTGTTGCAAGCATCATGCCAAAGCCGTACTCAGCGTTGTCTTCGAAGAGGGAATTTGCCCAGGCTGGACCAAATCCTTTGTCATTTACGGTGAACGGCACTGAAGGGGCTGAACCACCCCAAATCGAGGAGCACCCTGTTGCGTTTGCGATGATCATCCGGTCACCGAACAACTGCGTTGCAACCTTGAGGTACGGTGTTTCACCACATCCGGCACATGCGCCTGAGAACTCAAGTAATGGTTTCTGGAATTGAGAGCCTTTAAGCGAATATTTGTCAAATCCACCTAAGCGAGATGGAATCGTCTCCGCATAGAGCTGTAAGGGTCGTTGTTTCTCCACCTGTGTAGCAATAGGTTTCATAACCAATGCTTTTTCTTTTGCAGGACAGATATCAGCGCAGTTCCCGCAGCCCATGCAATCTTCTGTGTAGACCTGCATTCTGAAGAAGAAGTCCCCTGCTTCTTTTCCCACTGCTTTCTTTGCGTCAAAACCTTTCGGTGCTTTGTTCAATTCCTCTTGTGTCATAAGCACAGGTCGTATGGTCGCATGTGGACAGACCATTGCACATTGGTTACACTGGATACATTTCTCCATAAGCCATTCAGGGACGTTGATAGCAACACCTCGTTTCTCAAACTGTGAGGTCCCCGCAGGGAAAATACCAGCTGGTGGGAATGCACTCACCGGGAGTTTATCTCCTTGTTGTGCAAGCATTGGTCGCATGACTTTTGTAATAAACTCTGGTTCTTTTCGGACTTCTGTTTTATCGGCTAGTAGGTTTGACCACGAGGACGGATAATGGATTTCTTGTATGCCTGCTGATGCTGCGTCGACTGCTTTCCAGTTCATCTCAATAACTTCTTGTCCTTTCTTGCTGTAGGTTTTTGCAATTGCGGCTTTAAGGTATTTCATCGCATCGTTAATCGGCAGGACAGTAGACAATTTGAAAAACACGGTTTGCATGACCATGTTGATCCGACCACCCAGACCGATTTCTTCTGCTATTTTCACTGCGTCTATATTGTAGAACTTCAGGTGTCTTTGTGCAATGGTTTTCTTCAGTAAATTCGGCAGACACGTCTCCATTTCTTCCAATGTCCAAGGTGAGTTCAATACAAATGTTCCACCGTCACGGATGCCTTCGAGGAGGTCATATTTATCAACGTAGGATGACTGATGACAGGCAATATAATCAGCCTGGTCCACAAGATAGGTTGAGTGGATTGGGTATTTTCCAAATCGGAGGTGAGACATGGTGACACCACCGGATTTCTTTGAGTCATAGGCAAAGTAGCCTTGGACGTACATCGAGGTGTTGTCCCCAATGATTTTGATCGCGTCTTTGTTCGCGCCAACGGTTCCGTCAGAACCCATGCCCCAGAATTTACAGCGGATGAGTCCTTCTGGAGCGGTGTCAATCTGTTGACCTAATGGAAGCGATGTCTTGGTGACATCATCTTCAATACCAACAGTGAAGTGATTTTTTGGTTGTGTTTGTTTAAGGTTGTCGAAGGCTGCTTTTGCCATGGTCGGGGTGAATTCCTTAGAGCCAAGACCGTATCTACCGCCGACGACCGGGATATCCATTTTTTTATCATGAAGGACGGTTGTCACATCTAAGTATAACGGTTCTCCAAACGCGGTGCTTTCTTTGGTTCTATCAAGAACCGCAATCTTTTTCACTGTTTTTGGAAGGATGTTTATGAAATGATCTGCAGAGAATGGCCGGTAGAGTCGTACTTTGATTAACCCGACTTTCTCACCTTTTTTATTTAAATAGTCGACGACTTCTCCGGCAGCCTCACAGCCGGACCCCATCATGATAAGGACTCGGTCTGCATCGGGTGCACCAACATAGTCGAATAAATGGTAGGATCGTCCTGTCAATTTGCTGACTTTCTGCATTTCTTCTTCGACAATAGCAGGCATAGCCAGATAGTATTTATTTGATGCTTCAGTGACCTGGAAATAGATATCAGGATTCTGTGCGGTACCTCTCTGGTGCGGATGCTCTGGGTTGAGCGCACGCTGCCGATGTTTCTTAATTGCATCCCAATCAACGAGTTTTGCGATATCTTCGTAGTCGATCATCTCGATTTTTTGAATCTCATGAGAGGTACGGAACCCGTCGAAGAAATGGAGAAACGGAACACTTGCATGAAGCGTGGAAAGATGTGCGACCAATGCAAGATCCATCGCCTCTTGAACGGAATTTGATGAAAGCAAGGCAAACCCAGTTGCCCGTACCGCCATGACATCTTGATGATCACCGAAAATGGAAAGCGCTTGCCCTGCGATAGCACGACCCGTTACATGGAAAACACATGGCATCAGCTCCCCAGCGATCTTATACATGTTTGGGATCATAAGGAGTAAACCCTGGGAGGCAGTAAATGTCGTCGCACAAGCACCAGCACTCAATGCACCATGCACCGCACCAGCTGCCCCGCCCTCGGATTGCATTTCTGATACCTTAAGGACCTGGCCGAAAATGTTTTTCCGTCCGTGAGCAGCCCACGCGTCAACCTCTTCACCCATCGGAGACGATGGAGTGATGGGATAGATAGCAGCAACGTCGCTAAACGCGTACGCGACATGAGCAGCAGCAGTATTTCCATCAACACTTTTTATTACAGCTTTTTTCGTATTGTTTTTTGTTTCCATCATGGTTTGTTGTTTGGTCATGAAAAACACCTCATGAGAAGAAAATCTCATATTTTTTCTAAATAAGCAATCGTAGACCAACTAACCGGTATCCTGGGTCGATAGATAAATATTTGGTTATCAGGAGAAGACGGGTTAGAGGCTCCAGTAATCACTAAGGTATTGCTTTAGCTGCTGAACGGTGTTTTTTACTTCTTCCGGGTCGGTATCAGGTATTTCCTCTTCTTCTAAGAAATCATCATTCCCAAGGAGTCCACAGAAAATATTATAGTAGGATTTAATGCAGGCCACACTATTATACCCCCCACCAAGGAGAACAAGAAGTTTCCTACAAGTCTCCTGGGAGAGCCCCGCAACACTTTTTGCCAGATGATAATACGTCTGATAGGTAAGATTCAGGTCAGCAAGTGGATCCGCATGATGGGTATCAACACCGGATTGATAGAGGATGATGTCCGGCTTGAATTGCCTGGTGATTGGTGGGACGATTTCTTCAAATGCCATTCTATAGCTCGCTCCACCAGTACCGGGAGGAAACGGGAGATTGACGGTATAACCTGTAGCCTCTTCCCGACTGATGGTTTCGACACTCCCGGTACCAGGATATAGGGTCCGTCCATCCTGATGAAACGACAGGTTCAAGACTGTTTTATCATCAATATAAATATCCTGGGTACCGTTCCCATGATGGACATCCAGGTCAATGATCATGAATCGTTTCAATTTGTGTTTCTGTCGGAGATACTCAATGGTTATTGCGATATCGTTAAAGAAACAAAACCCTGAGGAGTGCCCCTTGCTTGCATGGTGAAAGCCACCGAGCGGATTTACCGCTACCTCATATCCTTCAAAGAGTTTTTCACCTGCAAACATACTTCCGCCAGTAGCAAGACTTGCCACCTCAAAAATCCCTTTTGGGGCAGGTGTATCTTCTGAAAGCCATCCACCGGTTTGACTGAGCTTTTTCACATGCTCTACGTAGGATGGATCATGTACTTTGAGCAAGTCTGCTTCTGTTGCTTTTTTTGGTGTAAAAATAATAAATTCAGAAAGCACGCTTTTTTCTTTGAGAAACGCCATGGTGTTCTTTGGTTTATCACCAATGAGCGGATGATCGGTGCCCAGGTCATACTTGTTGTAATCCTCATGATAAACAATAGCTCGTTTCATAGTAACCGATAGGGAAATCGCACGGTATGTAAAAAGGTTCCCTTCCATGTATAAATATTCACAGTTAAACACATATATCTGTTCAGTATTTACATCAAACACCTAGTTACCTCTCTGTGGGGGATCTCTTCAACAACACACTTGCATAAATTACGAAGGAAGGCACCTAGATTCCTGTGTCATCATGGTGACGATAATGACCACCGAAAAAAAGAAAAAAGAATCAAGCAAGAAACTCCAGATCGCATTGTATTGGGCTGCAAGCTGTGGCGGTTGTGAAATCGGGATGCTTGACATTGACGAAAAAATCCTCGATGTGACCGCTGCTGCTGATATCGTGTTTTGGCCTGTTGCTATTGACACAAAATACAAAGACGTTGAGGCATTAGAAGATCAGAGCATTGACGTATGTTTTTTCAACGGCGGTATCCGCACCTCAGAACATGAACATCTCGCAAAACTCCTACGGAAGAAATCAAAGGTTCTGATCTCATTTGGCGCCTGTGCGGTGAGTGGAGGAATCCCTGGTCTCGCGAACCTCGCAAACCGCGAGGAGGTCTTCAAAACAGTGTACTTGGAGAACCCATCAACAGAAAATCCAGAGAAAATTCTCCCGAAACCAAAAACCAAGGTAAAAGAAGGAGAACTCACGATCCCAGAATTTTATGACACGGTGAAAAGCCTTGATCAGGTCGTTGAGGTTGATTACTTCATTCCTGGTTGCCCGCCCCCACCATGGTTGATCCTTGATGCGTTTAACGCTATAGTAGAAAACAAGCTTCCATCGAAAGGTTCAGTTCTTGCACCACTTAAATCAGTATGTGACGAATGCCGATTCAAATTATCAGAAAAGAAAATCAACACCATCAAACGCATTTACGAACTTGAAAAAATCGAGGAGAAATGCTTCCTGGAACAAAGCGTGATCTGCATGGGACCTGCGACACGGTCTGGGTGCCGTGGCAGATGCATGGAAGGTAACATGCCGTGTACCGGCTGTGGTGGAATACTCCCCAACGCTCTTGATCAGGGAGCAAGTATGATTTCCGCGCTCGCTTCAATCCTTGGCGTGGAAACCGAACAAGGGATGAACGATGAAGAGGTCGACAAACTCATCGAAGAGGTACGGGATGTGGTCGGAACATTCTACAAATACACGTTACCAGCATCACTGATTAACCGGAAGGTGATGAAATGAGAACTATAACGATTGACCCGATCACCCGGTTAGAAGGCCATGGAAAAATCAGCATCTTCCTTGATGAACACGGTGATGTCGAAAACGCGTACCTACAGATCCCAGAGCTCCGAGGATTCGAAAAATTCTCAGAAGGACGACGCGCTGAGGATATGCCGCAGATCACCTCTCGCATCTGTGGAGTCTGTCCAGTTGCTCATCATATTGCTGCGGCGAAAGCATTGGATGCAGCGTTTCATGTCGACCCGCCCGCGGCAGCAAAGAAACTCCGGGAACTCTTGTATTGCGGATACATCATCTATGACCATATCCTGCATTTCTATTTCCTTGGGGGCCCTGATTTTATCGTTGGCCCGGAAGCACCAGCTGCAAAAAGAAACATCCTAGGTGTTATAGAAAAAGCAGGAATTGACGTTGCAAAGGATGTTATAAAACATCGGGCGTACGGTCAGAAGATCACCGCGATCCTTGGCGGGAAAGCAACACACCCGGTCTGCGGGCTTCCTGGTGGTGTCTCCAAGGGACTGGTAAAAGACGAGGTCAAAGAAATCAAAGACATGGTTGCTTCCTGTAACACCTTTGCAAAATTCACCTTGAATTTATTTGATGATATTGTGCTTAAAAACAAAGAGTATGTGGACCTTATTCGCTCTGACCCGTACACGCTGAAAACCTACAATATGGGTCTCGTCGATAAGCATAACAAGGTCAATTTCTACGACGGGATGATTCGAGTCAGCGACCAAGAAGCAAACGAAGTCGAAAAGTTCGAAGGCAAAGACTATACAAAACATATCGCAGAGAAAGTCGAAGAATGGAGCTACATGAAATTCCCGTACCTTAAAAGCATTGGATGGCATGGACTTCAAGACGGGAAAAAAAGTGGCATATACCGTGTTGGCCCCTTAGGAAGGCTAAATGCAGCTGAAGGCATGGCAACCCCACAAGCAGAGAAAGAATACAAACGCATGTTCGACACCCTAGGAGGAAAACCAGTGAACTCAACACTTGCGTTCCATTGGGCACGACTCATCGAACTGTTGTATGCAACCGAACGAGCCAAAGAACTCATTGAGGATTCAGAGATTACCTCTTCACATATTCGAAACCCGGTCGGAAATCCAGGGGCAGGAATCGGCGTGGTTGAGGCGGCACGAGGAACCTTGATCCACGACTACAAACTTGACAAGAACGGATTAGTTGAGAAAGCAAACCTCATTGTTGCAACCACGAATAATGCGGGTGCAATCACCATGTCGGTCCGTGATGCCGCCAAAGGCGTGATAAAGAAAGGAAACGTCAACGACGGGCTGCTCAACAAAGTCGAAATGGCGTTCCGTGCGTACGACCCGTGTTTTGGGTGCGCGACGCATACATTACCTGGTGGGATGCCCTTGACCGTGAATATTTATGATCACAAGAAGAACCTCTCAAAAACAATCTCACGAATCTAGGAGAACAATGAAAACGATTGTGCTTGGTGTCGGAAACCCGATTCTGCAGGACGATGGTGTTGGAATCCATGTCATCAATGAACTACGTGAACATTTGAAAGATTCAAGGGTAATTCTGGACATCGCATACACTGGAGGAATGAATCTCCTGGACATGATCCGCGGGTTTGACAAAGTCATCCTTGTTGATGCAGTTAAGCAGGAAGGCAGCAAAACAGGTGAGGTCAAACGTTTTTCACTGACTGAAGCACCTGCTGTTCATTCCTGCAATCCTCATGATGTCTCACTTTCTGAAGCATTGCTTCTAGCAAAACAACTGGGAGAAGAGCATCTCCCTCAAGAGATCGTCGTGATCGGTATCGTCGTGAAGAACACCCTCGACTTTGGAGAACAACTCAGTAAAGAGGTTGCATCTGCGGTACCAACCGCGGTGAACTTAGTTCTCACTGAATTAAAAAACGCGTAGAGGAAAAACAATATGGTAAAAGAATTCGAACCAAACATCCTTGGATTCCTCTGTAACTGGTGCAGTTACGCGGGAGCAGACCTTGCCGGTACAAGCAGGATGAAGTATCCTTCGAATCTGAAATCAATCCGAGTCATGTGTTCTGGGAGAGTTGACCCGGCGTTTGTCCTTGAAGCACTCAGAAAAGGAGTTGACGGAGTGCTCATCGCAGGATGTCATCCTGGTGACTGCCATTACCAATCGGGAAACTATAAGACGAACCGCAGGGTTAAACTCTTAAAAAAATTATTAGAGGAACTTGGGATTGATCCGAAACGAGTACGGTTTGAATATGTCTCTGCCTCGGAAGGACAAAAGTTTGCAACGGTGGTCACTGAGTTTGTCGCTGAGATTAAAAAAATTGGACCTAATCCTATAATCACACATAAGAAATAATATAAAAAAAAGGAAAAGCAGAAGAAGTTGCTGAAAAAACCGGAGAGGTTATAGGGAAAGGCGCAAAGAAAGGTTGGGGCGTCGTCAAAGCATTTGGAAAAGGAGTAAAAGATGCTGCCACCAAAGAAAAAGAAGAAAAAAATAAAGCCTTTTTTCTCTTTTTTATTTAATTACTGTTAAAAATAATTATTTAATTTCTTCAAATAAACCTGTTTGTTTATTTTTCCTGGCATTATCCCAATCAAAGAATTTCCCATTCATTGAGATATAAACCCCCGGTGGGAGTGTTTGAATAAACGCAAGAGCGCTTCCTAAATTAAACAAACCATCGGAGCTACCAAACGCATAAGGGATCATCGCACCTGTTAAAATAATGGTTTTATCTTTGATATGCTGCCCTAAGAGTTTCGCAGTTTCAGTCATGGTATCGGTGCCATGAGTGATAAGTATTTTATTTTCTATACAAGTCTGGCATTCTTTTAAAATCTTTTTACGATCAACATCAGTCATGCTCAGACTATCCTTCATCATTACTGTTTTTATTTTTATATTTAACCGTGATCTTCCCAGTCTTAGCATCTCATTTACATGTGATTTTTTAAAAGACAATTCGCCGGTTAATGAATTATATTCTTTATCGAACGTTCCGCCGGAAATTAAAATTTTTATTGTCATATATTTTCTCTTATGCATCTTCTTCAATTATAAATTGTTACAAGGAACTATACGTCCGTTTTAAGACGTCAATATCATCATATTCTGTAAAATTTTTTTTCTTATTTGACATCATATTAATCAAACCTTCTTTCTGGCAAATCAAAAGAGATATTTAAACCTTTATCATAAATATAAAAGGGAAATCAATGCAATTTTTATAAAAAGAGAGGCATGAGATGGAAACCCTACCGTTTCACTTGCTCCGCTATCGAGACAACCGTGACGTTCACAACTAATCGTTTCCCTGCCAGCTGATGATTTAAATCCAATGTAAACGTCTGTTCATCCATTGCGACAATCGTACCAACAAAAGATTTCCCGGTGGGCACATCAATCTTAATGCGCGAGCCGACCTCCAGTGGCACTTCAGGTTTAAACACCGTCTTTGGCACCTTAATGACCAGGTCATCCATATGAGGACCAAACGCATCCTCAGGTTCCAGCGTCACGACCTTTGATTCTCCCTCCGCCATATCCTGTAATACTTTCTCAATTGCAGGAAAAAACTTCCCTTCTCCGACCACAATCTCAATGAGGTTCTCTGTATTATTCTTATAACAAAGCTCACCAGTTTCTAATTTCGCCTCACATAAAATCTGAACCTTATCCCCTTCCTTAATACTCTCCATAGTCGCTCCGTCCGTACGCCCATCCCAACAAACAAAAAAAACACACTCCTCGGAGTATTGGTGCATCAATTTCATCCGTAGGATAAAAGTTCCTATCGCATCACGGTACTTAAATATTTGTGTTTTTATCAGGATTAGAGAGGGCATAAACCTGTAGGACAGCCTCCCGCATAATCAGTCGTAACCACGATCGGTTTTCCCGTACCAAGATACAAGACTTGTTCTGGTTTACTGCCGTACCGGTAAACCGTGATCCCTTTACATTTCAACTTCCAAGCAAGCAGATAAATATTTCTCACGTCTTGCATCGTGGAATCCTTTGGGAGATTCACGGTCTTACTGACTGCATTATCGACATGTCGTTGGAACGCAGCTTGCATCCGGACATGAAACTCTGGTGAAATATCAAGCGAGGTTACAAAGATTTTTTTCAGATCTGCAGGAAGTTTGATGTCCTGTATGTTCCCGGTTTTTGAAATCTTTCGAATCAACTCATCTGAATACAGGTCACGTCGGATCAACTCCCGTTTGAAGGTCTCGTTTATCTCGGGTAATTGTTTGCCTTCCATTACCCGCCGAAGGAACGCTAACGCAAACACAGGTTCGATACCCGAGGAACAACCGGCAACGATACTGATAGTCCCTGTAGGTGCGATCGTGATACAGGTCGCGTTTCTCATCGCAGGATATTGCCGGCACCAAGTGCTTTGTTCGAAATTCGTAAACGAACCACGCGTTCTTCCAAGCTCCACTGACGTTTCTCGTGCTTCTTTTGCAATAAACGTGATGAGCCGCTCACCAAGCCGCAACGCCTCCTTACTACCATAGGGTATCTTAAGCATGAACAAGAGATCAGCAAATCCCATCACACCGAGACCGATTTTCCGATGCGCTTTCGTGATCTTCTCTGTTTCTTTCAACGGATAGTTATTCGCATCAATGACGTTATCTAAAAAATGAACCGCAAGTCGTGTGGTCACCCGAAGTTTCCCCCAATCTATTTTTCCTTTCTTCACCATTTTTACTAAATTAATACTCCCTAAGTTACAGGATTCATACGCAAGCAACGGGACCTCACCACACGGGTTTGTCGCCTCAATTTCACCAACATTCTTCAAAGGATGTCTCCGGTTAATCTCATCAATGAACAACAACCCAGGATCCCCGGTCTCCCATGCGTTCTTGACAATCATATCAAACAAGGCTGCTGCATTGATCTTCCGAACAATCTTCCCACCTTTTATGCTTCGTAAGGTGAGTGTTTCGCCTTTCAACGCCTTCCGCATGAACACATCAGTCGCAGCAACCGAGATATTGAAATTCGTGAGCCGTTTCCCTGATTTCGCGGTCACAAACTCAGCGATATCAGGATGTAAACAGGAGAGGATACCGATGTTTGCCCCACGACGTTTCCCTCCTTGTTTGATCACCTCTGTTGTACTATCATAGATACGAATGAACGAGATAGGACCACTCGCAACACCCTTGGTGCTTTTCACAATCGCTCCTTTCTCCCGCAGATTACTAAAACTAAAACCAGTTCCACCACCGGACTGCTGAATCAACGCCATATTCTTTAGGGTCGTGAAAATACCCTCAAGACTATCCTCAATCGGTAGAACAAAACACGCAGACAATTGCCCGAGTTTGGTTCCCGCGTTCATCAATGTCGGTGAGTTCGGAAGAAACTCAAGGTTACACATCGCAGTGAAAAAATCCTCTTCGGTTCTCTTCGAGTTTGTTCCATATTTATTATCCACAATAGCGATTGCCTTTGCGACACGTCGGAACATCTGCGTTGGTGTTTCAATGATATTGCCATCTTCATCTTTCAAGAGGTACCGCTCTTCAAGCACTTTTAGGGCGTTGACCTCAAGTTTCAGATCATCCCGTATTTTGAAATACTGTTTTATTTCTCGTGCAATCCCCCGTGAGCGTCGATACAACGAATAGACTTTATACACTCGTTCTTCTCGTTGCTCAAGGATATCTTCAACGGTTTCTTGAATTTGTTCAATATCGGGGATACCATCCAAAAAAGTTGATATTTTATCTTGGAGGGAATCAACAATTTCTTTGGTGAGGAATTCAGCTTTTTTTCTGTTTTTCATATCTAAAGCAAACATTGCCTTCTGAATAGCAACCGTAATTTTTTCAGCATTAAAAGCAACAAGCTCCCCGGTTCGCTTTCGAACAGTAGTAATCGTCATAGTTTCTAATCATTGTTAGGTTATAAAAACATATTTAACGAAAAGAAGGAATGATTACGAATGATGGTTACGATGTACATCCTGCAAACCGTTCGTAAGCGCTTCTAACCCGCTCTGCAAAGTTTCCTTATCGCCACCAAATGATAATCGAATAAAACCTTCCGAATTGAAGTACGCACCAGGGTTTACCAATATCTTCTGTGCCTCAAATAAGTGTTTACAGAGCACCACAGAAGGAACATTTAGGGAATATTTCGGGAAACACACAATACCACCATCAGGTTCCACCCACTTCAATAAATCCTTATGTTGCGTCATCCATTTCTTCACAACAACACGGTTTGTTGTCGCGTGTTTCTGAAATCGTTTTATGACTTCATCACGAGCATTTTTAAGCAGATGAGCAGTCATAATCTCGGAGATAGATGACGACGCGCCTGTTGTATGTGCTTTCATGCGTTGACATTGTGCTGCTATCCCTTCTGGTGCGATGATCCATCCGGTATGGTGTCCTCCGAGACCGTATATCTTCGTTGCACTTGATGTCACCAGAACATTCGGTATCCCAAAACAGGAGGGTTTTTTTGAATAGGAGCCATCAAGAAAGATTTCATCGACCAGGACATACGCACCACCTTCTTCTGCGATCTCAGCAATAGTTTTGATTGTTTGTTGATTCGTTAAGACGCCACTGGGGTTGTGAAGGTTAGTGAGTACAACCAGCTTGGTTTTTTCTGTGATAAGGCTCGAAAGTGTTTCACTATCAACTCTGAACTTGTTTTCAAATTTTCTCGGCCAGTTGATTCGTCGAGCACCAAGCATCTCCGGGGTCAACCACATCGGTTGATATCCTGGCTGTTCGATAATGAACTCATCTCCTTGAGAAAGGAGGGAGGAGAACACAAGGAAGTTCGCCTCAGACGCTCCAGTGGTCGTTACGATATTGTCTGGTGTGCAGTTGTACATCACACTCAGAGTTTCTTTTAGCTCGTGAGCGCCGTATTGTGCGTTTGAACCAAGATCAAAATTTTTTGGAAGTGTAAAATCAGTATATTTTTGATATTCTTCCACGGTTAACCCATAAATGTTGCTGAATGCGAGATTATAAGTGGCGTTGGGGGCGTTCTGGAGCAACCATTCAAACAGGTCGATACGGGGAGCATGCATGACTAAAAGCATTGGGTATGAAGTATATTATTGTATGGAGGAAAAAGAAAAATAAAACGGAGGGATCCAAATAATAAGTTCCTACTACTTATGGCTGTTTAGCGTCTAGCAGATCATAGAGATTGAAATAATGGGGTTCTGTCTTGAATGCCATTTGGTCATGGGTTGCGAAACTGACGACCATATCACCGGTATCGGGGCACGCGGTCCATTGGTTCCATGCCTCTGCCATCCCAGTGCCTTTCCCTAGTATTTCGATAAGTCTTAAGAGAAAATTGTGATCTGCACGGTATCCGTTTTGCAGTGCCTGCATGGTTCCATTCAGATCCATAGTACCCCAGGAAGTATTTATTTCATTGCTCACGGATGAGTATAATTGGTAGACTGCAAAAAACGGACAATTGGTTTTTTTATAGAGGAGCAGGTTGAGAAATCCGATGAATCCGGTAGGGTCGTAGCGTTTTCGTTGAGTTTCTGCGATGGTCGTTTCAAGAAACACATTGGTTCGTCGTACCACATGATCAAAGCCCCAAAAAGGATGTTTGGATTCAACGGAGTCATTATAGGTGCCAACGTAGGTATGGTTCGCTGTTTGTTCAACGATGAAACCTTCTGGTGGACTTGCTTGCGAGATGATAAAGTTGAATCCATGTGTTCGATTCGTATTTACTATGTTTATCGCGTCTTCAGCGGTTGTCGCGTAATCAAGGACTTGTTGAACCCGGAAATGGTACGGATTTCCCTGGAAGGTTTGGTCTTTGCTCCAGCAGATTTGAATACCAAGAGCGATCCCATGCTCATTGATGCCTCCACCGGTGTGAAATGACCCTGCAATCGAAGGACACAGCGAAGCAGAACCATTAGTTGGTTTCCGGACGACAAGCACAGTATTATTATGAGCATATCTCCCGGTCACCGGATCTTGGATGGTTGATGGCAAATCAAAACTCCGAGCGTGATACAATTTTCCATCAATAGTAGCAGGACCCCATGCAGCGATGCCGTAACACCCATGATCTGCATATTCGATCGCTGCAATCGACACCGCGATATCGTTAAATGAGATGTTTGCGCCATCCGCAATCCCTTGCAACTCGTCTTTGTATTCCTGCGGAACATACACGTTCATAGTGTCCCACATGGCAAGGAGTGCATCGTATGAGATAGAAGTGTTTGCAAAGTCCAAAAACGCACGAATATTTTCCTGAACTTTTTCTTGCAGTAGGTACCCATGCTGGTATCCCATTTGATAATTTGATCCATTCACATGAAGTATCGTGACGTTCTCTCGTTCCTCAAGCCATCCTCCGTTTAATAAGGCAGCGCGAGAAGAACTCTGTTTTTCTGTTTGTGTGGTGTTGAGATAGTTTGCTTGGGTGATAGGTAGCGTAAGTAAGAGGCAGATGAATATAACCAATATATTTCTCATGTGAAAATTCCTCTATTCCTATAATAGAGGGACTTCTTTATAAAAATGTTGTTGTAAGCCTCTCTCTATGATCTTTCGAAAAATTAGGGACCGAAGATTTATTCCACACCTTTCATATCATCTCCTATCAGTTTGTCGAGTTCCTTGTCAACCCCTTGCTCATGCGCGATCTTCTGCATGTCTGCGATAATATTCTCCCAGATTACTTGCTGGGCGAGTGCGTAATCCCAAAGATCCAGGCGTTTCGGCCCGTCACCTTTCTTGAAATCTTCTATGAACTCCTTTTTATCGTCCTCATTCATGTGTGCTCACATCAATTATTCTTCTTCCATCACTTTTCCTTTCTGCGGGTTTGTCGCTTGTGCGATCATGGACATTTCCGCGAGAGCTTCTTCCCAGATTGCTTCTTGCTCGACTGCGAAGTACCACATGTCCAGCTTTTTTGTAATATCTGCTTTTTTGAAATCGTCAAGAAACATCTTTATGTCTTCTTCTTTCACGATGAATCCCTACTAGCAATACGGAAATAGCAATGACATATATATTTCTTTATTGTTTTGTTAACACGACATCATTATTCCCCTGAAAACAGGTAAAAATATTAATAATAAAACATCTTAATAGGGAACCAAAAGAAGGATTACCTATGGAGAAAGCTACGTTTGGAGCAGGCTGTTTCTGGCACGTTGAAGAAGCGTTTCGACACCTCAAAGGAGTGAGCTCCACCACCGTGGGGTACATGGGAGGAACATTGAAAAACCCAACCTATGAAGAGGTCTGCACCGACAAAACCGAGCATGCGGAAGTCGTTGAAATAACCTATGACCCAGGCAAGATATCCTATGAGGACCTCTTAACTGTGTTTTGGGATATCCATGATCCGACAACAAAGAATCGACAAGGGCCTGACGTCGGAACACAATACAGATCAGTCATATTCTATCATACCGTAGAACAGAAAACAGCAGCAGAAACATCAAAAGAGGATCTCGAACAATCAAGGAAATACAAAAAAAAGATCATAACTGAAATTACAAAAGCAACTCCATTTTACCCTGCAGAAGAGTACCATCAGCAGTATCTAGCAAAACATGGATTGGCAGCCTGCCCTCGTTAAAAAATATTTTTTCCGTTGACACAGCCCATAAAGCTTATCTCGATGAAAGAGATTCTCTGGTTAGGAGTATATCGTATGTTACCACGTGTGAAAAAGAAACTACTGCAGACCGGAAACATACTTGCAGTAATAATTACCATCCTCGTCAACGCCCTTGCAGTGATTCTTCCACTCAACGGTAAAACCACCCAAGAACTCTCAGACGCATTACCAAACTTATTCGTACCCGCAGGTATCACCTTTTCTATCTGGGGTATCATCTACATCCTCTGGGTTGTCTTCGCGATGTACCAAGCAAGAGACCTCTTTAAAAAAGAAGAACTCGAGATGCCATTTCTGCAACAAATCACCTTTTTATTCGTCGTAAGCAGCATCGCAAACAGCGCCTGGATTTTCCTGTGGCACTACGAATATGTCGGTCTGTCGTTACTCATGATGATCATCCTCCTCATCTCACTCCTAGCAATTTATATTCGTCTCAACATCGGTAAATCAAACGTCACCATGACAGAAAAACTCTGCGTCCAGGTCCCGTTCAGCGTGTATCTTGGTTGGATTACGGTTGCTACTATCGCAAATGTCGCCGCATTCCTTGTTTCGGTGAAATGGGACGGTTTTGGGATTGACCCATTAACCTGGACGATCCTTATTGTCGCGGTCGGAACACTTCTTACCATCCTAATGCTTGCATTACGGAAAGACATTGCGTTTAGCCTTGTTGTTCTCTGGGCGTTCCTTGGAATCTGGATGAAACGAATGACACAGCCAACTACAACCACCGACGTGAATGTTGCAACCACGACGAGCATCGCTATAGTACTCATCATTGCTTGTCTGCTGGCGGTCATTGGTTATCAACTGATGTACAAAAACAAACAAAAATCTGTACAGAAAACCTGAATATAAAAGATGCCCCCCTCGTTTCTCTGCAGAATAGCTTTTAATACGACACAGGATGTATCAGCGGACCCTATGATTAAAGTAATCTCCTTTGACTTTGATGGTACCATTGCGAAACATACCTTCGCAGATGCATTCTGGCTCGAAGGCGTACCAGCACTCTACGCCAAACTACACCATGTTGATGTAGATGTGGCAAAGAAATATCTCTTCGAAGAATACGATAAGATAGGAGACAACCGGATCGAATGGTACGACCCCGGATACTGGTTCGACCGCTTCGACCTTCAAGCTGATTGGAAAAAAATGCTCTTAAAATATCGAAAAAACGTTGAAATCTATCCCGAAGTTTCATCAGTCCTGAAGCGATTATCAAAACACTATAGCCTCATCATCAGTTCCAACGCAAAGAAAGAATTCATAGACGTACAACTCAGAAAATCCAAACTCAGCGGCTACTTCGACCAGATTTTTTCATCAACCTCAGACTTTCACACGGTTAAAAAAGTCACGGATTTCTATGCGATGATCTGCAAAAAACTTTCAATACAACCGCAAGAAATGGTTCATGTTGGTGACCATAAAGAGTTCGATTACCTTTCCCCACAAAAACTTGATATCGCCGCGTTTTATCTCGACAGAAACAAAACCAGTTCCGGACCATATGTCGTGCATGATCTTTCTCAATTCGAGGAGACCGTTATAAAACGTTCATCATCCAATCGTGAGCATCGTGGAAGAAAAATGTGAAAAATCAGTCTTTTTTCTCGTTTGATTCTTCGGCTCCAACGTTCTTTGTGTTACAAATATTTATATACCAAACTGATATAATATTTACACAACAAAATGAAGAGAGGAAGGTAAATATGAAGAAACTATTGTCAGTCGTAATAATAGGGATTATGGTCCTTGGCGGATTAGGAACTATTGCAACCGGTGCATACCAACCAGCAAAAAAAACTTATACAAACAACACAGTAGGAACAACCTATGTCGATGAACTCGATCAATCGATGATCGATTACGATGGATCATTACCCTTAGGCCCAACAAATTTTTTGGGATTCTATGCGAATCTCTCCGTAGCACAGTCATTCATACCGCAAAAAGAACTCTTGACACGAACACAATTCCTCATGGCTCGAAATGCATCAACCTCATCCCCCTGTGTTCTTGCGGTTCGAGATAATCTCACCGGTGAGAACCTCGCTATTATTTCCGTCACACCAGGTGAATTCCCTGTTGTGAATGGGACCCCGACAGAGGATCAACTGGCATGGATCAATTTCAACTTTGATGACATCTGGGTGATCCCTGGACAGACGTATTACCTTGTTGTCTACACAGCAAATATTACTGAGAACTATTACTGGATTTCTGGTAATGGCACGAACATGTACCCAAACGGAAGCGTGATGCTTTCTATCGACGATGGAAAAACCTGGGGTGAATTAATTCCGAACGCTGACGGATGTTTCAAAACCTATGGTTTGAGAGAAACATTCCTTGGTATCACCATGAACAGCAACTTCTTTGGACCTTCGTTCGTCATTAAAAACATCGGGAATTATTCCGCATGGGATCTCACCTGGAATTACACGACTTCTGGTGGATTCTTATTATTCAAGAAGGATGTCACCGGTAGTATCTCAGAATTATTACCAGGAAATGAAATCATCGTGAAATCAGGATTCATCTTTGGGTTTGGAAAAGTGACACTATCATTGAAAGTGTCCGCAGCAAACGTTAAAGAGTTATCCATACAAAAAGATGCCATAGTCCTACTCTTTTTTGTTAAAATCATCTAACAAGCATCTTTTTTTTCTTTCTTTTTCTTGAATCTAACAAGATAAGAAAAAAATAGACAAGGAAATCAACCGATATACCTGATATCATCAGGTTTTTCCTTAACCATAGTTTCCATTTCATTGAGCTGCTGAGCGATGTACTCTATCTCCTTTGCTTTTTCCTCAAGCCGAGACAGATCGATCTCAACATTCACCGCTTTCGTAAGAACCTTCAGGACCGCTTTCGCACTCTTTGGGTCAACGAGGTACCCTGGTGTCTCGCCCATAAAGCAGGTGCCGGCCATGCCCCGGAGTTTCCCCAGTCCAAGGAGAAGTCCGCTTGCACCAATGATACCACCGCCAGGTTCGTTTTTCTTAAACACCGCACCATACTTTTTCATGGTTTTTACTAGATGCACATCGGTTGTTGCAAACAGTACCTTTGGTTCTTTGATTTCCCGACCGAGACCATACCCACCAAGGGTAAACATTTGTTTTACGCCAAGACTCTGCACAACATCAAGGATGGACTCTGCAAGTTCATACTGCCCTTGGGAAGACAGCCCTTGGTAATCCCCGGTCAGAAAAACGATATCTCGTTGACTTCGCTTCTTTGCTTTCCAATAAAAAAACTCGTTGTTAACCAACTTGATGGTGCCATCCGGGTTAATGAACACCTGTGGCGGAAAATCCTTGCTATACAATTCAGCGAATTTTTTTGCTTTCATCGAATCAATGAGATGTTCAACAGCGAGTTTCCCAACATTCCCGATCCCGGGTAATCCTTCGATAAAAATCGGATTTTTAAGCTTCGGTTTTTTCTCAACGTACTTTATTTCAACTAATTTCATTGTCTCAGTTCGTCCTTATCCCTTTTTTTTAACGCCCGACGGTACTTCCCATAATGATCCTGAGGCGAGAACCGTGCAGGCGTGTTTAAAACTGTTTTTTCTTTACAGGTGCTGCAGACCGGATGGATGGTGTACCGCTGACAGTTTTTACAATAGAGTATCTCAGACATTATTCTTCGACTTCGCGTTGAAACTCACATTCGCCTTTCATTTTTGTCATAAATGTTTCTGCCCGCTCGACTGCTTTTTTCATCTGTGATTCAGCAATCTTATAATCAGGAGCTTTTACTTTAATCATGTAGCGAGGTGCGCCAATGTATTTGATATCGATGCTGACGTCATCAAACTCGCTTTTTTCCGCAACTATGAGTGCTTCTTTGATATGAGTAATCCCATCTGGTAGGTATGAAGTGAGAAGCAACATGCCTTTAATTTCAACGAAAGGAACAGTGATACTGGTCTTTGCAACCTCATCAAATTTCTTGAGCCAATCCCCAGAAAATCCATCGTTTTTCAGGGTGTTTGCATCATAGGCGCATTCTTCAAATGCGGCATACATCGTCCCGTATTTCTTGATGAGCCCATCACCGAATTCTTTATAACACTGGTCCACTGATTTGCCGAGCCCTTGTGCAACCATCTCAAAGAGCTTGGCTGCTTTCTGCGCATTCTTCCAGTCCTGGATTTTCTCCCGGCGTTGATGATCATTCACCTTCTTAAGGGAAAGGTCGATGTGTTTCTTTGCAGCATCAACATGAACAACCTTACAGACAACCTTCTGTTTTTCTCTGACAAAATTACGGATGCGTTTAACCCATCCGGTTGCTATTTCAGAAATATGTATGAACCCTTCTTTATTCGGGTATTCATCAAGTGACACAAATGCACCAAAGCCTTGGACTTTGGTAATAGTACCAACAACGAGTTCTCCTTCTTCAGGGTACTCCTTCTTCAACATGCAGATGAACCTTATTCGATGGTCTCTAAAATGGTTCCTTTAATCCGTGCTTTCCCACCATTTGGGGTTGCAAGTTTACTACCGCAGATGTGGCAGAGGACCGTGGTACTTGCCTTATCAAACAGAACTTGTTCGTTTTCACAATCATTGCATCGTACCTTAATGAACCTGCTTTTTGGTTGATCCATTTGTTTATTCACCTTCTATCTCAAATTTTTTTGACCGGATACTTGGCGGCTGATGCATCTTTTTACAGACTGTACACATAAATCGGGTCGCTATCCGCCTGCTGGTTTTCTCTCGCCCCTCTGGTTTTGGTCGTGGGAACCCTCCGTATCCGCTGGTAGCACGTCTGAACCGCCGTTGTCCTCGTTTCAGCTCACTTGCTTTCCGTTTTTTCATCTTGTCAACTTCGTGAAGCGTGTGTTTTTTGCAGAACGGACAGTATCGTTTGATTTTCCGGGGAATCTTCATAGATATCACAGTTCGATTGTAACCGTAAGTAAGAAAGGTATATAAAAATGTAGGGTGCCCTATTTTACCTGTTTTACTACCCCTTTTTTTAGGAGTGGTTCGGTCATTTCGCTGGGGAGTGAAAGCACGTCTTCTTTGCGTAACGAATAGGTTTTCTCATCGGTCCCGATAAACTCAGGTGTATCTTCCAGGACGCGGACGATCGGATTTGTATTTGGATCTCTCTTCAGTTGATCAACAACCGGCGGAGATGCTGGTTGTTTTTTTGAATGGCGGTCTGTTGGTTCTTCAAAGATTTCCTTACGAGAGACCGCGATCTGTTCAACAAGAGCACTATAAAGTTTTTTTTCGATGTCTAAGAGATTCTTGAGGTCAGGGGCTGCACCACGTGCTGTCGCAAGAGCAGCCTGGACGATTTTTTTCTCTCGAAGCTCATAGATGCTATTTGCGATTTTCTTTGTATTTTGAGCCTCATCAGTGAAGAGTTTGAGTTTCAGTGGATTCTTTTCATTTTCAACGCTTTGTTCAATAGTTTTTACATAAGAAAAAAGATCCTGGTAGAAATTCACATTGATTTTCGTAAGAACAGAAGAGGTCTGTTCTCCCTGTTGGAGTCTCCGGAGTGTTTTATAGCTAATTTCCTCGTGTTCATCCATAGTCGTTCATTAAATCATAACTAGTGTTAAATAGTTTTAGTTCTCTGTTTTGATATTTGTTTCAACGTATTGGATATAAAAATATTATATTCAAAAGATTAATATACAGAGCGTGATTAATGCACCCTGGGGAAAGAGATGAAAGGAATCGTAATCAAAACCGGATTAGTCTTCGGACTTGTTATGGTGCTGCTATCAACAAACATTGCTCCCGGTCTTCTGGGGCACTCTAGAGACTCTTTTGAACAAAAAAGTGTTGATGCACTTTTTATTCCAACAACTGAGAAAACCTCGGTGTTTTCTCTCAATGTTTTTGGTACAACCGGCCTGAAAAAACAAGACGTCGCTCTCTCAGCTGATGATGCTACACTGATTTTTGATAAATTGAAAGAGCTGAAATCTGAGATGACGCAACATCCTTATAGTGAGAAGACTCAATCCTTAAAAATAGCGTTTGTCGATCTGCTCGATGAAAAAGGATTAATCCCGCAAGGTGTATCAAAAGAAGCCTATCTTTCCTTACTCAATCCCAGATGGGTAGAGCGACTACAAAAGACAGGAAACACAGCATCCTTACCACAACCATTTGCCAACCGAGGAACCTGTGCGCTCTGCAGCATGGGCGGGGAGGGATCAGGAATACTAATTCCGTTATTTCTTCTCCCAAGACCTCGTATAGCGATGCTGTGGCTAGGCACTGGCCTCTCCACTGCAGCAAACCTGCTCACCAGCAAAGGCTATGTTGCAGAAGGTGCACAAACAGGGTTCGCATTCGGTTTCATGGGAATTGGCATCTCCTACGCACTACCAGGTTACACTCTATACGGATTCATCGGATACGCATTACTAACGTCTACGACCGCAGAATATGTCGAACATTATCCACCCAATAGAGCACCGATCATTTCTGATATTTTACCTGCTGATGGAGAACAAAACGCCCTTGTCTCGCTTTCAGAGTTACAATTTCGAATACAAGATCCCGACGGTGATCTGATGAGCTATAGTGTTACAACCGAGCCGGACATTGGTTCTGGCAGTGGGAATTTAAAACCCTTTGGATTGTACACCGTTCCTATTAGTGGTCTTGCTATCGATAAAATCTATCGCTGGACAGTTGAAGTAACCGATGGAAAAGAAACAACAACCGCAACATATGGTTTCTTCACTGAAGGGAAACCACCATTCGACCCGTTTACCCAAGGATGGAACTATCGGAAAAAGATCACTATCGATCATAATCAAGTTACAGGGGATTTAACAAATTTCCCTCTTCTTATTAGTGTTACTGATCAAGATTTACGGGATAAAGCACAGAATGATGGCGACGACATCTTATTCATGGACAACTTGGGTGTTGCTACAAAGTTGTATCATGAAATTGAATATTTTGATGGTTCTACAGGTATACTGACTGCGTGGATGAATATACCAATTGTCCATTCGACAGAAGATACTTCGCTCTACATGTATTATGGGAATTCATCGAGTTCTAATCAGCAATTTCCTGAAAAGGTGTGGATTAACCACTTTAATGCGGTTTGGCATCTGAACAATAATCCAATGGGAAATATTATTGATAGTTCATCAAAAGATAATGATGGTACAGCTCAAGGGGATATGACGTCATCGGATTTGATTAATGGTAAAATTGGACCCTGCCTTCAGTTTGATGGCGCTGACGACTACATCTCATTTTCAGAATTTACAAACTCACTAGACACGGGTACCTGCATCGCTTGGATACAGACAACCGCCAATGAAATAGGAGCAGTCTGGGGAGAAGCAAAAACAACCACTGATAAACCTTACCTTGTATGTGGGAAATATTACAACGATAACCTCTGGTTCGCCCGGGATGTCTATGGGACGTCTTCGAATTATCAAGGTTTCAAGCCGAATGGGATGAATGACGGACAATGGCATCAAGCCGCCTGGTTATCTAAAGGCACTGATAACGGAAATACGTTCTATTTCGATGGTCAACCAGTGTCACTTAACTGGCAGGATGGACAGAATCCAAATGGAATGTGGTTTGATGATCAATCCACTGACACCAATTCTATAGGTGCTCTTGATAGACCAACCAGTCGTTCTCATTGGAGTGGTCTCCTTGATGAAATACGTATCGCTAACATACCGTTAAGCGCAGCATGGATTGCCACTGAATATGCAAATCAAAATAACCCAGCAGGTTTCTTAAATATCGGACCGGAAGTACCCGGACCTTAAACCTTTTTTATCCTTTTTTCTTTTTATTCCAACCCAACCGTACTAATTCGAAAACACGCTTTTTTCCCTTCTGGCTGTGACCGGTGTTTGATAATCGTTGCTTCTCGCTCCCCGATTCCTTTTCTATCAAGCCGTAGAATGGTTTTCGTCATATGCTCAGCATCTCGGTTCGTGAACGGTTTGACCTCACCAGCTTTATCAGTATACACTTGCTCGGTAATAATGACAAACAAATCCTTTTCTCGCGCAGTAACCTGCAGGTTCGTCACCTGCCTGGTAAACGAACGAATCCCGCCTTCCCGATCATCTTCGAGATTCAGTCGATAAAACATCGTGATCGTATCAACAACGATGAGACCTACTCCTTTCGTCGCAATCGCATCGCAAATCATCTGTTCTTGAGATTCAAACGATGTCGGGGTAAAAAAAAGGATATCACGGAGTATTTTCTTATAATCGCAGTCCACGCAGATCTGTCGTATCCGCTCAACCGAAACACCCTCTGTGTCAATGTACGCAACTTTCTTCCCCGATAAAACACACTCACGAGCAGCCTGCAGACACAGATTTGTTTTTCCAGTACCGGCCTCACCATAGATTCGTGTAATGATTCCGCTTTCAAGACCGCCTCCTAACAGGACATCTAAAGGCTGACACCCTAGAGATAACATATTCATGATATGAACCATGAGGAAACTCGGGCATAAAAAGGCTTTGCAGACCTACTCAAGAATCTCATCAAAAACATAGGTCTCCCACTCGCGTCTGCCAAGAACAATCTCCAGTTCCACAGGAGTAATCATCGGCTTCTTGTACTGCAGATAGTCATCAATCGCTATCCGTGGGCACGCGGTCGACACATAACAATCAATATCAAACCCTTGCAGAGACACCGGGGAAAATTCATCCATCGTAATCAACAAGGAGAGTTTACCTGCAGAATCAAGCATCTGTTGTATCTCACAAGCAAGTTTAATGCGTTGTTGACCACGTTTCACCCCAATAATAATACCGAACCGCCGTGCACTCCGGCACGCAACAATTGCGCCGTACCGCTGTCGCAACATATTATTCTTCATATCTTCGATTTCTTGTTTTTTCACGGCATTGGTATACGGATCAGCGGCAATCACCGGTTTTCTTGCACTCATCAAGAGACCAACCGGGTGAAACGTTCCGCTCCCAATAAATAAAAAGCAATCAACATTCTCAGCTATCTTCGTCCCAACAGAAAAATTGCATCCCAGAATCTGGCCCTTTGTTGATATTCGTTCATCACCCTCAGCAATGAATGGCTCAAGGTTGTGTTTCCGTAAGATCGTCTCAACTTTCTCAAGTGTATGAAGGTGCTGCGCGGTGGTGACAAGCCCAATTTTTTTCCCTACTAACGAAGGAATTGCTTTTTCAACGACCTTGGAGACATCCAATGTTGATTGCGCGTTCACAAAAATAGTTGGAATCCAAAAATTTTCTACATCGGATATCGCAGTATGTCCTAGATGAACAACACAATCCACGTCCATGTTCTTAAGTTCGTAATTCACGACATCACAGGCGCCAAAACACGCGTCCGCGGACACAAGAACCGTTGCACCAGTTTCTTTCTTTAGAAATTCAACCAAAGGAAAAATACTGCGTTTCAGTCCCTCTGGAACCTGAACTGCGATAGTTTTGTACCCTTGTTGTTTCATGGTTATTGCAGCGTTTTCAATATCAATCAAATAGCCTGAAATCTCCATTAAATCACCTCACCAACATGAGAAAGAAGCAGCCGAAAGAAGCTCATCCGATACTCATATGATTCATCAGAGGTATCCATCGTTCGGCAGTCCTCTTCTGAAGTAAATGGTTCAAACGTTGTTTTTTGCTCTAGATAGATCTCCCAGCGTCCATCAGAAACAGATTTCTTCTTCAAACGATCCTCTAAACGTTTCTTGACCACAATATCAGGACAGACACACTGAACCCTCACCAGGGTCGCATGATGTTTTGCGGTGGCATGATGCATCATATCCCGGTATTTTTTCTTCTGAAACGTTGCATCCAGGACAACGTTTTCTCCTTTTTTTAAGAAAGTTGATGCACGCCCCATAACTCGTTCGTATGTATCATCGATTTTTTTTGGATCATAGAGACCAGTGTCGAATTGATCATGATGTTGTTCAAATTGATCAATACCAGCAGCCTCCTTTCGAACGACATCGGTGTTAATCTGCGTTGCATGGTAATCAACCGCTATTTTGCGTGCAACCGTTGATTTACCAGTGCCGGATAAACCGCTGACAAGGAATATCAAGGGTTTATTCTTCTGTAAATCAAGTGAAAACAAGCCTGCATAATACTGTGACAAGTCAAAGTATTTCTTCGCGGTTTCTACAAGGAGGTTCTTTTTTGCTGGGTCGATATGAGGATCGTTGAGTTGGAACCCATGGATTTTGCCGCGGACGAACGCCCGGTAAGATTTGTAGAAATTTAACACCGAATAGATATTTATGTCACGACTTTTCTCCACATACTTCTGAATCAGATAGCTAGACAAGTATGGGTAATTCAAGTAATCGAGATCCATGGCTAAAAACCCGATATCGGAGGCGACATCACAGAATCGGAATCGGTCGTTAAACTCGATGCAGTCAAAGATATGGATGTTCTCACCGGTCACAACGATGTTTCCTGAGTGTAGGTCTCCGTGGCAATCATAGATTCGCCCTTCTTTCATCCGGCGTCCGAACACCTCTTTTTTCCGTTCGAAAAACTTGGTTGCCGCTTCTTTAATATACGAGTACGTCTCTTTTGGAACCGTGAGGTTAATCATCGGTTTGGTTTGGTCGAAATTTTCATCAATATTTTGTTTGACTGCCTGTAATTCACCGTATTTTTTAATCTCTTCCGAGGGTTCCTGCGTGTTATAAAAATCAACGAGAACCGTACACAGATGATCAATGGTTTCTTCAGAAATTTTCGCTTGTTGAAGCATGTTTGTCATGATATATTCTTGGGGGAATTCTTTCATCTTCAATACGTACTCAACGATCGTTCCATCTCCATTGAGTTCAAGGGTGTTGTCTTTCTGTGTGATGGGGAGAACATCGAGATACATGTCAGGGCAGAGTCTCTTATTGAGTCGTAGTTCCTCTTCGCAGAAGTATTTGCGTTTATCTAATGTTGAAAAATCAAGGAAACCAAAATTCACTGGTTTTTTCACCTTGTACGCGTAGGTTCCGGTGAGGGCGACGTAGGAGATATGGGTTTGAAGTAGTTGAACTGAGGTCACATGCGGTCCATAAAACTTCGGGTTTTTCAGTTGATCAAACAGCATTCCCTGGTTCATACACACGTGATAGACCCTGGCTTTTTATAAGACTTGTCGTTCACGGAGGTGTTTGACTGTTTTTTACAAAGGCATGGCAATAAATTTATGGTGTCACTGATTACGCAGTGAAAAGCCAAAAAAAAAAGGTTTAGGCAGGAAACACAATAATCACAAAGAGCGTTTGAATAAGTAAAAGAGTAATTGCCGCAGGAATAAACATCTTGTACATCTGTGTGGTATCTGTTTTTAAATATTCACTACTCAAGACATTGCAGAGGTGTATCGGTGAGATGAGGTACCCTATGAGAGAGCTCATGAAAATAAGGCTTGTAAGGCCAATAATATTCACTCCAGTGAACGCGAAAAACGGGTCAACGAGAGGATAGGAGAGCGCAATCGCACCAAGATTATACCCCGTCAAAGTCCCAAGAAGAAGCGGAATAAGGATGACTATGAGAAGTGCTGGAAACGCAAGGCTTTGCATCGTTTCTGTGATAAGCAGGTGCATCTGAGAAATCTTCATCATCTCCCTAAGAATCATTATCCCAAAGATTGCTAACGCTAGATTCCAAGTTAGTGATTTTTTTATAATTGTCACATAGGTTGTAACGTCAATGTTTATGAGAGCATACAAAAGCAGGAGGCTGAAAGATACACCGATTAAGAAACACCTTGTTTCTGAGAGACCGATAAATTTCAAAGGATAAAACAGAAGGGGAACAATCGGTGGAAGGATGTACACTAATCCGCGGTAATCCTTTACAACAGTAACCTTGGAGTGAGGAGTTTTTCCAGTGAATCGTTTGAGGAAAATAAATCCAATCAGGACGACTCCAATAAATGCTGGGAGATCTGCAAGAATAAGCATCTGGATAGGAACCCCGGAGAATTTAATACTGCAGATAAGTATCATCGCTGCCGAGATCGGATAGATAGGGAACCAGACATGCCGAAACCAGATGTTTAAAAAATTCTTTTGATCTTTCTGCAGTTTGTATTTATCCCCCTCTTTATCGATGAGCGGAGCAGAAAATAACGCGCCACCAGGAACAGGCATCAATCCATAGACCGCAGGAATAACCCCCAAGGTTCCTCCTTTAGAGAAAAACGTTCGTAAACTATCAATAAGTTTGGTAATTGCCCCGGTCTCTTGCATGGACTTCGCCAGAACAAAAATCAAGGTCATAAGCAAAGCAAGTTCAAGAGTCTCAGTCATAATCTGTTGTTTTTCAAACGAATAGAAACTTGCTTCAATCATTGCTTTGGGGATATCAATTGGTGTGATAACCTCAAGAGAAAAAACACCGACAATAAGAGAACCAACAAACAAGGACAACCCAAAATTTACCTTCTTCCGAATCAGAATAAGGATGACAATAAATGCAATAACAACCCCTATAAGATTCAGCATGCTGCACCAGAAATAGGCGTATGATTTAACTAGTTAACTCCTGAGCGTCCTTCTCCGCACGTTCTAACGTTTCCTGCATATCAATTGTCAGGAATTCATTATCGAGCATCAGTGGCTTACCATTAACAATCGTCGTGCAAACATCAGTTCCTCTCGCAGCGTACACAAGATGAGAGACAGGATCATGAAGCGGTGTGAGATGCGGCTTTTTCAAATCAATCATGATAAGATCAGCGGTTTTCCCTTCCTCAAGAGAACCAAGAGTTTGTTGAACACCAAGACATGTGGCACCACCAATGGTCGCCAGATCAACAACCGTTTGCACAGGCAGTACTGTCGGGTCCCAGCGATGATTCTTATGGACCAGCGCGCAGAACTTCATCGTCTCAAACATATCCAGGGTGTTGTTGCTTGCTGCGCCATCTGTTCCTAAACCAACAGGAACGTGTACATCAAGAAGTTCAGGAATCGGTGCGTACCCACCGGTTGCGATTTTCATGTTGCTGACCGGACAATGAGATACCGCGACACCAGCGTTTTTCATTTCAAGAATCTCATTTTTTGTAATCCACCCGCAATGCGCAAGAATCGTACCTTTTTGAAGTAAACCGATTTTTTTCAATTGCTCAACCGGTCTCACCCCGTATCTCTTTTCTATATCGTAGACTTCGTCTCTGGTCTCAGAGCAATGCGTATGCAGAGGAACACGGTGTTTCGTTGCAACCTCAAGGGACTTTTGAAGGGTTTCTGGGTTACAGGAGTACATACTATGAGGAGCAACTACAGGAGAAATCAAGGCGTTGCCTTTCCAGCGTTTCACAAACTGTTCACACTGCAGGATTAACTCTGATGCCTTGTACTCCGGGGTATCAAAGTCAATAAGAGCAAAGCCAAGGAACCCACGCATCCCAACCTTTTCGGTGACTTTTGCGATTGTGTCTTCAAAATAATACATGTCAAGGTACGATGTTGTACCAGACGCGATCATTTCCAAGAGTCCAAGCTCTGTACCACTCTCAATATATTTCTTGTCAAGCTTCGCTTCGACTGGCCAGATCCGCTGCGCAAGCCAGTCTTTAAGCAGCATGTCATCCCCATACCCGCGAAACAATGTCATCGGAATATGCGTATGGGTATTGATTAAACCAGGTAAAACGAGTTTCTTTGTTCCATCTATTTTATAATCAGCCTCAATAGAAAGCGGTTTCTTGGAGATCTCAACAATACGATGATCCTCTATATATACATCTCCCTGAAGTTGCTGTCGAGAATCATTCTGAGTGAGAATCGTGGAATGTCTAATGAGAATGCTCATTGTCTTGCTCGTCATCGATCATTGGTGTGGCTTTCTCCCAACTATCGTTAAAATATTTGTTGAGTTTTTCAAGCATATCTTTCTCAACGGTCCACACACCAAGCTCATCTTGCTTGATAGGCCCTGAAAGAATCAACGCCCGATCATCACCAAGGATAAAGTTCCCTCTGATACCAGAATGTTGCTTCACATCTATTCCCTTCAACATCGCTCCATTTTGATATTCATTGACCACGACTTTTGCGTTCTTTGGAAGCTCGATAGCCCCCATATTCTCCGCGATAATACGAGGATTTGCTATCTCCGCGATACTCCATTTATGGGTTGGTCTGGTTGCCGGCTGTGTCTTATTGACTCGTCTCATCCCTATCTCAATGGCAAGTCCTACGGTGATTACACCGATGATTAAACCTATTACAAATGCTATGACATCCATCTGCTATCCATCTCCTACAACAGGTAAATCAGCATCCAGGATAAATAGATTTTCCCTGGCTGAATAAAAATAACAACAAAGACAACCTTTATGTCCCATAGCGATATTCAGGACAAAAATCCGGGTTTTATCACTATGGAAAAAACACTTCAACAACAGATACAGGAATTAAAAAAGAAACGCCATGCAGTGATCCTTGCACATAACTATCAAAACCCGGAAATCCAGGATGTCGCTGATTTTGTTGGAGACTCCCTTGACTTATCCTTAAAAGCAACCAAAACAGATGCGAAAACCATCGTTTTCTGCGGCGTTGATTTCATGGCAGAGGCAGCAAAGATTTTAAATCCTGAGAAAACCGTGATTCTTCCCGATAAAACCGCGAACTGCCCGATGGCAGAGATGGTGGATGCGGAAAGTCTGAGTTGGCTTATCAAAGAACATCCTGACGCAGAAGTAGTCGCTTATATTAATACGACAGCGGACGTCAAAACATTAGCTGATATCTGCTGCACTTCTGCAAATGGAGTCAGAATTGTGAAAAGCAGAACTGCGAAAAAAATCATTTTTATCCCTGACCGGAACCTTGGACTATATATCCAGAAACAGGTTCCAGAAAAAGAGATGATCCTCTGGCCAGGAGTCTGTCGCACCCACCATGATATCAAAAAAGAAGATATCGTAGTGTTAAAGAAGAAACATCCGCATGCTGAAATCCTTGTTCATCCTGAGTGTCAACCTGAAATTATCGAGTTTGCAGACTACGTCTTTTCAACCAACGGAATGGTCAATCATGCGAAGACATCACCGATAAAAGAGTTTATCATTGGTACGGAAAAAGGGCTCTGTTACCGGTTGGAGAAGGAAAACCCCGGGAAGAAATTCTATCCGGTTCCCACAGCAATATGCCCAAATATGAAAAAAACTACGCTAGAAAAAGTATTAAAAAGCATGGAGACTTTGGAACCGAAGATAAACCTCTCGGATGAAATTATGCAGAAGGCACGTGTGCCATTACAACGTATGATGGAAATAGAGTGAGGCGAAAAACTATGAAGCGAGTTTTCATGGATAACGCATCCACCACGAAAGTCGATCCTGAAGTACTTAATACGATGCTTCCATATTTCACGGAATACTATGGGAATCCCTCGTCAATCCATGCATTTGGACGAGAAGCGCGAAAAGCAGTCGATACCGCAAGAACACACGTCGGTGATTTACTTGGTGCCAAGGACGATGAAATTATTTTTACCGCTGGCGGAACCGAATCAGATAACCTTGCCATCAAAGGAGTGGCCTATCTGAACAAAGATAAAAGAACGACCAAAGGGCCGCATATCATCACCTCGACAATAGAACATCCGGGAGTTCTTGAGACCTGCCGACATCTTGAAACACAAGGATTCCAAGTGAAATATCTTCCGGTCGATAAGGATGGGATCGTCAACCCTGAAGAGCTTCAGAAATCGATTTCGAAAAACACGTTTCTTATCACCATCATGTTTGCGAACAACGAAATTGGTACCATTCAACCAATCGAGGAAATCGGGAAGATCGCCCATAAACATGATATCATCTTCCATACCGATGCAGTACAAGCGGTTGCAAAGCTTCCTATTGACGTGAAGAAACAACATATCGATTTGCTTGCGTTATCTTCCCATAAAATCTATGGGCCAAAAGGAATAGGAGCGCTCTATATTCGAAATGGAGTCAAGGTCCAGCCAATTATTCATGGAGGGGGACATGAGAAAGGGGTACGGAGCAGTACCCTTAATGTTCCTGGTATCGTTGGTCTGGGAAAAGCATGTGACCTTGCAGAAAAACGAATGACAAAAGATATTCCTTATATGAAAACACTACGCGATCTCCTCATAAAAAATACATTACAGATTGAAGAAAGCCATTTGAATGGTCATCCTGAGAAACGTCTGGTGAACAACGCACATTTCAGATTCACGGGGATTGAAGGAGAATCCATCCTCCTCGGATTAGATGAGCAGGGAATTGCGACATCGACAGGATCTGCATGCTCTTCTCAGAAACTTCAAGCATCTCATGTGCTCCTTGCGATAGGGTTAGACCCGGTACAGGCACATGGATCACTTCGGATGTCTCTTGGACGAGAGAACACCAAAGAAGAAGTTACCTATGTCTCCAAAATAATCCCTCAGATTGTAGAGAAACTACGAATGATGTCTCCCTTGTGGAACCGGTAGGATATGAAGAAAAAAAAAGCGGTTTGTTTGATCTCGGGTGGTCTTGATTCTGCTGTGACTGCTTTTATCGCAAAAAAACAGGGGTACGACCTGTATGCGCTGTCGTTTCGCTATGGGCAACGTCATACAAAAGAGCTTTCATGCGCAAAGAAGATTACGAAAGCAGTAGGCGTAAAGGATCATATTATTTTTAATATTGATCTTCAAAAATTTGGTGGATCTTCTCTTCTTATCTCCTCGTCGTATCAGATTAAAAATCATGCGTTAAATGATATTGGAAAAACGATCCCATCAACGTATGTTCCAGCGCGAAATACAGTTTTTCTTTCACTCGCACTCGCGTATGCCGAAGCCATTGACGCGGTTGCAATCTTTATTGGCGCAAATGCCGTGGATTACTCAGCGTATCCTGATTGCAGACCAAATTACATTCGAGCGTATCAGCATCTAGCTAATCTTGCAACAAAGCGTGGAGTGGAAGGAAAACCGATTCGCATCAATGCACCGCTCTTACATCTCACAAAAGCTGAGATTATTAAAACAGGCGTGAAATTGAATGTTCCTTTTGCGAAGACTTGGTCGTGTTATCGAGGAGAAGTCAAGGCGTGTGGTCAGTGTGATTCCTGTCTCCTCCGCCTTAAAGGTTTTCAGGAAGCGGAAGTAAAAGATCCTATACCTTACAAAACTATTCCGGATTGATATCTTAAATAATGCAACTAGTGCACCTTGGCATAGAATAATTCTAATATAACATTTCTTCAGTGATTTTTCATAAATTTTCACATCACTTTTATTCTCATTTTATTTTTGAAGAATCCTATAAATTCTATACTTATCAGCTCTGTACAATATAATTCTATACTTCTCTTTACAGTAAAAAGTAGTAACAAACGAAAATAATTAGTCTCTGTAAGCGGCAAATTCTATTATTGTGACAGGAGAGAAAAAAAGGGAATCCCTTCGGTATGATTCGAGTTCGCTGTAGGAAAATTTATTAATACGTGACAACTCTTTTATAGTTAGTATGGTGAGAGAGAAAAAAAATAAAATATTTAATATTGAGAAATTACATGAGCTTATAGATAGCGCAGCTCTCCCTAAACACAACAATACTTCGTCGTATAATGATAAAAACCTCGAATCTTTACTAAATCGATTATCTGATGAACCATCAAAAAGCAACAAAAAAGTAACATCATCTAATTTAATACATCCAAAATCTGAGAGTTTAACACCACGAACTGTTGTCCATAAACGAGAAGATATTCAGAAAAAAGAAGAAAGAGTTATTCAGATAGAACTAGGACCAAAGGCAATAAAAAAACAAAAAGAACATGCTATCGTGGGCCTTGTTTCTCCAAGGGGGGATCTTTTTACTGAAGAATCTCTTTACGAGATTGAAAAGATTGCGTTTCTAGAAGAAGAACCTGTGGAAGTGAAACCAACAGATATTTCGAAAGAATCAGAGATTCAACAAGAATTCATTCAAGTGGTATCCGACTGGGAGCATAAAGAGAAACATCTTCCTGAATGGGAACCAGTGACAAAGGAAATAACTGAAAAAGAAATTGTTGAGGTTAAAAAAGGAAAGTCAATTGAGACGTTTCTTCCTGAGTTTGAACGAGTTGATGAAAAACAGTCACCGTTACCATCCCGTTCTCCTGAAAAAGAAAGCAGAATACATTCATTTGAACCAGTGAAATTTGAAGCAGTCAGGGAGGAGAAACAACAGGTGGAACGATCAGAGGTACGAGCGAAGGAGAAAGCAGAATCACTACGCAAGAAACAGGAAGAAAAACAAGCACGACAAGAAACAAAGGAGAAAGAACAGGAAGCAAAAAGACAAGCAAAAGAACATGATAAGAAATTACAGCAAGAACGGTTACAGATCCAAAATGAACAACGAGAGGAACAGAAACGCAAAGAATTGGAGAAGAAAAAAGCATCTGCTGAGGCAAAAGAAAAAGACCTAGAAGAACAACGTCTAATAAAAGAACGCAAAGAGAAACTACGATTAGACCGATTGGAATTACAGAAGAAGGAGAAAGCAGAATCACTACGCAAGAAACAGGAAGAAAAACAAGCACGACAAGAAACAAAGGAGAAAGAACAGGAAGCAAAAAGACAAGCAAAAGAACATGATAAGAAATTACAGCAAGAACGGTTACAGATCCAAAATGAACAACGAGAGGAACAGAAACGCAAAGAATTGGAGAAGAAAAAAGCATCTGCTGAGGCAAAAGAAAAAGACCTAGAAGAACAACGTCTAATAAAAGAACGCAAAGAGAAACTACGATTAGACCGATTGGAATTACAGAAGAAGGAGAAAGAAAAACAAAAGCCGAGGAAGTCAGAAAAAGAAAAGAAATCATTTGTTACAGCCTCAGTTGACCAAAAGAAGTCAGCTCGAGTGGAAACAACGAATGTTGGAGCTGCTCGGATTAAACAAAAGCAGATTCGTAAGAAACCTTTACCCGCCCAAAAGGAAGAACAACCGATGGTTTCCGCCTGGGAGACACTCAGTGAAGAGACTCATAAAGAAGATGCTGGTGACATGCCTACCGAACCAAAAGAACCGTTTGCACATGAAACGATTGAGCTTATTTCAAAGGAGAAAGAACGAGAACAGAAGCGTATTGAGAAGGAACAGAATGAAAAAAAGCAGCTAGAACGATTGGAGGTAAAGAGGAAAGAGAAAGAGGAATTGAAACGAAAGAAGTTGCAGGAGAAGCAGCGGGCGGATCTATTTGCGTTAAAGAAGGAAGACAAAGAGCAAAGGAAACAAAAGAATTTGGAGGAGAAACAAGCAAAAAAGGAAGCGAAGGAGAGGGAGCTGGAGGAGGAAAAACGTGCAAAGGCGGAACTGAAATCGAAGCAGCGTATACTTGCTTTAAAAGAGCTCGAATGGAGGACGAAGGAGAAAGACGAACAAAAACTGAAGGAACTTGAGCAGAAGGAGGAGAAGAAGCGTTTAAGTGAACTTGGTATTGTTGGAACAGCAAAGGAAACAGGATTAATAGACGAACGGAAAAAGGCAGAGGAACAGAAACAGATAAATGACGTAGTAAGAATTGCTGCGGAGGTAAAAGAACAACGAAAACTTAAGACTTTTGAACGTAAGAGGCAGAAAGAACGGAAAAAAACAGAGAAAGAAGATCAGAAATTAAAAGCGATTGAAGAAAAGAAAGCCAGGAAGAAAATGAATCTACATTTAGAAGAAGAAGTAATCAAGGAAAAACTTTCTGGTCAAGTAGAACGAATTGACATCTTCGTCGGATTTGATAGTATTGATCAAGAGACCGCAGATCTTCTCTTAAAATGTGGATATACCTCAGTAGAAAAGTTACGGGAAGCAAACGTAAAGGACCTCATAAAAATTGGATTAAAGAAAAAAACCGCGCAGATGATACTTGCTGAAAGTGGAGAATTTGTCGAATGGGAAGTGTATGATGCTGATGAACATCTTGAGAAAATCTGATACACCACTCTGAACCTATAGAGGTTTCACCTGATATAAAAAGAGGGACCACCACCCTTTAGAAGAGCAAATGAAATCGAGATTGTAATAAATTTGTTGCACACTAATACCATAATAAATATTATTCTTTTTTCAATAGTATTTTTGTTTTTCATTACCGTTGATATTTCTGTATAGGTTTAGATAAATTCGTAAATTTCAGAGATATAAATATTTTATTTTCAGAGAAACGAATGTAAAAAAAGACACACTTAAAATGATAGAAACGATATTCATAAAATGATCCATTATCATATCTATCCATTCGCTGTAAAAAATAGAAGCACGAGTAAAAAGACAGAGAACGGCATTACTGACTGTTCAATTCGACCCTTGCTCCGGTTTCTTCCGCTTTTTTAGATAATCATATACATCAAGGATAATCGGTATTGAAACAAGAATCGCTATCACGATTCCAAGACAAATCATACTATCCTCATGAACATTCCCAACCGTATTTTTCCCATGAAGAACATCCTCAAAAAAGAGATTAATAGTCCCAAGCCAGGGAATCTCGAATCGTGCTTTTCCCGATACCCAATCTAATTGAACAGGCTCAGGGCAGATATCAGTGATCTCGTCAATCACCTCATTATTATCTCCCTTTGTGAGAAAACCTGAGTGAGTCCATCCTGGATCACGATTATACAACCCTAACTGAGGAATAGTAAGACTTGTTGCATTGTCAATTCCATAGTCTACGATAGTATAGGTGGTCTGACCATTTTTATTGTACACGTCAACCCAACACATCGCCCGATGAATAATCTGCGACACATCTGTTCGTCCCAGAGGTTTATAGATAATCACGTCACCGTAATCACCATAGGATCGCCAGCCATTCTCCGCTTCAGCGCCTTTGATAAGGCCACCATGCGGGACAATATCGCTCACCTTCGAGACCTTCTGCACCAGAACCATATCGCCCGCATCGATCGTACCCAACCGACCAAACGGAGAATTCGGATGCTCCATACTCCCAGACTCAATCGCAACCATAGGGGCGGCAAACCATTGCCCCGTATACCCCCATAAAATCATCAAAATAACAAACACCGCAAGCAATGCGATAACCACATCTCGAACAATCGAAACCTTATTGTTGTCGCTTTTCCAAAACTGGATAAACATTTTTTTGATGTTCATGGGCTCACACAATCATAGGTTTTTTTTATGTAGCAGTGAACTTTTTGTTATTGTTCCACAGATAGGGCAGATTTTTGTTATTTCGTTAAATTGTTTTTTGCACCCTGGACAACGAGAGACCCATTTAAACTTTTTTGTTATTCCTTTCTGCGAAAACCCCTGAAATTTGATTTGCAATGTCGATGCAACATTTTGAATTGAATAATCATCGGTAAGAATCGTCGCTTCTTGGTCAGGTTCTTTGTTGATATCAATTGCTAACGCCACAACTTCAACATCTGCAAAAGAAAGCCTGCGGTCATCGCCGGTCTCTTGTGCTGTTTTTTTCACACGATTTATTGCTTCTTTTGATGGTTCGTGAATCGCAAGACCTGTTTCCTTGAGTAACTCGAATGTACGGAAGTCTCGTCCACCAGGGCTCAATTCGTCAGAAACAGCGGGTGTTGTGACTATTGATACATTATCAAAACGAATTGGTCTTCCTGAAAGAATCGCAGAGGTATCGATAATAAAAACTTGTTTTTTCATAGGAAATCCTATCGCAGGTTAGGTTTTTTTGAGTTTTGCACAAATCTCTGTTATAGATACTATTTCTTGATTTCCGATTTTCATGTCTCGCAGGGTGACGGTTTTTTTCTCAAGTTCTTTTGGTCCAACGATGATGACTTTTTCTACATGTTTTGAGTCAGCGTATTTTAAGGATTTCCCTATACCTCGTCGGAGCTGATCGAAATCAACAGAGAATCCTTGGCTTCGTAATTGTTGAGCAATCTCAATGGATGTACAGATCATATCCTGGTTTACTGGGATGATGTACACATCGAGTTTTAATGGAGGGAATATAAACCCTTCCGCTTCAAGAGCAAGGATTGTTCGGTCAAACCCAATCGCAAAACCAGAGGTCGGGACTTCGGTACCGCCAAACAAGGAAACAAGCTCGTATGAACCTCCGCCGCAGAGTTGTTTTTCTGCTCCAAGAACGGGTGCATCGATTTCAAACACTAAACCTTTGTAATAATCAAGTCCTCGTACAATGCTTAATTTTATTCCGTACTCGGTGACATGAAATGCATTTTTCAGTAAACCAAGGATTGTTTCCATGGCGGCAAGCTCTTTTACCGCATCAGGATCGTCAGCGATAAATGATCGAATCTCATTGACTTCTGATGTCTGAAGAACCCTAATGAACGTTTCTGCATCTTTCCCAGAAACACCACAATCCCGAAGAGACACTTTCAGATCATCAAACTGTGACTTATCGATCAATGGCAAGAGTATTTTCTGATCATCTTTAAGGAGATTTAATCTCTTAAAAATGGCACTGATGATCGTGAGATTCCCAATGTTAATTCGAACGTTTTTCAACCCGACATTTTTTAAAAGGGTAAATGCGAGTGCGAGTAATTCTGCAGCTGCTTCTGAGGTTTCTACCCCGATGACCTCACAACCTGCTTGTTGAAACTCCCGGTACCTTCCTTTCTGTGGTCGGTCGTACCGATAGCAGTTCCCAAAGTAAAACAACTTGAGTGGTTTTGGCTCCATCTGTAACCGCTCGACATAACAACGGATCACTGGAGCAGTAAGCTCTGGTCGTAACGCAAGCTCCCGTCCCCCTTTATCAGTAAACGCATATAATTCATTAACAATAGATTCACCAGATTTCGCGGTGAAAAGTTCTAAGTTCTCAAAGGTCGGTGTCTGGATTTCCCCGTACCCAAATGAGGTAAACGTCGCAGCCATGTTCTGTTCGATATAGCGACGTTTCTCCATTTCCTCTGGAGTAAAATCTCTGGTTCCTCGTGGTACCTGAAACATGAGGAGTCGTATAGTAGGAATTCCTTAATTATGTTTCTCTCTTAACAAACGAGGAAAGATGGTTTGTGTCGTATTTTGAAATTCCGAATATTCACCATTCATATAGAAAGTGGCTCCTACAAATCCGATCATACGCCAGGAGAAATTGGTCGCAGAAGCATACAGTGTAACATAAAAGAGGCAAAAACTTCTTTTAGCAGTATTTGTTACACCTCATGAATTTCTCGTACAACGAGGTTGATTATAATGGAAATAACAATGTATGTCAATAAATACAAACACGCACGATACACGTTTTTCAAATGGAGATATCAATTAGAATTCTATCATAAAGTGATCCTTGCCATAAGTTTTGCCTGTATCACCGGTATTTTAGCACAAATACGATTTTATCTTCCAGGGTCTCCTGTTCCACTGACCGGACAGACCTTTGCTGTTTTGTTAAGTGCAGTAGTTCTGGGGAAATGGTGGGGTGGTATTAGCCAGAGCATTTACCTCGGTGTTGGTATTGCTGGGGTACCATGGTTTGCTGGGATGAACGGAGGATTCGCCTATCTTGCTGGTCCAACCGGTGGATATCTCATAGGTTTCGTCCTTGCCGCTTTCTTCTTGGGATACTTCGTTGATAGATACGTTAAATCACGAAAATATTGGACGATGTTTGCGTTGATGCTTTTTGCCAATTTTGGCATAGTCTTTGGACTGGGATTGATACAACTCTATGGTTGGTTTTCGTTTACCGGAGCATCTCTTGATGTTTGGGGTTTATTACTGATGGGTCTGATACCATTCATCATCGGTGACACCATTAAGATAGCAATTGCTGCTGGTGTAGCGAGTAGTATAACACCAAAACAAGGATACGGCAGCGAAGTCGACGCGTTTTAAATATAAACGCGACTATCTTTTTTTTATTTTACTTTAGAAAGAGAGATTGTCCGATCATTCAACACAATCCATTTAATCTTATCGCCATCTTTTAACTTCAGAAGCTCCACAACTTCCGAAGGTACTGTAATTCGTCTGCGTGAGCCACGGATTGTGATTGCGGTCTCTTTAATGCATTTCACTTGGTCGAGATCGATTTTCATTGATATCACTCCTTTTTTATTTCTTCTATCAGTTTTTAGCTAATCTCTCCACTGAGATATGCTTTGGTCTCAGGGTTTTTTGGATTATTGAAAAACTCATCTGCGGGTCCTTGTTCAATGACCATTCCAAAATACAGGAAGATGACGTAATCAGCAACACGTTTCGCCTGACGTAGGGTATGGGTCACAAGGATGACAGTATAATCCTTTTTCAATTTTAAGAGAAGTTTTTCAATCTGTTGTGCAGCAATCGGATCGAGTGCAGAGGTTGGTTCATCACATAACAGTACTTCGGGTTGTACTGCAATGGCTCTGGCTAAACATAATCGTTGTTGCTGTCCAACAGAAAGCCGTGATGCAGGATCATGCAACCGGTCTTTGACTTCATTCCAGAGACCTACTTCTTGTAAACAATGTTGCACATTCTCGGCTAACTCTTTGGCATTTTTATCATGATGGATGCGTAATCCGTACGCAACATTTTCAAAAATGGACATCGGTAGCGGATATGGTTTTTGGGATATCAATCCCATTTTTTTCCTAATATCTGGGACGTTATGCCCAGCAGACATGATATTGATCCCATCAACAACTATCTGACCTGTTATTTTTACATCATCTTGTATTTCTAATAACCGATTGAAAGATTTCAACAACGTTGTTTTTCCGCATCCGGATGGACCGATGATAGCAGTGAGCTGCTTCGCTGGAATTTCAATATTAATATCTTTAATTACTGGATGGTTATGAAACTCTACGTTCAGATGTTTGGTTTCAATCTGATTTATTGATGATTTTTTCATATATTTTCCTCTTATTTTATCGAATAACATGTTTTGTGAATCGTTTGGCGAGGATTCGTGAAAGTATGCTAATGATTAGTACGATCATAAGGAGTATAAAGGCTGCAGCATACGCTTTTGGTTGTCCTGAGGGCAGTGAGTAAAGATTGTAGATCATAGTAGGTAACGCAGAAGTTGAGTCAAACAATGACCCAGGAATGCGATTGGAAAAACCTGCAGTGAATAAAATTGAAGCCGCATCACCTATACCTCTGCCCAACCCTAAGAGGATGCCTGCAAGTATTCCAGGGAATGCCTGTTTTCGGACTACCCTTACCGCAGTTTCGAATTTTGTAGAACCTAACGAATATGAACTTTCCTTCAATCCTATTGGTACCAATTTAATGGATTCATCCATATATCGCGTGATGATAGGAATTTCAAGTAACGTCAATGCAATAATTCCTACAAGAAGAGACGATCCCATGCCCAAATAAATCATAATCATAAGACAAAAGATCCCGTAGACGATAGAGGGAACTCCCCAAAGAACATCAAGGGTGAATCGTATGAAATTAGAAAACCAAACAGGTGTGAATTCTTTTTGGAGATACAGCGCTATACCAATTCCGATAAAGCACGCTAAACCAGTTGCAGGTAACGCAAGAAGGAGAGAACCAATAATTGCATTTAAGATGCCTCCTCCGAGGGCATTTCCCGGTGTAGGAGTTTGAGTAATCATTTCAATACTTATTGAGGAAGCACCGTTAATAATAACGAGTCCAAAGATGATGACGAGACTCCCTATGACAATACATACGGAGATCATCATAAGGAGTTTGAATATTGTTTCTTCAAGAGTGCGTCTATTCAATAATTCCACCTCTTTTTTGCTCGTCTTAAAATAAAAACTCCTAAAATATTAAAGAGTAACACAACAACAAATAAGATAAGGGCAACGAGCATGAGAGCAGATTCTTGGAGAGGAATCGCCATTAGTTCACCGTATTTTGATGCAATCAATGAAGCAAGGGTTTCTCCAGGTTGAAAAACGGATGAAGGCATAACAGGGATACCTCCTACCACCATATTGATGGCTATTGTTTCACCAAATGCTCGCCCAAAACCAAGTAATATCGCTGCTAATATACTTGGGCTAGATGCGCGAAACACTACCTTTTTTACGGTCTCCCATTTTGTTGCCCCAACAGATAACGATGCTTCTTTTAACGCAATTGGTATAGCACAAAACGACTCAACGCAAAGAGAAATGATAATAGGAAAAACCATCACCGCTAACGTAACCGCAGCAGTAAATATACACAGGCCGGTGGTCCGTACACCGAACAATGGTGCGATAACATCTTTTACTAACGGTACGAGGAATAAAAAGGCACATAACCCATATACGACAGAAGGAACACCTGCAAGCACATCAATAAAAGGCCGAATCATCCGTCTTATCTTTGTTGGGGCGTACTCTGCAATATAGATTGCACTGAGCAAAGAAATCGGGATTGCGATTAAAAGGGCTATCCCGGTGACTAAAATCGTTCCAATGATAATCGGAGCAAGGCCAAATTGTCCATTATCCGGATTCCATGTTGAAGAAAACAAGATATCGATGATGGAAGTATTTTCCAGCACAAGAGCAGATCTGTAAAAAAGAAGGATAAAAATTAGGAAAAATAACACAGAAGCAAAAAGCGTGCCGATTAGCATCAAATTCGTACCAATCAAATCACGTATTTTTCGCTTATTCATATTTCCTAATTTTTTTCGCATTTACTTCTTAATTTCTTGCAACAGGTCATTTTACTGTTGTATTTCTGGTCTCGTCCCATTCATTAGATATTGTATCTGTAGAGCAATGGTTTCTTCTGGCAATGGCACGTATCCTGTCTCCAGAACATATTGTTGTCCATCTGTGAGAATCCAACTGACAAATTCTTTTGTTATACCGGTAAAGTTATGCAATGTGACTACATGAAGCGCTCGTGCTGGTGGAGAAGGATAGACATAATCATTTATGGCAGTAACTATCGATGATCTATTCTCATAGACCCGTTCATTCTCATCAAGCGTGCCATTCTCATTGATATCAATAGGAACCGGTTTAATTCCATCAGCAGGTACTACTACTGTGTCACTAATTTTTTTAGTATAGACATACCCGATGTTATTGTATCCTATTCCCCATTTATCAGCTTGGATTTTCGTGGCAAGTAAATTATCTCCATTCATTGCTGCGCCTACCCGTCCTTTTTCCACTGCATTTTTTACAGCATTTGTCAAATCAAGTTGCTTATAATTCCCAAGATATTGTGCCCATGTCTCAGCTGCACCACAATCATCGGATCGCGTATAGAGATTGATAGGATCTGTGATACTCTCATTGCCAACAAGCTCTCCCCATGTCGTAATATTTCCCGTGATAAAGATGTCTTTGAATTGCTGTTTTGTGACACCTTTTGCTAGAATAATATCGATCACAGGGTTATCAGAATTAATTGTTGCGACAACAGCATCCTTTGCAACTGAAACCCAGAATGCTCCTTGTTCGATGCTTGTTTTATTCACCGCTTTGGAATACATACCGATATCTGCAATACCTGATAATGCGTCTCTCATTCCGGTACCCGCGCCATTGGCATTGATATCGATATTAATGTCTGGATGAATTTTATTATATTCTAATACCCATTTTTCCATCATTGGTGTGAGTGCATAAGCTCCTTCGATTTTAATTGTATTTTTTTGTCGAGTAGTGCAGCCAGACAGACTCATAATCCCAACCATAGTAAGTATGAGAACTGCGATAAGTGCTTTCATTTTCTTTTGTGTGTGTTCTTTCATCATTCATCGTCTCCGTTCATTTTTTTTTTTCCCGAATCGTTGCTATGGGCTGTGATACCCAGCAACTAATTATCATAGTATATTATATTCGTAGTCCTATTTATATTTATTGGTAATATACCAACATTACTCCAATGTTAACCAAAAGTGCATGTAATCAAAAATAAACAAATTAAGATAAGTTTTATCAAGAAAATATAATTTAATAAAGTAGAGCTTGTTATCAACTAAAATATGATTGAACAAGGACGCCGAGAAATACTTGGACTCAAAGAACTCACTTGCCCGAAATGCGGAAGCCAGAATATCATGACACTCCGCGGAGAAATCACAGCTGGAAAACATACTGTTCATGAATGCAAATGCAAAATCTGTGACTGCGACTTTCTCGTCTCTAGCAGCATCATGAGAAAATAGAATACTTTTTTGATGAAGTGGAGAAAGGATTTACTGTTTCAAACTAACTTTCAACTGCGGGTTTTTCTGTTTCATCACATTCTTTGCATCAATTTTATTTTCTCTCGCAAGCCATCCAATCGCAGCATAGGCATCTTTCACGTCAATTCTTGTTAATCGTGCAAGAGACGAAATATCGACATCAGTTTGTTGTTGTGATAAAACGGTCCATATCTTTCCTGCATCAAAACCAATTTTTCCCTCAAGATTCGTACCACCGATCTTATAGACAGTGCCATTACGACATATCTTATTCTCCCGAGCAAGCCAACCAACTGCAGCATTTAATTGATGTTCATTCAAAAACGTATTATTGATTAATTTTATCTCAGATAGTGGTCCATTTTCATTTAATGCTTGCCATACCTTTCCTGCGTTTTGACCGAATTCCTCTATAATGGTTATCATACCACTCCACCTTCAAAAAAAGAATATAGCATAGCTGATTATATACGTTATGACTCTTATTACATTTAATAGTGGAGTTTACTAAAAGAAAAAAGAGAACACGATCTCATATTATTCGTTTTTTCGTTCCCTGGTAGTCACTCTTGGAACTCCTGTCTACCTGCGCAACAACATTTATATACCATTTCTTTTATGCCTAACTTCCCTGTCTCTACCAGACATGATCGGGCAATTCTTCAAGAATCCCGGTAAGTAACAGTCTCAATGGTTTTTGGCTGTTCCGGAAATGTCACGGTTGAGACACAGTGAGATCACGAATACTTACAAGATAAAAACAGAGGATATATTATGGCAAATATCCACCATCCAAAACGAGGGTCACATGGCTATTGGCCACGGAAACGAGCGAAAACAGAAACGCCCCATATCAAAAGCTGGCCAGAAGGCAACGACAAACCAAAAATCCAAGGATTCTTCGGGTACAAGGCCGGAATGACCCATGCATTCATTGTCGACTACCGACCAACCTCAACAACCTCAGGTAGAGAAGTAAAAATGGCTGTGACCGTCGTAGAAACACCACCAATAAAAATCGCAGCAGTCCGAACGTACCAACGATCAGCCTATGGATTGCAATGCAGTGGTGAGATCTGGGCCGAGAAACTTGATCCTGAATTGGCACGCAGTATTCCCCTAGCGAAAAACCTGAAAGAGAAAAACTGGGAAATCACCAAAGATGCCGAGGAAATCCGAGTAATCGTCTATACACAACCGAAACTTGTGACAAGCACCCCAAAGAAAGCACCAGAGATCAGTGAGGTAAAGATAGGTGGCGGAAGCATTGACGATCAAATCAAATACGCAAAGGAAATCCTTGGAAAAGAACTGAAGATTTCTGACGTCATTAAGGAAGGAGACATGCTCGATACCATTGCTATTACCAAGGGAAAAGGATGGCAAGGCACCGTTAAAAGACATCACGTTAAACTCTTATCGCATAAAAACTCTAAACACCGCAGAATGATCGGTACCGCTGGTTCCTGGCACCCAAGTTGGGTGCAAGCAACCGTCCCACAAGCAGGACAGATGGGGTACCATCAGCGAACCGAATATAATAAACGTGTTCTGAAAGTCGGAGAAAACGGCGAGGAAATCACCCCTGCTGGCGGATTCCCGAACTACGGTGTGATACGTAACTCCTACATCCTGGTGCATGGTTCCATCCCGGGACCGGTCAAACGATTAATTGGTATGCGAGACGCAGTCCGATATCAACGTGGTGTGAAAATCCAGAAGCCAGAGATCACCTACATCTCAACAACCAGTAAACAAGGTGCGTAATCATGACAAAAGTAAATGTCTACAGCATGGATGGAACCGTAAAAGAAAAAATTGATTTACCAAAAATCTTCGATACACCGTACCGTCCTGACATCATTAAAAAATCATTTGAGGTTATTCGTTCAAACCAACGGCAACCTTATGGATCTGATCCTCTAGCTGGAACACGACATGCGGTTGCATCCGTCGGAAAAGGCAGAGGGATGTCGCGTGTCCCACGGTTAACCCAAGGTCAAGCAGCAGCATTAGCCCCCTGTGTCGTGGGCGGTAGACGTGCACATCCGCCCAAGGTTGAGCGAAACTGGAAAGAAAAGATGAACAAGAAAGAAAACCAGCTTGCACGAAACTCTGCTCTTGCAGCAACAGCAGATACAGAAGTTGTGAAAAAACGAGGGCATCGTTTCGATGATAAAATCACTTTACCTATTATTGTTGATGATGATTTTGAAAAGATAAAAAAAACCAAAGAAGTCATTGAAGTCTTGGAGAAAATCGGCATTTACTCTGATGTCCTCCGGTCAGCAAACGGGAAACATGTACGTGCAGGTAAAGGAAAAATGCGAGGACGCAGGTACCGCACACCAAAATCATTACTCATTGTCTCAACAAAAGAAACCATAGAGAAGAGCTCTGATAATTTAAGCGGCGTCGATATCGCAAAACCACATCAACTCAATATTGAACATCTCGCACCTGGCGGGATTGCTGGCAGACTTACGATCATTACGAAATCCGCGTTAACGCAGCTAGGGGGCGCTAAATAATGGTAACTGATCCATATGCAATCGTTTTATATCCATTTGTGACAGAAAAATCAATGAGTCATATGGAAAAAAACAACGCGTTAGAGTTTGTGGTGAAAAGAACCGCGAACAAAGCCTTGATAAAAAAAGCAGTTGAACAAATGTTTGCCGTGAAAGTAAAATCAGTAAACACACGGATAACACAGAAAGGAAAACACGCAACCGTCGTCTTCATGCCCGAATACAAGGCAGAGGATCTCGGGATGCGCATAGGAGTCTTCTAAAGGGGTGAACTATGGGAAAGAATCTTATCCAGCAACGCCGAGGACGGACACGGGGTCGATATACTGTTCCGTCACATAAATACCGAGGGAACATACAGTACGGCAATGATAGAAACACGAAGGGCGTTGTTGAAGGACTCATTCATGATCCAGGTCGAAGCGCTCCTGTTGCTCAGGTGCGAATGGAGAATAACAAAAAAGTACTAATGATAGCAACCGAAGGAACCTCAGTCGGTCGTGAAGTGAAGTTCACGGGAAGTAAAGCTGACTGTGAACTCGGGAGCATCATGCCGATCGGGAATGTTCCGGACGGGTATCCGATTTACAATATTGAAATCACACCAGGTGACGGGGGAAAAATGGTACGAGCTGGCGGTAGTGGCGCGTATGTGATCTCTCATGATGCAAAAAAAACAATCATTAAACTTCCCTCAGGTCAATTCAAAACATTAGATTCTTTATGTAGAGCAACTGTTGGGATCGCTGCCGGTGGCGGACGGCAAGAGAAACCATTCATGAAAGCAGGTAAGAAATGGAATGCACAACGCGGTAAAGGCAGAAATTACCCAGTTGTAAGAGGAGTTGCAATGAATCCAGTGGATCATCCTCACGGTGGTGGAAGTCACCAACATGTTGGAAAACCAAGTTGTGTATCACGTGGCGCACCCCCTGGTAGAAAAGTTGGAAATATTGCTGCCCGGAGAACTGGAAGAAGGTAACGACCATGGCACAAACCAAATTTAGATCATCAGCGAAAAGTAGACGGAAAAGAGACCGAAAAAAAGTAGAGGTACGAAAAAAGGAATTTCAATACCAAGGAAGAACCTTGGAGGATCTTCAAAAACTTTCTGTCGAGGAATTACTCCCACTGCTCACCTCACGTTCCCGCAGAACATTGAAACGCGGATTATCCAAAGATGAGAACAAGTTGATGAATGACATCAAAACCGCTAAACAAGGGGACTTGATCAGAACACACTGCAGAAATATGATTGTCTTGCCTCATTTTGTTGGTCATAATATTTTGATTCACAATGGGAAGGAGTTCGAACGGGTGAATATTCAGCCCCAGATGATCGGGCATTACCTCGGGGAATTCGCATTAACCCGTAAGAAAGTAAAACACACAGGACCTGGTGTTGGAGCCACCAGAGGTTCCAAATTCATGCCATTGAAGTGATGAACCATGCCGAAATATTCAGCTGAGAAAGACCTAGAAAAAAGCGCACGAGCCTATGGATATGAACTGCACTGTTCTCAGAAAGATTCCATGAACATTGCACATGCGTTACGAGGAATGACTGTTGAAGCGGCAAAGAAGTACCTCGAAGAAGTCATCGTTATGAAACGGGCACTCCCTGCGATTTACCATAAGAAGAAACGACCGCATCAAAAAGGAATCGGCCCAGGGAGTTTCCCAGAGAAAGCAGCCCGGTACATGTTAAAGGTAGTCGAGAACGCAGAGAACAATGCGGAATATAAAGGCTTTGACGTTGAAAAAATGAAAATTACACATATCTCCGCATATCAAGGCAGAATCATCAAAGGAATGATGCCACGAGCGCATGGCAGAGCGACCGATAAGAATGAAACCACGACCAATGTCGAAATTATTCTTGAAGAGGTAGAGTAATGGCAAATGAACGCAAGTTTATTAGAGAGAATGCCAAGCGATCGTTGATCAAGAAGTTTCTCGTCAAAGAAATCGAAGGCGCAGGTTTTGGCGGCATGAACATCCAACGGACCCCGATTGGAACCAGAGTCAACCTCCTTGTCGAGCGACCAGGAATGGTAATTGGGAAGGGTGGTGCAAAAATAAAAGAACTTACAGATTCGATTCGTACCAAATTTAATGTTGATAACCCGCAAATTGAAATACAGGAAGCAGGGTCAAGTGCATCCTTAAACGCTCAAATCATGGCAGAGAAACTGGCTGAAGCACTGGAGCGAGGATGGCATTTCAGACGCGCAGGGCACTCTACTGTACGACGGATAATGCAATCAGGTGCAAAAGGCTGCCAAGTCATTCTCGCAGGGAAACTAACCGGAGAACGACACCGAACAGAGAAATTCACTGAAGGGCATGTGAAATATTGCGGTGAACCCGCAAAAGAAGTCATGGATATCGGCCTAGCAACCGCGAAACTCAAACCCGGAGTTCTTGGAGTTAAAGTAAGAATCATGAGACCAGACGCGAAACTGCCCGATGAAATTACGTATAAACTTGCAGCAAAAGAGGAAATAAAACCAGAAATAAAAATCGAAGCAAAACCACCAGAGCCGAAACTAGAGAAAAAAACCGATATTAAACTCATTACAAAGATTCAAGGAATTGGGCCATCCGTCTTGAAAAAACTGGAGAAAGCAAAGATCACCTCACTTGAAGAATTATACACCATGAACCTTGATGATCTCATTGCAATCGATGGCATCGGCAATAAAACCGCTGAATTGATAGTGAAAAACATTAGAAAATTACTAGAAGAGGGTACCAAAAATGGTTCTTAAGGCTAAAGAAATCAGACAGATGACTCCTGAAGAAAGGGGCGAGAAACTTAAAGAGTTGAAAGAAGAACTTATGCATGAACGCGGAGTATCAGCAATGGGAGGATCGTCACCATCCCCTGGAAAAATCAGGCAGATACGACAATCCATTGCAAGGATTCTAACGATCATGCAGGAGGAAGGAGAACATAAATGAGTGATATATGCCCAAAGTGTGGCCTCCCAAAAGAAATCTGTGTCTGTGAAGAAATAGCACGGGAACAGCAAAGCATCACTATAGCTGTTGACAAGCGACGATATGGAAAGACGATGACTGTCGTTGACGGTCTGAACCCCCATGATCTCGACATGAATGCGCTGGTCAGCAATCTCAAATCAATCTGCGCCTGCGGTGGAACCATCAAGGAAGGCAGAATCGAATTACAGGGAGATCACCGAGCAAAAGTAAAGGACGCATTGGAGAAACTCGGATTCACTGTTGACGTGATCTAAACCAACCATCTGACGCCCATAGTGCGTCACGGACGGAACCTATGGAACACGAGCCGATCACCAGTGATGAACTCATTGGCCGAATGGTCACCATCATCGAGTGCACCGATCCTTCCTGGATGAATCTATCAGGACTCATCATCGATGAGACAAAACACACGTTCCTCATCGAAACCGACAAGAAACAAAAAAGAATCGCAAAGCAAACAGCAACGTTTGCATTTGAATATCACGGTAAAAAAACCATCGTGAAAGGAACACGATTGGTCTATCGACCTGAAGAAAGAATAAAAAAACAAGGTGAAGACATTGGCAGAAAAAAAGGAAGCACGAAACATAGGGTTGAATGTCAAACCACCCAGCGATAGCTGTAACGATCAGGATTGCCCATTTCATGGGACGTTACCTGTAAGAGGACGAGTAATCATGGGAACGGTAGTGTCAACTAAAAGGCAAAATACGGTCTCTGTCGAACGAGAATTCATGCACTATGTGAAGAAATACGAGCGATACGAAAAACGGACATCAACCTATCATGCTCACTGTCCGCCCTGTATGAATCTCACGGTGGGCGATACAGTCCAGATCGCGGAATGTCGACCATTAAGTAAAACCGTGTCATTTGTGACCGTTGAAAAAGTGTAAATTTGGTGAAAGAACATGAAAGGAATAGCTGGTAGAATGATGCGAGGGTTGCCGGTAGGCGCCCGTTTAACTTGCATTGATAACACTGGTGCAAAAGTTGTACAAATCATCATGACAGTGAAGATTAAAGGTGTTCATCGTCGAACCCCAACCGCTGGCGTTGGTGATTTAGTAATAGTAAGTGTTAAAAAAGGAGCAACGGCGATGAGACGGCAGATCTTAAAAGCGGTGATTGTCCGTCAGAGACGTCCTTTCCGACGCCCGGATGGCCTCATGGTTCAATTTGAGGATAACGCTGCAGTATTAATAACAGATACTGGAGAAACAAAAGGAACGATGATAAAAGGCCCTGTTGCAATAGAAGCCGCAGAACGATGGCCAAAGATAGCTGCGTTAGCAGCAACAATTCTCTGAAGTGAGTGATATGATATCAATAAAACCAAGAAAACAACGATACATGCTCTATAACGCACCTCTTCATAAAAAGAGAAAATGGATTTCTTCGCATCTCGCAGAGAACCTTCTGTTGAAATATGACCGACGCAGTCTGCCAGTTGTGAAAGGAGACACGGTTAAAGTCATGCGTGGAAACTACCGGGGGCATGAGGATAAAATCTCAAAAGTCAACGTACGAGACCAGACCGTGGAAATTGAAGGAGTCACTATCACCACTGCGAAAGGAACAAAGATAGCCAAACCAATCCACGCAAGTACTTTGCTTATTACTAAATTAAATATTACTGATAAATGGCGACGGCAGAAACTGGAGAGCGGACTCTCGGAGACAACGAAGAAAGAAATCGAAAAAGAAGCAGCAGAACAACTCAAGGTACATAAGGCTGAACAGAAAGCAGAAGAGGAAGCAGCGAAAGCAGAAGAAAAACAAAAAGAAGAGACAAAAGAACCCCTCAAAGAAGAGGTAACTACGGAGCTTCCTGAAAAAACCGTAGAACCAGCTGTAAAAGAAGAAATACCGGAAGAAAAAGTCGAAGAGAAGAGCACTGAACCGCCGAAAAAGAAACCAGCAACAAAAAAACCTACTACTAAAACCACAAAAAAGAAAAAAGAAGAAGGTGAAACATGAGCAAACACCTGAAAAGACTCGCAGCACCGCGAGTATTACGACTCCATCGAAAAGAACGAGCATTCACGATTCGTGCCGCACCAGGCCCACATCCGTTAGAGCTAGCTATTCCCCTTGGGTTAGTCATACGAGATTACCTTAGTTTATGCGACACATATAAAGAAGCACGAAAAATCGTGTCCAATGGAGATATCCTCGTTGATGGAGTAAAACGAAAGAACATCAAATTCCCTTGCGGACTCATGGATGTCATCTCCATTCCTAAAATGCGTAAGAATGTTCGAATCCTCTTTGATCGAAACGGGAAACTCACCCTCGTACCAATCTCAGAAAGCGATGCAGAATGGAAACTCTGCCGTATACAAAACAAAACGATAGTGAAAGGAAAGAAAGTGCAGCTCAACCTCCACGACGGCAAAAACAAACTCGTAGAGAAAGACGAATACAAAACCGGAGATGTCCTAAAAATTTCTTTCAAGGAAAATAAAATCGATGATGTGTATAGGTTTGACAAAGGAACCGTGTCGATGATCATTGGTGGAACGCACATTGGAGAGATTGCGAGTATCGACGAAATTCAGGTTGTTACTTCGTCAAAACCCAATCTTGCAAAAATGAAAGGAGAAAAAGAATTTTCCACCATCGCAGAGCATGTGTTCCCCATTGGGAAAACCAAGCCGGCTATAGCACTTCCTGAGGTGAAAATGCAATGAGCACGAAGAAAGCAGCTGCACCAAAAACTCATAAAACAACAACGCGTCAGAAAAAATCTGCTACAAAGAAAAAAGAAGAAAAAAAATCTATGAAGCCACGCATCGCAAAAGTGACTGTTAATATAGGTGTTGGCGAATCAGGTGAAAAACTCAAGAAAGCAGAATCGGTTTTAGAGGGTGTCACCAAACAAAAACCAATTCAAACCCTTTCAAAAACAACCAACAAAGACTGGAGTCTGCGGAAATTCATGCCGATTGGCTGCAAAGTCACGTTACGAAAGAAAGCTGCAGAGACATTTTTAATAAACGCGTTAAAAATCCGGGAGAATAAAATCTCAGAATACTCATTTGACAATCAAGGGAATTTCTCATTTGGAGTACCGGATCATACCCTCTTTGAGGGACAGAAGTACGATCCAAATATCGGGATCTTTGGTATGGATATCTGTGTCACCGTGGAAAACCCCGGGTACCGGATTAAACATCGCCGAATTGACCAACGGAAAATCCCGCAGCGGCATCGACTCACCAAAGAAGCAACTATGCAATTTATTACCGAAGCATTTAACGTAGAGGTCGTAGAATGAGAATCAAAGAGCGGAAGAAAATGTACGGCAGGAAAATAGGATGCGAACAATGTGGCAGAAAACGCGGGATCATACGACGCTATGGACTTCATCTCTGCAGACAATGCTTCCGAGATAAAGCAGAAGAACTGGGTTTTAAAAAATACGATTAGAGGTTGTTGAAGATTATGTTAAACGATCCATTGGCAGACGCATTATCAATCATCAGAAACGCAGAGATGCGAGGAATCCATAAATGTATTATCCGACCCTCATCAAAACTCGTTGGCGGGGTCCTAAATCTCTTAAAAGAGAAAGGATATCTTAGCAACTTCGAGTACGTCGAGGACGGAAAAGCAGGCATCTATCAAGTGGAACTCCTGGGGAGCATCAACAACTGCGGTGTCATTAAACCACGCTACCCTATCAAAGTCCAAGAGATGGATAAATGGGAGGCGCGGTATCTCCCCGCACGTGATTTCGGGTTACTAATCCTCACAACCACCGAGGGTATTATCGCTCATGACGAGGCACGAAAGAAAGGCATCGGAGGAAAACTCCTCGCGTATGTGTACTAAAGAGTGAGATTCATATGGTAAAGACAACTGAGATAAAAGAAGAAATCAAAATCCCTGACGGCGTACAGATCACTGTTGAGGGGAAAACCGTTCACGTGAAAGGTCAAAAAGGAGCGATGTCAAAGCTCCTGTCACATCCTAAGATAAATCTTGGGGTTAACGGCAACATTATACAGGTCTCGTGTTCACAGTCACCTCGTCGAAAAGAAAAAGCATTGATTGGGACTTACAAAGCCCATATCAGAAACATGATCAATGGTGTTACACAAGGATACGAATGTAAGATGAAAACAGTGTTCTCGCATTTCCCAATAAAAACCACTGTCGAAGGAACCGAACTAGTGATCCAAAACTTCCTTGGAGAGCGATTCCCTCGAAGAGCAGATATCCTTGAAAATGTTAAAATTGAGGTTAAAGGAGAAATCCTCATACTCACCGGCATCGACAAAGAGAAAGTAGGACAAACCGCAGCGAATATCGAACGGGCAACCAAAGTGAAAAACAGAGATATCCGGGTGTTCCAAGATGGTATCTATATTGTCAAGAGAGGGTAAACCATGACAAAAGAAGCTGTTCTAAAAGAATTCGAGGCATTGAAAGGTGTCGGGAAAGCAAAAGCGAAACTCCTCTACGATAACGGATTCGATTCCATGGATAAACTGAAAAAAGCAAAGATAAAAGATCTTACAAAACTGAAAGGAATAACAGAGAAAAACGCCAATGAAATCCTTGGTCAAATCAAAGAGAAAAAAGAAAAACCAGTGAAAAAAACACCAGAAAAAAAAGACGAAGAAGAAACAAAAGAGAAGAAAGCAGATGACGTTGAAATCGTTGACCAAAAAGAAGGAGCCTACAAACCAAAGATTAAACCACAGTTAAACAAGAAAGAGAAAGAGCAACTGGTAATTAGACGACAAATCAAAAAGCGAACCCCGCATTTCCTGAGAGACGAAGGATTCCGATACAAACGTATCCCGAAGAACTGGCGACGCCCTACAGGGTATACTTCAAAACTACGCATTAACTTGAAGTATCGACCAAGTAAAGTACGCGTAGGTTTCCGCGGACCAAAGATGGTCCGTGGATTACACCCGTCTGGTTTTGAAGAAGTGATGATTCACACGGTTAAAGAACTTGAGACGATTGATCCGAAGAAACAGGCGGTGCGCATTGGCGGCACCGTTGGCACGAAGAAACGTCTAGAGATTGCGAAACGAGCCGATGAATTAGATATAAGAGTTTTAAACATGAGGAAGTGACCATGACTGATCTACGAAATCAACGCAGAATGGCAGCATCAATCATGAAATGCGGTGGAACAAGAGTCTGGATGGACCCAGATAGACTTGAAGAGATAGCAAAAGCAGTGACCAGGAACGACATTTCGATTCTGGTGAACGGTGGCGCAATTAAAAGCATACAAAAACAAGGGAATTCCAGTGGACGACACAAACATATCCTTCATCAGAAACAGAAAGGAAGACGAACCGGTCAAGGATCCAGGAAGGGGCCAAAACACGCCCGCCTCCCAAAAAAGGAACGATGGATTCGAACCATTCGTCCGATCAGGACCTATCTGAAACAACTACGTGAGGACACAAAAATCGATGCGCATACCTACCGGTTGTACTATCGGAAGGCAAAAGGCGGTGTCTTTAGGAGTAAACAACATCTGAAATCACATCTTCTTGCTGACAATATCATCAAGGAGGAAAAACAATGAAAAAAGGACCACGGTACCATGTGAAACCGCGGAGACATCGTGAACGAAAAACCGATTACCGCCTGAGACTCAAACTGCTTCGAGGTAAGAAACCACGGATTGTCGTCAGAAAATCACTGAAAGCAATTCGCGTACAGTTCGTAGAATACAGCCCCCAGGGCGATAAGATTCTCGTGTCAGCAATCTCCAATGAGTTAGCCAAAGAATATGGCTGGAAATACTCAGTTGCAACCACGCCTGCTGCGTATCTCACTGGTTTACTGGCAGGAAAACGAGCAAAAGATAAAGGAATCGAACAAGGCGTTCTGGACATCGGGTTATACCATCCGACCATTGGCAGTATAGTATTTGCAACATTGAAAGGAGTCTTAGACGCAGGGGTTGAATGCCCCCATGACGCGGAGATGCTCCCGAAAGAAGATAGGCTTCATGGAACACACTTGAACAAAGACATCAAACCGATCGTCGGTGAGATAAAAACAAAGATTATTGGAGGCAAGGAATAAATATGGCGGGACGAGAACGCGGAAACGCACCAAGAGGGCGGCGCAGACAATTTGACGAGGGAGCTGCCCCGGTTATATGGGCACCGAAGACCAGACTTGGAAAAATGGTGAAAAACGGGGAGATTGCCACGATGAGCGACGCCTTGAAATCCGGATTACCACTGCGAGAACCGGAGATCGTTGATATTTTACTGCCGAGTGTCGAAGATGAGGTTATCGATGTGAAAATGGTACAACGAATGACAGACTCAGGGCGACGAGTCAGATTCGTTATCACCGTTGTCGTGGGAAACAAAGACGGTTTTGTCGGTTTAGGTCAAGCAAAGGGAAAAGAAGTCGGCTTAAGTATTAAACGAGCAATTGAGAATGCAAAAATAAATATGATTCAAATACGACGCGGGTGCGGATCCTGGGAATGCGGGTGCCGAACACCACATACGATTCCTTTCCTAGTGACGGGAAAAAGCGGTTCTGTTGAAGTCACCTTTAAACCAGCGCCTCGTGGTATCGGGCTTGCGACCGGTGATGTTGCTAAGAAGATCCTCCGCCTCGCAGGAGTCAACGACTGCTGGGCGTTCACCGAAGGGAAAACAAAGACGGTCGTCAACTACGCAAAAGGAGTCTATGACGCCTTGAAAAAGAATGCAGAGATGAGGATTACCTCTAGTGTAATGAATAAACTTGGTATTATACAAGGAAGTATTGGGACATCACCAAAAGAAGAACAACCCACACCGGTTAAAACGGAGGGATAAATCTATGGTCTACGCAGTTATCAGAGTAAGAGGCACGGTGAACGTAAAGCCGGATATCAAGAAAACAATGCAATTACTGCGATTAACTCGAGCGAATCACTGTGTGCTCCTTGAAGAAAACGTGGTCTATAACGGGATGCTTCGGATGGTGAAAGACTATACCACCTGGGGTGAAATCAACAAAGAAACACTGACAAAGCTAATTTCCGTCAGAGGAAAACTCATTGGTGATAAACCCCTGACCGCAGAATACCTTAAAACCGCAACACCCTATCATAGTTTCGAAAAACTCTCAGAAGCAATCCTGGAAAATAAAGTAAAATACAAAGAAATACCTGAAGTAAAACCCCTCTTCCGGCTCAACCCGCCGAAGAAAGGCCACCGAACTATCAAAAGATCATTTGTGAATAAAGGCTCTTTAGGGTACCGAAAAGATGAGATCAACAAACTCATTGAACGGATGCTGTAAAGAAGCTATTTTTTCCAAAAGATTATTATAGTGATAGTATTTTATTGGGTGAATAAAGAGAAAGAGGGTGTTAGAAGATGGAGGAAGTTCTCTACAACATAGAAATACATAGAAATGAGGGAAACTACATGGGAAAGATTTATTCGGATATTGATGGGGTTAAAGAATTCGAAAACAACCGCATTGACCGGCTACTCCGCGATATCATCGTTGATATGCAGCTTGCATTAGACGATGAGTTTCTCACCAGAACAACCGCAACTGATCTCCCTGAATTCACCGATGAGCTAAAATAAAATGACCCGTTTCTTTAAAAACCACTGTTCTCTCTAAAAAATAGGTCTATTTGAGGGCAATATTTTTAAAGGTTTCTGTTATTTGGGCTTCTACCTATCCTTATGCTTCGGAGGAAGACTGTGACGTATACTCGCTTTGAAAAAGCTCGCATCATTGGCGCACGAGCCTTACAACTCTCGATGGGTGCACCATCGATTTTAGCGGAGATACCGAAAGATATGATTGACCCGGTTGAAATCGCGATGCTTGAGTATGACGAAGGCGCAATCCCTATTACCGTCAAACGAAAGGAAAGAAAAGCATAAATTTGAGGAACAACTATGGCTGAAGAAAAGCAAGCTGTGGAAACAGAACCGACGATGATGGTGTCTGAAGAAACCTACATGACTTCAGGAGTACATATCGGGACCAGACAGAAAACCGCTGACATTAAAGAGTTCATCTATAAAGTACGAAACGATGGGTTATACATCATCGATGTGAAAAAAACCGATGAAAGAATAAAGGCTGCCGCAAAGTTTCTCGCGAAATACGACCCGTCACAGATACTCGCGGTTTCAGTGCGACAATACGGACAAAAACCGGTAAGGAAGCTTGGGGAAAACACCGGAATCCAAGTACTTGATGGACGATTCCAGCCAGGAACGCTGACGAACCCAAATGCTAAAACATTTCTCGAACCAGAAATCATTTTACTCACTGACCCGCTGGCAGACATCCAAGCGTTGCACGAGGCGAAAAATATCGGTATCCCGGTGCTTGCGCTCTGTGATACGAACAATGAAACGAAATACATTGATTATGTGATTCCAACGAACAACAAAGGACGACGCGCTCTTGCCTTGATTTACTGGCTACTGGCCAGAGCAATCCTTCGAGAGCAGGGTAAAATAAAATCTGATGAAGAATTCAAGGTAACTGTCGAAGATTTCGAAGCGGAAATTTAAATAGTTTTTTGAAGTCGTTGCCGATTCATACAGCTCAAGGGAGATACCTTTGGAAGAAAAAATCAACGACAACATCGTCCTTATCGGTACTGCCCATATTTCCAAAGAGAGTGTTGAAGAAGTACGAAAAGCTATCGAAACCTATAAACCAGATATCGTAGCGGTAGAGCTTTGTCAACGACGTTATGATACGATTATCAAGAAAGATAAATGGGAAAACACGCCGGTTACCGCTCTTATAAAATCCAATAACGCGTATTTCATGCTTGCACAGACGTTTCTTTCTTCGATTCAACGACGGCTTGGAGAGGAGTATGGTGTTGAGCCAGGCTCTGAAATGATCGCTGCCATGCAAGAGGCAGAGAAACATAACATCAAAGTCGCCTTGGTTGACCGAGATATTACCGTGACTCTTAAGCGAGCCTGGCGGAAGATGGGGGTCCGTGAGAAATTCAGGGTTGTTTGGGAATTTCTCAAAGCGATGCTCGGGTATGATGAAGAAGAGCTCAAAGACCTTGACCTTAAAGAATTGATGAAGCAGGATGTTATATCGCAGATGATGGAGGAGTTCAGTAAAATTGCACCAAGTGCTGCCATGGTGTTGATTTCTGAGCGAGACCAATATATTGCACAGAAGATCTATGAGGAAAGTAAGAAAGGAAAAGTCGTTGCGGTCGTCGGCGCTGGACACATTAACGGCATAAAGAAGCATCTTGAGAAACAAGAGCTGAATGTTAATCTCCAGGAATTAGACCAAGTTCCAAAAAAACGTGTGAAACTTGTTAAAGTTATTGAGGTTGCTATACCAGTGATTTTTTTCTCGGTTATTGGTTGGATCATTTACTCTACTGGATTTGACCCATGGAATAAAATCAAAGATATCTTCCTTGTGTGGTTCCTTGTTCACGGCATTCTGTCTGGAGTTGGCGTCGCAATCGCACGCGGACATCCCTTATCAATTCTTACTGCGTTTGTGGCTGCCCCGTTTACGTCGTTAGAACCGTTTTTCGCACCAGGATGGTTCGCTGGGTTAGTCGAAGCAAAACTACGTAAACCATTAGTAAAAGATTTCCAAGATATAAGCAAAATTGAAAGTCTGCGTGGTTTTTTAAAAAACAAGGTCATCCGTCTGTTGATGGTTGTTGCCTTGGCAAATCTAGGGAGCATCATTGGAACCATTATTGCTCTGCCCTGGATTCTCAGTCTTGGGCTTGGCTAAATGTTTTTATCCCGAATATTCATAACTCGTACCAACCTGTGAGACTGTTATGTCAGAGAGACAAAAGTTCTACACCTCATTTCATGATCTTTCTCCCCGAGAGTATATGTATATACCTGAAGGGAGCCTGCGGGTAGGAAAACCAGGGTCGTTTAGCAGGATTGAACTGGGTCATCTTTTTATAGCGATCGGGGTGCTTACTGTCGCATTTTCGTTTACATTTTCGAAAAATAGTCTTCTTTTTTTCCTTTTAGGGTCTCATATCAGCATAGTGTCTTACTTTAGATTTATGCCAATCGCGTTTCTCGGTATTGTCACTGCGTTTTTTATTCATGAATTATCACACAAATTTATAGCACAAAAATATGGTCTCTGGTCCGAGTTTCGAATGTATCCACGTGGTTTACTTTTCTCTGTGATTATTGCATTTTTCACAGGTCTTGTGTTTGCTGCCCCAGGAGCAGTGATGTTTCAGGGAAGTGCAAGATCATTTGAAACAGGGAGAATCGCTGCGGCAGGACCCACATCAAATATTGTTATTGCGGTGGTTACCTACATTTTATATTATTTTATTTTTTTTGAGATGGTGTTTTGGGGTACACTCATTGGGTTTATCTGCCTCGTAAATCTCTTGCTTGCAACATTTAATTTATTGCCGTTTGGTCCTCTTGATGGGAAGAAAATAGTACTCTGGAACGAAATTGTCTGGTTTGTCTTATTCTCTGTTTCTGTGTTGTTTTTAAGTGGGATGTTTATTGGCGGGAATTTGCTTACCAAATTTTTTGCTTAACCTCGATGGGGAAATGTATATATTCATCATATCCGATATTTTCATTGGATGAAAACACTAGGTGTATACACCAAGGATTTCTCTCTGTATCATGACATTATAAAAGTTCTAAAAAAACGTAAAGTCGCCTATGTCTCTCTCTCAATACTAGATAACATACCGAGAAGAATCGGTGTGATCCTCACATCACAAAAAGAAATAAAAGAAATACCTTTAAACAAGATAGTTGCTGTAGATGCATATGATTCTATAGATTATGCGATTGATCTTGCGGTACAAAAACTCACAGGAAAAGAGCTTTACTCCAATATTTTTATCGGTATTGACCCGGGAGAACGACCTGGAATCGCGATCGTTGGTGACGATATTTTACTTCAGAAAATGCAGGTGGAAGGTCCTGAAAACGTGGCTCCTGAGATAAAACGCTTCTTAAAGGTTTACCCATCGAAAGACACCTGTATCCGTATTGGACATGGGTCAATGATAACCAGAAACCGAATCATCAACTCGCTCATCCCCTTAGAGATACCGATTGAAATCGTTGACGAGACACGAACAACATCGTCGCAACAGAAACGACGATGCGTGCGAGACGGTGAAGCAGCAGCAGCTATTGCATTACTCTCCGGCGGGAGGGTACAGACGACACTCCCGATAAAAACCTCGAGAGGGGCGATTAAAAACGTCCAAAAACGCAGTCGGCAGCTCAGTGAGGGGAGATTCACAATATCTGAGAACACAGCGGTCAAAGTGTTAAAAGGGGAAATCAGCCTTCGGGAAGCTGTTGAAAAAGAAAAATCACGACACTAACAGTACCTCCGAATGTAAAAAAATGAGAAAGAATCAGAATCCTTAGGGAGAGAATCCCCCTGTTGAACCTTTCTATTTAACCCTCCTTTTCCCTATTTTAAGATATTCAACCTACAAGATACCAACTTGAAATATTCTTATATTAAGAGTCGCATTAACATATAAACCACCGAAATCATAGGCAGTTACAGTTAACGTGTGTTTTCCTATGTGTCTCCCTGTTAGTTCCCAAATATATGGGGGTGTCTCTAAAACATATGTCTCTAGATGGTTATCGCTCTCTAACGAGAAGGACACATTTGTTATACCAGAAATTGCATCATTTGCAATAACTTTAATAGAGTTTTTCCCAATCAGAACAGGAATGATATCCCCAATTTTAAACAACTTTTTTCCAAAAAGATAAAAACAACCTTTTTCAGGTGTTATTAAAGCTAAATCAGGTTTTGAATAATCGATTCTTAGAGTAACAGTTGTTAATTCTGATTCATGACCACCAAAATCAACCCAATACCACTCAAAATCAACATTTCCTTGTGCATAAATTATAAAAGATTCAGTATATACCGTCCAGCCTCCCGATTCTATCTGATAATAAATTTTTTCTACTGTTTCAGGGTCGAAGATAAAACTAACATTAACTGAAGTGATAAAAATCCCATTATCTCCCTGCGTCCCGTTAAAGAGAGGATGGCATGTAAAGTCAGGTGCTTTGATTCTCTGTGCAGGATCACCGAACAACAGGCATCCCTCAATCACCCCACGCCAGGAACCTCCTTCATCCCAATTGATGGTAGGTGCCATTGTATCCTTCGAATACGCCATAGCTTTCCCCAACTGCCAGTTCAATGGACTATACGAATTATTCTCTACATCAAAGAAATAATCCCAAAATAGCTTCTGCTGCAATGTGCTGCTTGAGTTCGTATAGTCGTAACTTACCCAGCCGTATCCAGTGTTATAAACACATCCGAAGGCAAGGGTCGTGTTTGAAAAGAAGAGCATCGTGTCAAGGATGCCGTCATTACCGTCGTCGAAATCACCGCAATGATTACTGTAATCATGAATAAAGAATGGTTTCGTATTATGATAGTTGGTTTCCCAAACATCTCTGAAGACGTCCAAGGACATCTGAACGTTCCCGTGGGCGACACCGCTGATCAGTGTAACCTGATCGTTATTAATAGCGTTTTTAAAATCATTCACATCCGTACATTTCACAGATAAGTTATACGGCATCTCGGGATGAATGTCATTCCATATCTCAAACTCTTTGATAGCACTATATTCCACAATACTTTGATTCCCATAAAAACCAGTGTTCTCCAAATAGTCTTTATCGACCGCATCAGTATAGTAGAAACTTTTTGTGAGCCAGTTCGAGACATCCTGAGGAGTATCGCAAGTAATTCGTCCAATATATATCTCAGAATATAAATCAAAACCTGAGTCTCCAGGCTCACCCCATTGAGCATCATGATCATTGTTGAAATCATTATCGAGGTTGCTCCAGTAGAGATCCGAGTCGACATTCCCTTCGTACGGATAGAACAACTGTCGAGCGGGAATAGTATCTGCATCACCCGCAATTAGTATATATCTGGTTCCCCAATCCTCGTAAGCATCTCTACAGAATTCCCGGATATGGGCTTGAGTGTCGTTAAATAAAGGATAATATGTCGAATTCCAATAATCAGGACATGCATTGATATCCTGGACAAGTACCTCCGTACAAGTGAGGCCATCCAGCATGTTATGCCTCGTCATAAGACTGTCCCAGTTGTACGGAGTTGAGCCGCTTGTGTCCCAATGGTCAAGTCCGTTTTGGGTGGTCGTAACAATCACGTAGTCGTACTTCTGACTGGGATCGCAGAGACCACCGGGGTACTCTAAGGTCGGTAATCCAACATTCTTGTATCGGTTTGCTATCTCAGGGTTTGAGACAAGGGTTTTCACATACACGGCATCATCAGGGTTGTTGCGGTAGAACTGGTTGGCCACGTTTGTGTCTTGTAACGTAATCGTCACCGTCATCTCAGGATAGTAGACCAGGGTGCCCTGCACCGGGTTATATTGCATCGGGTTCAGACAGAACGAAAGGATCGCATACCCGTGGGAGTACCCGACTTTGTAATCCGTGTAGGTAGAACCAGGATATGTTGTGTTCGATGAATACACTGCTGAGTTGATAGAGAAGTCCGGTATCTCGTCATCGCCTATCGGTACAGATTTCTGCTGTGGATAAATCGGCTTATTGATCAGGTTTATACCTGAAAGGTCGACGCTCACTGGTGTGCCAACCACGTCGATGTGAGAGACGGTTTTCTGCGGTGGAAGCAAGAGCTGCACCGGGTCCATTGGCATTAACGGGTTGCCGTCTTGTGTTCCTACCGCAAGACAGCCTTTCATGGAAATGATCGTAAAGTCAGCGTGGTAACTAGTTACGGTCCGAATGGTCGGTTCTTTGAAATCAAACGAATAGCTCATCTGGTTGAACGGAAACGTATCGTTCGTATACATCATCGAGGTGCTTACCGCGGTTATCGCGGAGGTCATGACCATGGAAACACAAATCATAAAAATAAAAATCAATTTACCTGCTGTTTCTTTTTCATTTATCTCCTTTTTCATAAATAATTCTCCCATCGTATTAATTATAAAAGTAATATATATAAATTATGACCGTGTGGGCTTTGCACCCAAATTAATGATTTTGCGCCCAAATTCCATGTTTCCCTAATATGGGTACAACCGGAGCTTGGCACAAAATTCACTCAGGCCACCCAGGCAAGCCTTTTTCCGCCTTTTCCCCCTCTGGAAGACTTCCCCAAAGTATTTTGGAACTGTATTGTATACGATTGACCCTGGGGGAGGATAGCATGAATTATTGTCTTTCAGGGTTTGATTTATGCAATTGTGCTTAGTGGCGAATAGTAATTTATCTTGTATTTTTTGGTTTTGAATCATATTTTTACTCTGTAAATCCATCATTTTACTGTATAAATCGACTGAAGATCTACTCTCTGGCGCTATTTTTGTCCATTCCAACCGTCTCCATAACCTACTTTCGGAGCTACTGACTAACAGTACCTCCGAATGCAAAAAAATGAGAAAGAATCAGAATCCTTAAGGAGAGAACCATCTTTCTGAACTCCCCTATTTTTAGCCCTCTGTTTCCCTCCTTTTCTGAGAAGGAACTCCTCTTTCTCCCTTCTACTAAGATCTGTATCAAAAACCTTTGTAATCTGTTTCAACTCCTGAAAACTGATAATTCTTTTAGTATGAACCTTATCGATAAATGCTCGTGCGGCTGCATCCTCCTTTCCTTCAAGGTACAGAATCTTCTGATTGTATATGCTTATTCTACGTATAGTCGGAAAATATTTCCGCAAGGTCATGTAACAACTTTGAAAGTGATCGCAAGCAGCAAAAACGTATCCTTTCGTTAACAACTCCTGGAGCATATCTAATGTCTTCCCCCGTATCCCAGGCCATCCACAGTTATTACTAGGAACATCTTTCGTCCAATAATACACAGTTGCAGAAGCAACATGAAGCTCCTTTGCTATCTGATTCTTAGTTTTCCCAGTTTTTATTTTCCGTCTGATCCAGGCTTTCTTCGCAGGAGAGATATATACAGGATTTCTTGTCATCACTAACGAGTGTAAAAGGTCTTATAAAAAGATATTGAAATCAAAATATTTTTGTAGTTATCCAATTTTCAAATTCTTGTTTTTGTTTCTCATCAAAGCATGATTTGTGCTTTGGTCCTTCTTTTCTAATCCAATCAAGTTCCATTGGTATATCTAAAGCATCCTTGCCGAAATAGTAGAATTTTTCTGAAATTAAAACATACTTTCCATTCAAGTCACGTTGAATATCTCTTTTCCCATGATATTTATTTTTTAATTGTCTACCTTTATAGTAGATGTTATCTATTCGGTCCTTGAATCTATTATCTTTATAATATTCATCAAAAGTTATTTTCTCGGTGACTTTCATCGCATAAACCAATTTCTTTTTACCATAGTTTTTAACTGATCCAGTTCCTACAATCCAATCCCCCATTTCAGCAGATTTTCTAATATCAGGTTTACAACAAGCTAATGTACAATATCCATCAGCAGAATTTGGAGCGAAACCAGTATCATAAACTACAACATAAGAATGAAATAAGGGCTGCGCCCTTATAATCCCCCGTTCCGCCTCGTTTCCTCGGCA
>JADBLO010000077.1 GCA_014894395.1 Thermoplasmata archaeon
TTTTATGAAAAATATTATCTTTAATTTTCACACGGCCTGACGTCCCCTTGTCTTTCTTACGACGAGTTTTTAACTGGGTATTTATTGTTTTTCTGCTTTTTCCTGATAAAATTTCTGGAGGACATAAAACGCAAGTTTTTTGGTGTGTTTATTGTCAGCAATTAATCCCTTACGGTTGAATCCTTTTTGAAACCGATTGCATCGACGAGGACTTCGAAAATCGTAGAGAATCCACGGTGACATGCCCTGCACATAGTCTAATTCTCGGATGACTTCAATCTGCTTATTGTAGACATTTTTCATGTACTCTTCCGTAAACATATCGGTTTTGGGTCCATGATGTCCTGCCAATGCGCCTGCACCGGTTTCTGTGATAACTACCGGTTTGTCTGGATTGGAATTCTCGCCGAGCCGGATAAAATCATTATAATTCGGTTCATACCAACCGTAATACTCATTTAAGCCAATAATATCCAACACCTCAGCCAAGCGGTCCTCGATTTTGGCTTTCTCCCTATTAACAAGACAGGCAGCAGAGACGAGACGTGACGGATCAAATTGCTTCGCTGTTTGGGCAAGATTGCTCATAAACTTGAGTCTGGCGTCCGTATCGGCATTCTCATTGCCTACCGACCAGATAATCACACTGGCCCGGTTGAAATCACGTTTAATCAGTTCTAAGAGCTGATTTTCAGCATCTTTATAAGTTGTCGGTTTGTCAAAATCAATTGCCCAGTAGACAGGTACTTCTTCCCAAAGCAGCAGGCCAACCTTATCGGCAAGTTTGGCGGCTAGTTCATGATGAGGATAATGGGCTAAGCGCATGAAATTGCAGCCCAGTTCCTTCGCATGTTGAAAACGTCTGAGAATATCTGCTTTATCCGAAACCTTCCCTACACAGCGGTCATCTTCGTGGACAGAGACCCCTCGCAGGAATATCGGTTTTCCATTCAAAAGAACTTTTGTCCCTTCTACGCTGATTTGTCGAAACCCGATTCTGTCGGAAACGCGATCCTCTCTGAAACTCACTTCGACATCATACAGTTTGGGATTCTCCGGCGACCAGAGCTCCGGCTCGGCATTCAATGCCCCTTTTATTTTTCCGGTTTCCAGTTTTAAGGATTGATCTATGCCAAGTTCGGGAATACGGACACTCACTTCATCCTGTGCCGTTTCATCTGAGACAGTAATAGCAACTGCTATTTCGTTAAAGTTGCCATTGGGAACAAGGTAGATTCGGAAATCTACAATAAAATCTTTCGGAACCCGGATAAGTTCCACGTCACGGTAGATTCCGCCGTAGTTAAACCAGTCTGTATTTTTCATCGGAACCCGATCCGAGGTTCGGTCGTTGTTCACGCAGAATTGGAGCAGATTCTTCTCTTGCAGGGTTCCGGTGAATTCGACGAAGAATGGCGTTGACCCACCATAATGATTGCCAAGAAATTCCTGATTTAGAAAGACTTTGGTGTCATAATTCGCCGCGCCGACTCGCAAAAAGACACGCTCTTCCGAATTTTCCGAGAAATAGGTAAACCAGCGTGAATACCATGCACTGCCCTCGTAATACAAGTATTCAGGTTTTACCATGTTCCAGCAGGAGGGGACTACAATGTCGTGCCCTTCGTCCGGGGCAAAATCCCAGGGCAAGCGATTGCCATGTACATCGGTTCGGTCGAGAATGTAACAGCCTTCTCTCAAGACAGAATCATAGGCGTCAACCGTAAAATTCCACACTCCATTTAACTGTTCGCGTGGTCTGCCGTCGACATAAATCATTGTGGTATGATTAAGATTTTGGAGGTTGTATTTTGCGCCATAATTTTCATCGTGAATATGTTCAATGAAGTTTTCCGATTGTTTTAATGTTGTCATTGGTTTATATCTCCTTTCCTTTTTATTGCACTTTTGTTAAATAAAGATTACCTATTTATCAGCAATCTATCAATATAAAAATTAATAAATTCCTTTTAGAATGTGCTTTAGTAAAATTTCGTGATTTCCGTTAAACTAAATTCTTGTAGTTTCTCAAAATGCAGGAAGAGCCAAAACTCCAAAATCCTGTTCTTATGTGAAATCTTTGTAGTTCTCTTATCCCTTTATTCCGGAGGTGAAAATTCCCTGGACAATATATTTCTGCGCGACGAAAAATAGCACCATTACCGGGATGATTGATAAAACTGAGGCTGCCATTTGGGGGCCATAATACGTATAATATTCTGAGGCAAAATCCGCCAGTCCCAATGGCAAGGTTTTCAGGTGCTCACTGGTAATATAGATCATGGGACTGAAGAAATCATTCCAAAACCATCTGAATGAGAGAATGGCTTGTGTGGCAATAACAGGTTTGGAAAGGGGGAGAATGATTCTGGTAAAGATTTGAATTTGCGTTGCCCCATCTAGTTTAGCGGATTCAATCAGGGAATCAGGAATGGTCATGAAAAACTGTTTAAACAAAAACGTTCCCAATGCAGTAAAGGTGGACACTAAGACGAGTGCCAAATGGCTGTCGTAGAGTCCGATCTTACGTATTAAGATAAATTGGGGAATAATGTAGACCTGGAGCGGAATCATGAGAGCCCCGATATAGATTAAAAACACGGTGTCCCGACCTTTCCATCGTAATTTTGCAAACGCATATCCTCCGGTAGTTGCCGTGATGAATTGTGCAATAACAATAATAATAGTCACCTTGAAGGAGTTCATGATATACCGCGGAAAATGTTCCCCTAATTGGCGATAATTGTCCAAAATTGGGTTCTCGGGAATAAATTTTATAGGATAGTCGAATATCGCCATTTCGTCTTTGAATGATGAAGACACCATCACCGCCAGCGGAAAAAGGACCACAAGTGTTGCTACAACAAGACAGATATACCCCAGAATCACCCACGGATTTATCTTTTTTCTTCGCATAGTACCTACCTTCTTTTATTAAAAATATACCACAAACGGCCTCGTTTGCTAAGAATGTTCGAGCAAGACGATTGAATTACAAATGAAGGTGAACATTATTTATATAATATCATACGTGACCCACTTTTGTTGTTGTTTATATTGAATCACAGTAATAAAAAGAATAATAATCAGCAAAATTATCGCCTCAGCACAGCTGTATCCCATTTGCCAATTGTTAAACGCATTCAAATAGATATCAAAGACTAGAGTCGTTGTTGAACCTGCGGGGCCGCCCCCCTGTTGTCCACCGGTCAACACAAAGATCTGATCGAAGACTTGAAAGGCTTGAATAAGCGCAAGGATAATGCAGAGAAACAGGATAGGTGTGAGCATGGGGAGGGTCACATGCCTGAATTTGCGCACACTATCAGCACCATCGATCTCAGCGGCTTCATATAGCGTCGGATTAATGGTCTGCAACCCAGCCAAGAACAGTACCATATAATAACCGAATTGCCGCCAGACCGTGACAATGATGACCGTCATCAGGGAGGTCTTCGGGCTTGCCAGCCAGGCGAGCGGATCAAATCCGATGGACATCAGAAAATTGTTAACCGGTCCTTTTTGAGGATTAAAAATCAACATAAAGGCCAACGAAATCGCTATGGTAGATAACACAACCGGTAAAAAAATGATACCTCTAAAAAAACTTCTCCCCACAATTTTCTGGTTTAAGATCAGGGCGAACACAAGCCCAAGTACGATTTGAAAGAACACAGTAAACACCACAAAGGTAAGCGTGACCCAAAAGGCTTCCTGGAAACCGGAGCTGTGGAAGGCGATAAGGTAGTTTTTCAGACCGACGAACGCGATTGTCTTCCCACCTCTATAATTGGTAAAAGAGAGCCCGACCGAAGCAATAATCGGGAACAAAATAAATATGCAAAAGCCCAGGAAACTGGGCAGCAAAAAGATCAGCACGTCTCGCACACTATCGTGTTTGATGAGTAATCGACGCATTTTGAATCTCCATCTTCTCTGGCTGAGAGCGCAGGCAGGTAGATGCCTGCGCTCCTATGTTTACATCGTTATTTCGATAATCTCTTGTAATTTTTCATTGATCAACGATTTGAGTTGATCATCACTCATATCGGTTAACAGATATTCTTCCATCACTGGTCCCAACATGTTCTCAATCCCGACCCCATACTTATTGAGCCAGTGAGGCATAACAACTTTGTCCTCCAAAAAGTATTTCAATGAGGCCTTATCAGGAAAGACAGATACAAACGCCTCTTCGACTTCTGGAGTAACCACTGCCGGCAGAAATCCGTTCTTAGCAACCACTTTTGCCCCCTCAGGACCGCCCATCCAGGCAATAAATTTGAATGCCGCATCCTTTTTCTTTGAATCTGCATGGACACAGTTAAACGTTGGAACATCGATGGTCCTGTACTCCGGTTCATTGCATGGGAGCCGGGTTAACGCCCAATCGTTCCAAGTATAGTCTTTAAGTAAATTCTCATCCCTGGCGGACAGCATCTGCCCAGGGAACCATGCGCCGATAAGCAGCATCCCGACATTGCCTTCCCAAAATGCCCTTGAGTAATGCGTTTTGGTGGCTTTGAGTTCTGCCTGCGGAATAATCGCTTTCGCTTGTTCTAACTCCTTCCGCATTTTAAAACTATAAAGGACGCTGTCATCATCAATGTCGATCTTTCCCTCGTTCGTGATAAATTGAACGCCCCGTTGAATAGCCGGGCTGACCTGGTTCAGTGACCAGAAATACATTAACGCCCCATAGATTTTTCCATCGCCAGTAGCAATCTGTTTAGCAACCTCGACAAACTTCTCCCACGTCCATTCTCCCTTCTCGACATACGTATCAGGCGTGGGGACGCCAGCTTTTTCAAATACTTTTTTGTTATAGTAGGTGTAATACGCAGCCCCTCTGAAGGGAATGTTATAAACTTTACCGTCAATTCGATAGACACGTTCATAAGCAGACATGGCACTCAAATCAAAGTTGTACTTTACAATCAGATCATCCAGAGGTTCAACATACC
>JADBLO010000044.1 GCA_014894395.1 Thermoplasmata archaeon
TTGGGAGGACAAAAATTCAACTTCAATGTGTCCAACTATTTATGTCGTTGACTAAAAAAAGAACAAAAATAAAAACCCTCGCATCGATGCAGTTGTTTCTCCTACAGTAACCTGTATATCGATAATACCAATTCCAAAGAATACATCCACCTTTTGTAAAATTATTTCTTGACCAGGAACAAGGAATGATAGTGTCCCTTGATGATACCGCTCCGAAGGCACCAGTAGAAACCCACCAATCAGACGAGAATTCCAGTCAACATTTGTTACATCCGCTGTTCCAGTATTTGTTACGGTAATGGTCACACCAAACCTACCGGTTCTCGTGATCTTTATATCGAGTGTTTGTTCCCCATACGGTTTCATCAACGGGTACATATCTTGACTCTTGTTTCCAGGAATCTGATAGGGACTATCACCAATACCGTCACCATCAGTATCAGAACCATAGTAATCAGACCAATAATTCCCACTCGAACCATTATCCCAGGTGTTTCCTGTTTCATCATACGCATTTTCTGGGTTATCAATAAAGTTGTTATGAAAGATTGTATTACTCCCGCAGTTGTCCCCTAGCATAAGTCCATCCCAGAAACTCTGCTTCACCGTGTTACCCATGAGAAGGTTATCCCGTGATTCCCAGAGATAGATACCGTATCCTCGATTATTCACAATCCTGTTGTTCACAATTATATTATGAGAGGCGTACTCCAATCGAATCCCGTGATAGTTGTTATTCTCAATCAAGTTCCCATAAATCGTATTATACGAAGCACAATCAAGAAAAATCCCGTTCATCCGAAGATTATTGACAATATTGTTATTTGAAATATTGTTCCCCTGAGATATGACATAAAAACCGCAACAGTTCCAAAAATCACCAACATTACTAATCCGAAAACCACTCACGGTCACCCCATCAACAAAAATAGAGACCGCATGGTTCCCTCCCTCAATGCTTGTGGTATTCCGATTTTCACCGATGAGATGAATCTGGACGTTAATAGCAATGTTCTCATAGTACGGCGCTGAATCATCATACACAAACACAATATCGCCCTGAGAGGCGTTATCGATTGCATCCTGGATTTTGCTGTAATTCCCAGGATTCGATCCTCCAACATATAAAATATGTCCATCCTTCATCATGGATGAACGGTCTTTCTTCGTAGTTGATGATACGGTGTTCACAGCAGCTATCAACATCATGACAAGACAAACTACTCCGAGCTTTGTAAGATGAATATGATTCATACGCTCCCCCTTGGACAAAAGTAATATAAAACATATTCCTATATAAACATACTCTTCAGAATTATTATAAAAACAAAAAGTTTTAAAGACAGTGAGTCATAAGGGAACTGGTGGGAAAGGAAATGAATACAGAAGAACCTATCTGGGACGAAGAAAAACTAAAACGCAGATATCTGAAAGCGTCAAAACTCCTTTTCCTGTTTACCGTTATCTATTCCCTCTGGATTGCCTTAGTTATTATGGGTTCCTATTTCCTTCAGTTAGGAAATAAATGGGCGGTTTTAACCATCGGACAATGGATTCTCTCCGCTATCATCCTCATCAGCGTTGTTATAGGTCTTGAGATTATCTTTCTCCTTCATAACACTCTTTTGAGAAAAAAACATCTACAACTAGAACAACCCAAACAACCAGTATACCTGCAAGGAAAACAAGTACACAGCTACACCATCCCTGTTGATGCCAAAGGAGGCATATTCAGTAAAACCTTCATTATGATCGATAAGACCCGTGTTGTAAATCTCCGCTACCAGATGATCCCACCAAATGACCTATGGGGACAAAAACAGTAGGCTCGTTACTTTTTCAACATCCCCATTTCCGCGAGTTTTTCTGGAAGATAGGTATCAGTCACGTAATCAAGCCCGTATTTTGCGAGCGCCTGCTGCTCCGATTTCTTGCCAAGGGTAAGCTGCAGTTTTATCTCATGTTTCCAGAACTGATCCTGAAACCGAGGATCATCAAGCTCGCTTTTCAACGCAGCGACATCCTCCGGCGTTAACACATCAGTCGGGAGTTTATAGTTCTCAATATCGGAAGGCGTCACACCAAGATACTGCGCTGATGGAGTCGCAAGATACTCAGAGATATGCGCAGTCTTAATCGCACCATACGCAACACTGCCGTAAATGCGGAAACTCCAGGGATCACAATCGGTAAATACGAGAACCGGTAGTTTCTTTTCTTCGCTCAACCGTTTAATAAACCGTCGAGTTGACCGCGCCGGCTGACCTTTCAGATGAACAAGAATCGCGCGACTTTTCGAATCAAACCCGTTCTCTGCAAGCCTGTCAAACATACCACCCGTCTCAATTGCAATAATAAAATCAGCGTCCACCTGTTTGAACGTGAGCTTTTCTTTCTCCACATTATATGGTATCCCGTAGCCAGCGTCACCAACATCATCCTGACAGTGTATCTTCTTCTTCGTATTATTCCGAGTCATCTCCTCCACAACCAAATTACCAATAACACGAGCACCGTCTTCCTCTGGTCGCAGCTTGAAGTCCTCCCGCATACAACCCGTGATTACTTCAAGGTCTTCCGCAAGCATGTCTGATTCATTCTGACTGCTGAACTTCGCAAGATTCCACCCTTCAGAAATATAATACGTTTCTCTTAACGTCGAGGATTTACTTTGACTGATCATCTCCTTAATGAAATCTACTAGGTACATCGTACGCAAGAGCATGTACGCACCGTCAAGAGAGTTCGCGGATCGTTCCGTCATATTCTTCCCGTACTTCCAGACATTTAAATCATCATCAAAGCGGATGTTTGCTTTCGTACGAGTTGAGAGGTGCAACGCGGGGATCTCTGCTTTTTCAAGATCCGCATAGACTTTTGCAGCAATCGCATCAATCTTGGTAATAACACCTGAATAATCACGCGCCATACTCTTACTCACCTTCCCATTTATCAGCACCAATCACATACGCCGGATTGATGTTCTGCACATACAACTCATTCTCATCAAAATCACCCTTATTCAACCCAGCAAGCTCAAATAAAATATCAATCTTTTTCGTAGGATCAATACTCTCCAGACTCCATTTAATATACGAATCAGTCACTTTGGTTGGCTTCGGCTTTACCTCACCAACGACCGCATCCTTAGGAAAAAGCGCATATAAATTAAACTTCTGCGGTTTACTTTTATAGTTCACCACCATAATCGTGCTTTTAGCGATCCACCCACCACTTTCACTCTGCCCCGTAGGACTCGTCGCATCAAGTTTCCTCTGAACCGGCTTACCCCGCACTTTTTCATACTCTACGACATCCTCAATCCAGACAACATCCATGATCTTGGTGATGACCTTCTCAAGAGGTGGTATCGGTTTATTGAGCATATACGCGGATTTCTTTGCTATCTCAGGTAAAATCTTCGTAATTAAATCAAATTTCTCCCGGGTTTTCACCCGACGTACTTTCTTGTTGATATGCAGCTGGATTTTCCTGGCACACTCACGAAACGCAAGCTTAATTTCGTTTTCGATTTCCTCCACGTCTGCGATCGCTTCTTTGCTCTCAGACGTGTACGGAATCTTGGTGGACGCGACATGCGTAAGAAAGATAGCAGGACCAATGGGAATACCATTGCCTGAGGGTTGATCCAGTCCGTACCGCCGCCAATCAATCGATGCTATCGCAGTCGTAATCGCACAATCACCCTGCTGATACAGTAGTGGTATCCGGTTCGCAAAACGCAGCAGCTTCACTGGTTTATCCTTTGGCAGATTCCCCCCGTACACGATCCCGACTTCAACTTGGAACGGGCTTCCGGTGAACACCGATGCAGGACGTGACGCAGTAAAAATAAACTCAGGGGAGATTTCCCGGGTTTCATTCTTCAGGCTCCGACGAATAAGGATTTCACCAATCGGTGAGAGACACTCCGTTGATGGAGCCATGATTTTAACTTTCTTAAATGCCTGATGTAATGCAAGAAGCTGATCTCGAGATATATCTGCTGGGTTGAGGTTTCTATCAAGTTTTGCCTCGTCACAGACCGCGTTAGCGGTTCGATCACCCATACTGCTAAAATCAGTTTTCAAAAAAGACGCTAGCTTCCTTGCTTTTGTCTCCTTTGACATCTTAATTAACGTACCAAGCTCAACACCATATGGATGTGGCTGAATCTCCTCACATTTCTTCGGCAGGATGTCCGCGGTCCGCTCAAACACGTGCTCTGTTCCATCAGCCTCTTTGAATGTGATCCGTGCATGCGGATTCACAATAGACGTTGATTGAAGATAGTCGTATACAAAACGTTTCCCTCGTTTGTAATCCGCGTTCAAATTCACCTCAACCCGCGTCCCTGATGGCTTATCCCAATGCATGATTTCCTGATGCTGGACTTCACCACGGTTCTTATTCGTATCAATCGCAAGCTCAGTGAGTACAGCTGGTTGATCGTCTTGGATCTTTGAAATAATCTTAGCGTGTTTTCCCGTGGTTAATTGACCATAGAGCAGAACGGCGGAAATACCGATACCTTGTTGCCCCCTGCTTTGTCTGACAGAATGGAACCGTGAACCATAGAGTAAACGTGCGAAAATATGGGGAACCTGCTGTTTAATGATGCCAGGACCATTGTCTTCCACAATCACGACACATTCTTCCTCAGTTGGGTTTTTCACTTCGACATAAATATCGGGAAGGATGTCAGATTCTTCACAGGCATCCAAGGCGTTATCGACTCCTTCTTTCACACTAGTAAATAACGCTCGTGTGGGATTCCCAAAACCAAGGATATGTTTGTTTCGTTCGAAGAATTCAGCAACTGAGATTTCTTTTTGTTTTTTTGCTAATTCATAGGCGATTGCTTCTGGCAAAATGCTCCCTCCGTTGTAGAGTGATTTCGCATCCGGTAACGGTAATAGATAAGGTTATTATAAAATTATTGCATGATGATATAAAAGAAAAAATTTTAGTAACGAAATCAAAACAATGTTTATAAAGATATATTTTGAATTGTCAGAGTTTTATCAGGCAAGGGAATTCCTTTTATTAATAACGTTATTATAGGAGAACATTGTTATTAAATTGGGGAACGTTATGGAAAGAAATCATATATTGCGGAAAGGTTTGGTTTTAGGAATCATTCTTCTTTTCATTGGGACAAGTATTACTCCATCTACTGCACAAAACATAGAGAAACCAGCTCTGCCTTCCGCAAAAGGTAATATCTTATATGTTGGTGGTAGTGGACCAGGGAATTATACAAAAATTCAAGATGCGATTGATAATACAAGTGATAGCGATACAGTTTATGTCTATAATGGAACATTTTATGAGCATGTCACAGTAAACAAAGCAATACATTTGATTGGTGAGGAAAAAAACAGTACGATTATTGATGGTGGTGGAAGCAATGATGTCATAAATGTCACGGTTGATGGGATTTATATAGAATCATTTTCAATTATTCATTCTGGTGGGAGTCCTTCATGGTATAATGCAGGTATCCAAATAAATTCAAACTATACCTCTATTTCCAATTGTCTACTATGGGATGATTATGTTGGAATTTATGTTAATCGTTTTTGTTCTAATTGTACCATAGTCGATAATCATATTTTTGACAATGAGTTCGATGGTATTCTCATTTCATTTCATGCTGACTATATTGCTATTTCGAATAATATCATTTATAATAATTCCAACGTTGGAATATCTTTAGGCCAGAAAAACAATTTTTGCAGTGTTTATGAAAATAAGGTTTATCAGAACGCGGTTGCAGGTATTTCAGGTTGTGAGCTAGAAAAAAGTGGTATCATTAATAATAATGTTTCTGATAATCATATCGGCCTATGTTTTGGACGATGTTTTTACAATTGGATACGTGAAAATAATGTATATAATAATATATTATATGGGATAGAGTTACATTCTGACTCAGCGAATAATACTATCACTGATAATAATTTTGTAAGTAATATGAGAAATAACGCATACGTATGGGAAAATCCAGGGTGGAATGACTGGGGAAGTGATACATCCGGTGGGAATTATTGGAGTGATTATAGTGGAAAAGACGGTTATCATGGCTATAATCAAGATACTCCTGGTCCAGATGGATTAGGTGATACTCCCTATAATATTTCACATGAACCAAATCAAAATATATCAAATGAGACAAATCAAGACAGATATCCCTTGATGTTCCCCTATGGTTGGCCATTCCAACCAATATTCCTTGGATATGTTGAAATGTATTTTGAAAAAGATAGATTAGGGAGTTCTGGATGGGGCACGACTGGTGGATTGATTAGCAGAAAAATTCTTCAGGTGAATACGAGCCTGGATGAATTGTTGTTAAAGATTGTTTTGTATTTTACGGTTGAAATGAATTACTCCCTCCGTTTTCCTTTTGCGTTATCCCCGCTTATTGCATATGGTCTGCAAATTATGAATTATTCAGATTATTCTTGGAACACCATGAAATTAAAACATCATGGGTATTGGATATGGAATGAAAATGTGTCCCAGGAGATATATGTTCATCCGAAAAATTTCAAAAAAGGAGATGAGCTTCAATTATATTTGAATATTTCTGGAATTCATGTTCCTGGATTAAATTCACCTGGAAATATTAAATCATGGGAAAAATTTTTGAGAATTGCCTATAATCTTCCAGTGATACATAAATTATTATTACATAACTGGGTATTGCCCATTTTAGCACCTTATAATATGATATTTCATGAACCTATTCCAGCAATTGTTCTTCGCTTTCAATGAATTATTTAAAAGAAGTTCGAGTGCCTTGGTTTAATTTTGATTGGCATCCTGCACAAGAACTCTATGACATTCCATAGAAAAAGAGAATAACACAGAGATGAAAAGACAAAGTATGAAATTGTAGATGTGAGACCTTACCTCCCAGATTCTTTTCTAACGCGCCTTTCCTACGAAATCACTCGTAGCACAGGATTTTACCTTGTTTTACAAAATAATATTAAACTAATAAAGAATATTGTCAAAAAAAGAATAACGTAGAATTTTAAAAAGTGGCCAATTGTAAACATTTATAAAGAAAAATCTACTTTGCGTTCTGAACCCGCTCCTTATGAGGACGACGATATGGCAGAGTACGATCAAAAAACTTTCGAAGAAAAATGGCAGAAGAAATGGCAAGAGATGAAGATCTATCATTTCGATTTCGACAGCAACAAAAAACCATACAGTATCGATGTTCCTCCACGGTACGCCTCTGGTCCACTTCATGCTGGTCATGCTGTTCATTATACCCATATTGATTTTGCTGCCCGGTACAACCGAATGAGAGGGTATAACGTCTTTTTTCCCTTATGTTTTGATGTTAACGGCATCCCCATTGAAGAGCGAGTTGAAAGACAACTGAATATAACTCGTAAGGATATCGATCGACATAAGTTCACGAAACTTTGCTCTAAGTTTGCGGAGAAGAATATCGCGACCATGACCAACCAGTTCATCAGACTTGGGGAAAGCATGGACCCAAGCATTTACTATCAAACCGATGCTGAATACTATCGCAGAATCACGCAAATTTCATTTATCGAGTTGTATAAGAAAGGTCATATCTACAAAGGAGAGTTTCCAGTAAACTGGTGTCCCCGATGCATGACCGCGATGGCAGACGCTGAAGTGGTCTATAGCGATCGAACGACAAAACTCAACACCATCAAGTTCTATTTTATAAAACCACAAGACGAACAAATCCTAAAATTTCATGGCATCGGCAAAGACAAACAGGGAGTATATATTGAGATTGCGACAACACGACCTGAGATGCTTCCTGCCTGTCAGATTGTTGCGGTACATCCGACTGATGAGCGGGCATCCTGGTTAGTAGATCAGATAGTGAAGGTCCCTGGGTTTGGCAAAGAAGTAAAAATCGTGGAAGATGACGCGGTTGACCCTGAGTTTGGGACCGGCCTTGTGATGATTTGTACCATCGGAGATAAAGAAGACCTTAACTGGGTCTTTAAATATAAACTCCCTCTGGAAATGAGTATTGATGAAGAAGGAAAGATGACCGCTCTTTGCGGTAAATACAAAGGAATGAAAATCGAGGATGCACGCAAAGCAGTCATCGAGGATATGACAAAAAACGGGCTCTTCATCAAACAAGAGCCGCTCGCACAAAACGTTGGTGTCTGCTGGCGATGTAAAACACCAGTAGAATTCATCAATGCCAAACAATGGTTTTTGAAAACGATCCCGTTTAAACAAATGGTTCTTGACACCAGTAATGCAATGAGGTGGCATCCAGAGTTCATGAAAATACGGCTTGAAGACTGGGTCAACTCTCTTGAATGGGACTGGGTGATCAGTAGACAGCGATACTTTGCGACACCAATTCCTTTGTGGGAATGCGAACAATGCGAAGAAGTCGTGCTCGCACGGCCGGAAGACTGCTACGTTGATCCCACAATCGACAAACCACCGGTAGATAAATGCCAGAAATGCGGCGGCAGACTCAAAGGCTGCGAAGACGTCTTTGACACCTGGATGGACTCCTCAATCTCACCGTTATATAATACGTTCTGGAAACGAGACGAGAAGAAATTCAAGAAACTCTATCCAATGTCATTGCGTCCGCAAGCGCATGATATCATCCGCACCTGGGCGTTCTACACCATCCTGCGATGTATGTTACTCACCGACGAGAAACCATTTGAAAACATCATGATGGGTGGATTCATCCTCTCGGAGGACGGGACCCCGATGCACGCAAGTCTCGGCAACGTGATTGATCCGCTCGAAGTTATTAACGAGTATGGGACGGACGCGTTCCGTTGCTACGCAGCCAGCTGTGCCTTAGGTGAAGACAATCCCTTCCGACGGAAAGATGTTGTCCGTGGTACAAAACTTCTCAGGAAACTCTGGAACGTTCAACAGTTCATCGGCAACATTATCAAAGAAGGGAAACCAGTAAAACCAAAGAAAATCCAGGACATCGATAAATGGATTCTGACAAAGTACAGTAAACTCGTAAAGAAATGTACTGAGCAGATGGAAGTCTTTGATTACTCGCAGGCCATGAAAGAGATCGAATATTTCCTGTGGCATGAGCTCGCTGACCATTACGTTGAAATGATTAAAGGATCGTTCTACAACAAAGAAAATGTAGATAGCATCCGTTATACGTTATACACCATTGGACTTGGAATACTGAAATTGTTTGCCCCGTTCTTCCCCCATATCACCGAAGAGATTTATTGGGATTTATACAAAGAATATGAAGACGATAAAAGTATCCATGTTTCTCCCTGGCCAGAGCCAATCCTTGTTGATGAAGAAAAAGAAAAAGCTGGTGAATCGGTGAAGGTCTATATCGCCCAGGTTCGTGCATGGAAAAGTGAACAAGGAATCGCACTCAACGCCCCCATACAAGCGACCACGACCTACGCACCAAAAGAAACAATTACGAAACTCAAAACCGGTGAATCCGTCATCCTCTCAACCTTGAAATACCCGGAGAATCATAAGTTTATCGCCGGAAAACCCGAAATACAAGAAACCATCACCGCAGTCGAACCAGTTTTTTCCAAACTTGGTCCTACTTTTAGAACCGATAGTAATAAAATTTCAAATTGGATCAAAGAGCACCAAGAAGAGCTGATAAAAACAATAGACAGCAAAGGAGACATGTTGATTTCAGAAATTCCTGGGGTAAAGGTGGTGAAGAAAGAAGGATTACTCAAAGCAGGATATGTCCAGGTGAAGCGAGAGCCAGGTCTGAAAGGTAAAAAAGGCAGCACCATCTTGTCATTTGATGGTTTTTACGTTGAACTTCAGAGGAAGAAACCATGAAACTGAACAGAAAAACGTTACGAAGCTGGGCGATCAAGATTATAGCGATTCTTATTGTTCTTGCCATGATTTTCACTGGGTTTGTTGTGATTCTCTGGAATTAGTTATTTATCTCGATAAATTTTTAAAGAACTATTTTATTCACCGAGTCAGTGACTAACTATGACAGAAAAGAATAATATCTTGGCAAATCCAGCACCACTGGGTTTACTAGGCTTTGGTATGACAACTGTTTTATTGAACATCCATAACACGGGTGCATATGGGGTTAGTGCTATGATTCTCGCCATGGGAATTTTCTATGGCGGTCTCGCACAGATTTTCGCAGGTATTATGGAGTTTAAAAAAGGAAACACGTTTGGAACCACGGCATTTACCTCTTATGGCCTGTTCTGGATTTCCTTGGTAGCCTTATGGGTTTTTCCGAGTCTTACCTTTATCAGCGCAGGTTCAAAAGCAGGGGCGACAGAAGCTGGATTTATGGCATGGTACTTCTTCATGTGGGGCCTTTTCACCTTCTGTATGTTCATCGGTACACTGAAAAAAAACACTGGTCTGCAGTTCATCTTCGGATCATTATTTGTCTTGTTTTTTTTGCTCGCACTTCGAGACTGGGGATACATCAGCGGCGCATGGATTGGTTACGAGGGAATCATCTGTGGGTTGAGCGCATTTTACGTTGCTATCGCCGAAGTATTAAATGAAACCTACGGAAAAACAGTGCTTCCTCTTGGAAAACCAATAATAAAATAAATCTAAAGTCTAATCAACTGATACGAGGATGATCCTAATCCGATCTCCTCCCCATATTTTATTTGTTTTAACGGATTTACTTTGTTGACTTTTTCAAACACGTTTTCTTTTACATTGTTGATAAGATCTAATGATGCTTTATCAATCGCCACCGGGTCATCACCAACAAGATATCCAATATCCGGACAAATGATTGGTCCTGCATTTGGATCGCAATCACAGCCTTTTGCAATACGTTTTAATTCATTCAGATACAATACGTTTTTATCTTGAACGCAGGCTTTTGCGGAGCATGCGAGAAGAAACTGCATGTCTGCATCACGATGTCGCAATGCGTTGGTCTTACAGTTGTCGACGCAGACTCCACATCCAAAACATTCTCCTTTATTATAGGTCCATGTATTCTTTTGGACATCGATTGCCTCAAACGGGCAAACCTCAACACAGACACCGCAATATGTGCATGCGTCTTTTCGATAGACCGGCTGACTCCCCTTATGGATTTTTATTTTTGTTTCTTTCGTCACCCCACCCATACCAAAGTTCTTGATCGCGCCACCCATCCCTGATTGAATATGTCCTTTGACATGAGAAAGAGCAAAGATGTGAGTCGAATTTTTTAAATGTTCAGCAACCTCAAAGGTTCTGCCTTCAACAACGGTTGGGACACCTGTGTCGTCAATGACCACATCACAGCCAACGTTTTTCATGGTAAACCCATGAAGATTCGCAAGTTTCAGATACTCTGTTTTCGTATGTCGTGCTCCATGGTATGCAACAGTGGTGTCAAAAAGAAAAGGGTCCGCGTGAGCCTTCTTTAGTTCATCAACCACAAGCTTCACCAACTCAGGTTTCACAAAATAAGGGTTTTTCTTCTCTCCCATATGAAGTTTAAGAGGGACTTTTTTCCCAGCAAAACTCTGAAGCGGAAACTGAACAACCGCGTTATGCAAATCCTTGAGATCGGTAAAAAAAACCACCTTGTTCATCCGACTTTTTTCTCCCACTTCTTCAACTTTAAAACACTGCCGAGCGATCCCCCGTGTTTAATCTCTTCCCTAATGCTATTCTCCTGTTCCTTCACATCGAGTGCTCGATTCGCTATCTCTTGCGCTATCTCTTGCGGCACTACCACGACCCCGGAATCATCGCCGATGATCCAATCACCTGTTCGTACGGTTTGATTCCCACAGATGATTTCGGCACCAATTTCCCCAAACCCTTTTGGTTCCCCTGCATTAGGGACGATATGTCTGGAGAAGATCGGGAACTTAATTTTTAATAAGTCATCATAATCTCGGACCGCACCATCGATAACCACCCCAGCCAACCCTTTGAGTTTTGCGCTCCAGGTGGCAAGTTCTCCCCAGACTGCGGTTCTTCCACCATTCACATCGACAACAAGAACCCATCCTTTCTCTGCCTTATCAATAGCTTCAATGGGTTTTGCCCAGTCGCCATCCAAGGTTCGCACGGAAAGTGCACGCCCCACCATATGAAACCCGGTCGTAATAGGTCGTATCCCCTGTATAGCTCCTTGCTTATGCATCGCATCAGAAATATTTGGAGTAGAGACTAATGAGAATGCTTCTTTTAATTGAGTTTTTTCGTACTTTTTGAAAAGTTCGGTCTCAATTGATTTCTTTTCAGTAATAGCTTTTTTCATACGTTTTGTTGCCTCAGTCACATTTTTTGCTTTCGTGATCGCACCACCAACGATGATTATGCGAGCTCCGACACGGATCATATCAGCGACCGTCTCACTGTTTAAACCACCTGCAACAGCGATTGGGAGATTTGTATGTTTCACAAGCGACGAGAGAACATGAAGTGGTTTTTTTCCTTGCATTTGTTCGTCAATACCAACATGAATACAGAGATAATCAGCGCCAAGCTTTTCAAGTTCTTTTGCTCGTTTGATTGTATCTGGGACGCCGATAAGATCGATCATGATTTTTACACCGTATTTGCGTCCGGATTTCAGTGCATCAAGGATCGTACTATCATCAGATGCCGCGAGAAGACAAATGACGTCAGCACCGGCTTTTGCAGCCATCTCTGTTTCCAGAGCACCTGTATCCATGGTTTTCATATCTGCAACAATGGTTTTTGCTGGGAATTGTTCTCGAAGTTGACGAACAATGTCCATGCCTTCGCTTTTAATCAGAGGGGTTCCTGCCTCCAACCAGTCAGCACCACCCTTCACCGCATCCTTTGCGATAGCTACTGCTCTGTCTGCATTCAACAAATCTAATGCTACCTGTAACACTGGTTTCATCAAAGAAGAATAAAGATTCATTATTTAAAAAGTAATGCATCGAGAAAAACCTTGGGTGTTGGATGATAAACCCGGAAGATATTCCTTTTTTTTTTATCTTCGATTAATCCGTCGCAGTTTGAGCGATTTGCTTACTACTAATACAATGGAAATGACTACAATACCACAACACATAGCCAGAAGGATGAGAAATCCCAAGAGATTCTCTTGAGATGGTCGCGGAGACACAACAATCGGGAGCATATTTGAAAGGTATCCTGATTTACTTGCAATGATTTTGTAAGTCTCGCTCTTTCGCACTAGAGGTGCGCGTAATGTAAGAGTTCCGTTTTCATCAGTCTGATACTCTTTATTCTCATAGGTGATAGTCACGTTCTTTATGGGTCTTCCCTGTTCATCAACAACGGTGACCACAAACGTCGTGTTTTCCGTAAGATAGGTTGAGGGAATGGTGGGAAACAATTGAGGAACATTCAGGATAGTGATGAAGCAGGATATGGTATTGTAGCCTTCCTTTGAGGCAGTGATCGTAAACGTATTATTTACATCTGGTACGACACGAGGCGCTTGGAATGTTACCTTTCCTGTTGCGTTCGTGAGGGTTGTTTCTCCTTTGAACGTCACGGTTGCATTTGTGATGAAGATGGTCCCCGATTTAACCGTTACAAGAAACACCGAGTCTTCGTTTGCCTCAGACGGACAAAGAACAAGTAATTCTGGATGTGTTTGTGATGATATAATAATAGTCGATGGGGCAAGAACTAGAAAAAAAAGAAGGAAACAGAAGAGCATACCTATGATTTTTTTCATTCTTCTCAGTGAATAAGAAGCATATTAGCTAACTTAATTCTTTTGGCTGGTTGTTTGGTTTTTCCCAAACGTTTTCTGACAGTATATAAAGAAAGAAGGACATAGTCGTAAATGAGGTAATTCGTGTGAATACGGGAACAAAACAATTCATTGCATTGCTTATTGTTGTTTCAACAGTCGTTGTCCTCGCAAAGATCTATCTGCAGTTCTAATTCATGGTTTTTTTAAAAAAACTTATATATACTCCATATTCATAGTATATATGGGGATATTTCCTATGAAGAACACTGCGTTCGTTAAACGAAAACATAAACTTATTGTTGGTTCATGTTTCGTTTTATTTCTTCTGGTTCCTTTTTCCAGTGCACTCAACACTCACGAATTTGATCCTATATCTTTTGAGCCATACCATTATCATACCTATCAAGAAATGACCGATGAGTTGCACTCGATACAGATGAACCATTCTGATATCATGTCTCTTACTTCAATTGGGAAGACATACGAGGGTCGAGAGCTGTGGATGGTGAAACTCTCTGATAACGTGAACCTGGATGAGGATGAACCTGGCGTTCTTTTCATGGGAGCGCACCATGGGAATGAAAAACCTGGGTACGAGGTGTGTTTATTCTTCATTCAATACATGGTTGAACAGTATGAAAACAACAGCGTACCTGAAATACGGAATGTAATCAACACCACACAAATGTATATTATCCCGATGGTGAACCCGGATGGTGTCGAGGCTGATACGCGGAAAAACTGCGCCCCGAACCATGGACCGTTTGGGTATAGTAAAACAATCACATCCTATGGGGTGAATCTCAACAGGAACTACGATGATCCCTGGTTCCTCGCATACATCCTCCCTGTTAGTTACAGTCTTCCGTTCATTCTCCCTGATTCTAGCTTCAATTATCGCGGTCCTTATCCGTTCTCGGAAAATGAGACTAAAGCAGTAAAAAACTTTGCAGAAGCACATAACATCTCCATTTCGATTTCATATCACACGTATGGTGAGTTCGTTGTCTATCCATGGATGCATACCTCCAAACAAACAGTTGATGAACCACTCTTCCGCTCAGTTGGTGAAAACATCTCGTTGATAAACCACTATGAGCTTTTTGTGAAAACATATCATCTCATCCCACGATATGGAGGAACCCTTGGCAGTTCAGAAAATTGGTTCTATCGCGAAAAAGGAACCATTGCATACACGATAGAGCTGTGTACAGAACGAACACCCACGAATCCTCAAGTTATGTATAATTTATGTATAACACAAACCACGGTTCATCTCTATCTTTGCCAGCGTGCGCAGACCATTGAATCTGAGAAAGCAGCTCTTCATCATTCATAATTTTTCGACTGCTTCTTTGTTTCTTTGTATTCTTTATTTTTTTTTTGAATTTTTAAAAAACTATAAAAAAGTCTATGATATATATGCTGCTCAGAAAGTATTTTTCATAGTTATAGTGAGAGAATGGGGTCGTTAGTGAGGTGGTGAGGAGATGTGTTTTAAAAAGACTATTGCCCCCATTCTCTAATAATATATATTAAAGACACAAGTATATAAATTTTATTATATATTTATTTATCACTTTAAAAAACTGGAAACTCATAAAGAAAATAGAAAGAGAAATATTCCTGTCTGATTTTATTCATACAGGAACCCAACTTGATTTTACGGAACCATGTTATTTTTTCGGAGACCAGATCGCCTTACCGAGAGGTAGAATACTCTTGCCAGCCATCGTGTTAAGTATGATTGCAGCGGCGCCATAGAACGATAACACCGAGGTTATGAGGAGAAAAACACCAGCAGGCTGTGAAGACATCTCATACAGATAATGGGGAATGAGGAAGCCGACCGCTAAATCAACTGCAATCAAAATTCCAAACAAGGCTTTATTGGTCATCAATGACGCAATGGTTGCGATGAGACTGAAGATGAGAATACCGATGAGACCGTACGCATAATAGGTGATATCTCCTTTATTGACAATTGTAGAGTTGTTGATAAACAAGGTTAGTGCAATCGAAAACATCGTCATCGCGTACACAGAAAACACAGTCGCACCAAAGACGTTGTTTCGTTTAAACTCCATAACTCCCGCGATGAGTTGTGCGGTCGCACCAAACATTAAAACCCAGGGAATCATCAATGATTTCTCGAGACCTGATGCAAATTTCAGGTCAGCAGACGCAAGGACTAACGCAGCAACCGCAAGTCCAAATAAACCAAGCGCGGCGGGTTCAGCTACGGATAAGGCTTTTACTGTTGTTTCCGTGTTCAAAACGCCTTTCTCATCTGTCAAGTTCGCTTCTTTTTTTTGTACCATTTACTTCCACTTCTCCCAATATCGTTTCTCAGTACTCGGTGGCTGTTCCCCTTTCCCATAGGTGCCTCCCCAGACATTCAGACCATTTTTTTCATCAGCATCAATCTTATCCTGTAACATCTTGAGCATCTTTTTATCGGTAAACCCGAGTTGCTTCATTTTCTGCGGTGTGGGAACACCGTTTGGTGTCCATCCCCTGCGGTAATAGACTGCATCCGCGAGTTTTTTGTACTGGTCTCGACGAAACTCGTAGAGAACCGTGAGTCTCTCTCGTACGGTCATTTTTTCAACGTCCTTCTGAGACATACCAAGTTTTTCAACGAGTTGTTTATCGTACCGTTCTTTCCTTGATACGTACTCCATTTCAGTAACCGGTCCCATAGCTCGGAACGGGATCCAATCGTCTTTTCGCTGCCCTCGTCCCATCCACACATTCATCGCACGCTGCCAGTTGTAACAGCGTTCACTTTGTAAAATAAGGTCTTCTTTGGTGACGTTCCAACCGGTCATTGCGTTCTGATATTCAACGTAGTTTTGTACATGCTCTGGAACCTTCGAAGGCTCTGACGTCTCTGCGTTGTTCACTGGTTCAATATCGTTCCAGGGGAGTTTACACAATCCATTGAGCCCAAACCAGGTTCGCCACATCGGGAAATAATGGAGCGCTTCCGCTTTCATTTGAAACGTTGGGATCGCATTGTTCACCATATCCATGAAAATCAACCAGGCCTCATCGTGCTGTGGTCCTTTCAAGGTCAGTCCGTATCCCCCTTGCATCGCAAGTGATTCTTTGGTGACGTACTCTGAGAACTCAAGCCCCTTGCTTTCCATGCCGGTGTCTTCAACGAGTTGTTTCTCACCCCAACCATTCTGAATAATCCAGTCTTTCACCCGTCGGGCACCCTTGGCGGCAACTATGATGAACTCACCGGTATCACCTCGTGCGATTCGATGGAGCAACTCGAGTGATGCATCCGCGTTTCCAAAACATAGCTCCAGGCCACTGCATCGTTCCTTATTTAAAATTCCATACTCGTACATCTCCATGTAAAACGCAATGGCGGTCCCTGCTGAGATGGTGTCAATCCCATAAGTGTCACAGTAGAAGTTAAACTCAAGGATCCATAATGGGTCCCAGATGCTCATATTCGAGCACGCGCCGATGGTTTCATATTCAGGACCATCGACGGTTACCTTTTCTCCTTTGTACGGTCCGGTCATTACGGTATACCCATCAACGGTTTTTGCACACGCCATCGTGCAACCATGCCAGCACCCGTCAGGAATGATTTTCGTAAACAACTCATAGAACTTTGGTGAATAGATCTTTGATGCTTTCGGGAAACTGCCAAAACGATAATTCTCTGTTGGAAGCAGGTCGTAGGTATCCATGATCTCCACCAGATGCCCGGTCCCCACCGCACGCATGTTGCACTGGTAACGGTCTAGATTGCGGATCTCCCGATGCAGTTTTGTCCCGACTTTTGCAAGGCTCACCGGATCAGCAGGATGATTGGAGACGCCGTCGAACCTTTCCACTTTCACAACAAGCGCCTTGATTTTCTTATCCCGTAAGACCGTTCCAAGACCACCGCGGCCTGCTTGTTTTATCCGAGGAACCTTCCGTCGGATATCATAAAATGAGAAATTCAGACATCCCCAGTAGCTATGCTCCGCAGCACGTCCGGATGACACCACCGAGACTTTCTGTCTGGATTTGTCGGTATTCTCCGTTGCATACATCTGGGTGAGTTGGTCGTTGAGCAAATGCGTGTTGATTTCTTCTAAAGGAGCGGTCTCAATTGACACGGTTGCTTTTTCGCCGTCGATAACGACCACGACGTCTTCTTTTGCTTTGCCTTGAAGCTCGAGAGCGTCAAAACCAGCGAATTTCAAATACGGACCGAAGAACCCACCGACGTTACAATCACAAATAATGTTCGTTGACGGTGAGACGCTTAAACAGAGGGATTTCCCTGATCCCGCATATTGAGTGGTGCCACAGAGCGGACCCATGGTGATGAGCAGCTCATTTTCCTCACTATTCCATCGCGTCGTTGGTTTAATCGAATCCCAGAGGAGTTTTAAACCGAATCCCCGGCCGCCCGTGAACTTCTTTTTCATCTCATCGGTGACTGGTTTTTCCTGTATCACCCCGGTGCTGAGGTTCACGTAGAGCGTTCGATTCGTATACCCCTTGTTCACCTCCCCTTTTTTGTACGAATAGGTTGTTAATACTTTATGAACAGATTTTATCTTCTTCAGATCCCAGTGGTGTTCAGTATTCCCTGTTTTATACTCGTCGATTGCTATCTGTCCTTCCACCATGTTACGCCCCTAGTTTATAATATACAACTTGTGTAATATCAGCAATTGGCACTTCAACGAGTTCTAATGCTTTTTCTGGACATGCACGGACACACAACCCACAGGAGATACATTTGAACGGTTCAATACGAACATCTGATTTTCTCATCGCGCCAATTGGGCAAAACCCAACACACGCTTGACATCCGATACAGATATCCTTCTCAAGCCACACCACCCCATTTTTTCTTCTCGTCAATGCACCAACCGGGCACATATCAAGGCACAATCCACGCTGGTCACAGACATGCATCGTGTATCCCTTCTCTGTTTTCATGATGCGAATCGCTGATTTCTCGCCACCTTCTTTGGTTTTAAAATGCACCTGTGAGCATGCTTTCTCGCACTCCAGGCAACCTTTGCATTTCTCTGCATGAAACTTCAGGATTTTGACTGTTGTTGGGTGGTCCACGAGCTATTCCCCCTATAACCACACGATGAGGATGGTGTTCGTAATGACGATGACCCAGCAGAGTGCGGAGACACCAATCGTGATCGGGTAATAGAGACGATCTTGGAGGGCAAAATCAAGTTTTTTCAGGGTAAATACCATAGGCACTGTGACCACTCCAATAAGTGCCGCAAACAGTCCACTGGCAAGGATCTGTGGGATAAAGACGATAAGGTTTTCTAGGTAAAACCCCGCAGAGGAAAATACCGGTGTCAGGATCTGTGTGACGATATACCCGCCAACATAGACGAGGTAGGCTGAGGTTATTCCAAGGCTTGCTTGGATGGCGAGTGTTTGAGTTTTTTTCAGATCAAGGGAAAAACCTGTCCAGATGAGGTCAAAGAGGAGTCCTTCTGCCATGATCGCGATTGCAGAGCAAATGAAACAGCCGCCGAAGGGGTTGAATAGTCGGAGCGCTCCTGCAACAAGCCCTATACCCGCTTGCATGCCCGGCTGTCTGAAGGTGGTTCTACTTAACGTCATTAGACCTATGGCAAAGATACCGGTCATGAGTGCGCCTGCTGGGAGATTTGCGTCACGGAGAAGGGACCCGATGATGCATTCAGCAAAACCCCAGAGAGATCCAAAAACAATGATCCCTGCGATGAATTTCATGTTCTTCATGATTTATTTCACCTCGATTGTTATGATATCTTTGACACGAAATGCTTGTGGTAAATCTGAAAAGACTGATTCACTCTCTTTCGTGAGCAACCCGTTTTTCATGTTTTCCCACGTCACTGTCTTTTCATATCCATCTGCTCCCCTCAGGGTGTATCTATGCTGCTCTGGGTGAGCAACCCCGGTTTTCAGCATCAAATCATCCAATGCGATACCGGAATATTGAGATTCATTAAATGAACGTGGTTGGGTAAGAGAAAAAAGCTGATTCATCGTATAGTGTTGTCCGTTCACTAGCAGTGTATTGGTCGTTGCTTGTGTTGCATACACATAAATTGAAGAGACGCTGCCGATGAGTAGAATTAGGAGCGCAAAAATTGGTAGTAGTCGGTCCTTCCCCATAGGTATCGATGGGATGCATACAAAGGTGGATATTTAAAAATTAGCCTTGACAAACATTGCCATAGATGGAAGAAACAGCAGGTATAATGTCAAACGAAATCTATGGAGATCGTTCCCCAATTTTTTTTAAATTTTCTATGCTCAAACTCATTATTTTGAAGCTAATGTGTTGAAACCCTATTTGTAATGTCAAACGGGTAGGCTTTTCATCATCGATTTTTTCACTATTAGAACCACTTTTAAGGCAGTATGGAAGATCATATAAGGAATTTGGTTAGATTTCCATTTTTGATATT
>JADBLO010000018.1 GCA_014894395.1 Thermoplasmata archaeon
TATCTCCGAAATTACTATTTCAAAACATATCTTTCTTTAATAACATATCCCTCTTGAGAATCTTCCAGGAATAGAAACGGGGAGTCTCGTCTTGGAGAGGTAGTAGTGGTTTTTACGGTGTAAAAAAGTGAAGGGAGAAGGACAACTCATATGCAGAAAAACAGCGTGTTCACCTTCAACTTTTTCTCCCAGCAGTTGTTCGAGCGGTTCCCCTATATGTTCCCAGTGTTACGACATCTATTGGGGGTACTAGAAAAATCTCCTTTTTTCTCTCCTTTTTTGCCTCAGCATTGACTCACAAATAGGGTACTTACTAGGTATGTTTTTTGAGAAAAAAAAGGTCCTAAGGGGTTGTTTTCATTAATGACGAAAAAGGGAGCCAGTGGGAGAAAAAGATTATAACAAAGTCTGGGAGGATTTTGTTAACTCCTGGAGGCTCCCTAAGGAATTATTATAGAGATATCATATAAAAACATTTGCACGATGACATGAGTTGAAGCTTGCTTACGCTTCTCCGATATACTTATATAAAGATATCTTTTTAGGCTACGAATGAGGGTTTTGGGATAAACCATGAATAAAAACCTGCAACTTTATTATTACTTTTAGTTCAAGGATGGATACCATGTTTGAAACCAGCAGACTCCTTCTCACGGAAATAACACGGAACCTCCGACGAAAGATGAAATCATCCCCAATCTTGTACACTTTTTTTTCTGCGATGATTTTTTTTTCGATTGTGATGTTCGCATTCCTCACCTTCTTCCTGCTGCATACAAAAACCACGTTTAACTTCATGGACGTCTTCTACGCCGTGTTCTTTTTACTCCTTATGAAATCCGCTACTGACCTCCATACGCACTTCATCACCGCACCAGAAGCATCCTACGCACTCTCCATTCAGGTAGCACATAGGAAAACCGTCGGTGAAATCGTTCTCACCATCCTTCTCATAAACATCGGACTTTGGTTCTCCTTTTCCCTTCTGTATCTCCTCGTGCTCTCCGCATTACGAGTCCCTTTAAACTACCCCGTGGAATACCTGTTGTTCAGCATCAATATCATGATTGCTATTCTCCTTGGTTGTTCCCTTTCCCTTCATTTCTTCTCCTTAAAAAAATACCGCATGATACCAACCCTCGTATTGCTCATGTTTTTCTGGTTCTCCCAAAGCCTGTTATTTGTCGCCTGTATGCTACCTCTCGCAGTCCTCCATTGTACATGGAGTCTGTCTCACCCGTTAGAATCATACCGATTTGTGAAACGAAAAGAACGAACCAAAGAACGTACTCAAGTACACCTCCGCGGCTCGCTCCAAACCCTGTTCTACCGTGAGGTAACGGTTATCTGGCGGGAACGACTCTACTTCAGCTTCATCTCGATGTCCATTACTACCGCACTAGGAACCGGATACCTCTACCTCTATGGCACGGACTTGTTCATGCCTGAATCAATCCAAAAGCTTGTCAGCGGATTTCTGCCCACGTTGTTTGTCTTCTTAGGCTGTTACATCGTCATCATGTATGCCGCGGTCTTCCCCGCGCTCAACCTCTTTCTCACTGAAGAAAAAACCATGTGGATACTCCGGAACCTCCCCATTAAAAATGAAACCATAATCTACGGGAAAACACTCGCACTTTCCTTGTGTTTCCTTACGACGCTACCGTTTCTTGCGTTCGTCCCGATCTTCCTCGGGATTGATGATCTGCTGTTTCTGTTATGGTTCCTCGGGTTTTCATTTTTTGCAGCAGTCATCATTGCAGTACCTCTTGGTGTCAAATACGTCGGGAAAAAATCAGATATCCTGTTGCTGTACAGCGTTGCAATGATCCTGTTTGTCCTCCTCAGTATCGTAGGGGCTGGAATGAATCTTCTGCGAAGCAGTACGACAATTTCTATCCTGCCGCTCTGCGTGTTGTTGCTGTTGTTGGAACTGTCAGCCTTGTTTTTATCACTGAAACTCTCTGCAAGATTGCTCTCTTTTCCGTTTAAAAAACCTGCGGGTTATTCCCTATGAAATAAAAACGAATGAAATGAACGAGTAACTTATGCCACATTTAAGTAGTTAGTTTTTGAATGGTCGTATAAGAGAAAAAAATTCACGTTATAATTCTTTTTCCTTTTGATACTTCATTGAACGTTTAACCCATCTTTTATCTCTAAGTTTCATCTTATCAACAACCCTAAGATATGGTAACTTGTTAATAATTTCATTTCTAAGATCATCCTCATTTTTTTCTCCTAAAACAATTTCACGTATTATTTTTTCAATAAGTAGAGCTGTTATAACATGTGTTCGTTGAAGCTTATGTATAAACAAAAAATATCCACCAAAGGCACCAAACAACCCAAAAACCAATAAACCCAAAAAAACAATAAATGCAGCAATATTAACATCGCCTAAAAAACCGTCCTTGGCTAAATAATAAGTAAAAGTAGAAAAAGTCAACAAAATCGCCATACCAACAAGAGCTGAAGAGATCAGCTGCATTTTTGTCATAAGAATGTTTCGGTGTTCCGATGTAGTAATCTTATAAAGTTCCAATAATAACTCATACATATCCTTCTTATTAAGAACGATTTTTTCTTTTGCCATTATCTCTTCCTTCTTAATTTAAGTATCAACTTTATCTAATTTATTATTTGTGTTAATGCTTCTCCGATATAAGTTATCAAAGCTATTTTTTTTGAAGAATAAGGAATTGGGGAGTCTGTCTGGGCGGAAAGGAAGATGAAAAAGTGTTCAATAAAGCGATATTACCCTCCTTAAAAAATTTAAAGCTCGATCCTTATGATGTTATACCTATTCTTAATCCTGTAGATTTTATTTGTTTTTAAAGGAATGAATAAGAAGGACTCAGTTAGTGATATTGTTTTATTGTCCAAGACATGCAATTTAGCCACCACGGCAATTTATTTAGATTTAATTGGTAAAGATCTTAAAGAAGACTACAGTAAGGTCAAGTGGTAAACTCAATTATTTAATCAAGATTCTGTATTTCTATTATTTTATCTTTGTTTATTGAATAAGTGCCTGAACTAGTTTTTAGAACAATATTTTCATCTATTTTCATTATTTTTCCTTCCAATGTGCTATTATTTCTACGTCCAATTATTTTTTCATATGTAATTTTTACCTTTTGATATTTTATTATTGAGTATCCAAAAATTATCGCGATCCAAGTCACTAATGCAAATGCAAGAATGATTGATGTGATTAAAAAAATAATTGGGTTTGAAGTTATTGAAGGAAACTCAGCGGAATCATGAATAATTTTTAAGACTTTATCTATTCCAACTAATGTTGGAAACATTGATGCGAAAGAAAGAATAAACAACAACATCCAAAGCATCGCTTTTGAAGATACCAATCGTTTAACCTTGTTTTCCCACCAACGATTTGAGTAAAAGAAAAGTTGATTATCTTCCCCATAATCAGTGAAAGAGATAGCTTCTTTATAGAGCCACCCTTGTATTGTTTTAATGATAATATAAAGTGGAATTATTGGTAAAAGAGGAACGATCAATAAAGAAATATGAGATTCTGGGATGTTTTTTGAAAAATCAAACCATGATCTTGTAATTAAATAACAAATTATAGGACCCAGGAGAAATATCAATGAAAAAAACAATCCATTAATATAAAGACCTAACGTTCCCTTTTCAGATTTATTTGGATGAAATAAAGTTGTGTTTATCCCAAAATATAAACAAAGGGCACTGAAGATAGCGACAACTGCTGAGAGTGTAATACCCAAAGTGCTTAATGAATTAATTACGTCCATTACTTGTTCCTCCATTTCCCAATTTTTTATCTAGCTGCAATCTTCAGTAATATTGATAATCTTATTGTTAAAACATCGAAACTCTTTATCAAGATTGTTCTGTTTGGGAAAATCGTACCCATGATAACTTTTAACATTGATAAGTTAGATTCCTTTTATGGTGGATTAATTGTTTAACAAACACAAGAAGAAAGTTTCTATTGTGGTATATATTCAGAAGACTCCTTTCGTTCCAATGGGTTACTTGGTAGAAACAGAACAACAGAGACAAATTACTAAGTTAATATCCGAAGGAGCACAGAAGCAAACAGATTCACCGGAAAGTCAGTTAAACCTTCATCACTGGTTATTTGATTATTTGAATACACACGCGCAGGTAGTTGGTTCAAACGAAATGGCACAACACCATAGCCAGAGTGTCGCTTTCGAAACAAAGAGTGGTGGAACAATCAAACTGGATTTATCTATGGGTTGGTCTGAGATTTCTGCAGATGAAAAAGGCTCTAATTATCTGAAGAACCTACTTGAAGAAAAAGGGTATAGCATCAATACTCAAGAATCAGCTTATGGCGGTTAGATCTGCGATTTAAAATGGAAATAAACGCAGTTTGCACGCACGATAAGACATTATCATATTGGTTTTGGTAGAGTTCCCCTATCCTGATAGCGAACACCGTTTTTTCTTATGTTTTGCTGACGCTTCTAATTAAAATAATCATACTGTTGACTTTCATCAACAAGATCAGAAATTAAGCGAGTATTTACAAATAAATTACTTGTTCGAATTATATTATTGAACCATTGTTCGAATTGTTTCTTGTTCGATTTATTTACCAATTTTCTCCGTTCAAGAAACTTTGTCTCGGTTATTTTCTCCTGCAATATAATCCAGATTTCTTCTATATTATATACATTTTTTAGTTCTGGATATTTAGATGATAGAATCGATTCAGCAAGTTTACTAGCAACAACAATTTTTAATTTTGTATGACCTAAAAATGGCAACATAACATAAATTGCCATGATAAGAATAATAATTAAAAGTAAAATATCAACCAAATTAAGAACTGGACCGTGTGCGAGATTGAATGTTATCCTACTTTCATTTAAGTTAATTTTATCAATTCGATAATTAAGAGCATAATTACCTTCTAGACTCACTGAATTAGCTACTGAAATTCCTGAATAAATTGCTAAAACAGCGATGAAAACAGTTGCTAATCCGATTAAATCTGCTTTTGTGCTTTCTGGAATTTTGTTGAGATATTGTATCCAATCAGATATTGTTATTTTTTCATCATTTCCATTCATGTTAATTTTCCCTCAATTAAGTGTTTATTAGAGTAATTAATATCATGTTATAATGCTTTGTTTAGGCCGTAACGATCTTATTTTTTTGTAAAAAAGTATTAAAAAAGGGGAGTCTGTCTGGGTGGAAAGGAAGATGAAAAAGGGTAGAACAATCGTAGGAGAAAGCTCTACCTGATCTACTATTGACTCCCCGAGGAATAATTATCTTTCCATTGTATAAAAACGTTTGGTATGTTTTAAGGATATGTTTTTTAAAGAAGGAATTATTCCGCGTACTATAAAAATAATATGTGCACGTATTCACCGTTACATCAGGAGTGAATTCATACTGACAAAGATTTAAATAGACAAGGGTTCTTTAATTACATATCGGGGAAGGAAAAATATGAAGAGGAATAGAGAAAGAAAGTATATATGGAATTTTTTGAAGGCAGCTGTAGTGATCGGCGTTGCCCTAGCACTTTTAATGCCGGGGTCAGCCGCGTTTGCTAACTATGGTAAAACAGCCAAAGTACAGGCATCTGTGAATACTGTTGTAGCTGCTACAACAATATTCACGATTGAGAACCCGCCAGTTGACTTCGAGGTTGTTGACGCGGACCCGTTCGACGGTTTCGGCGACAACGGGCCCTATTCCACCTTCAACGACGCCCTGCTGGGGACCTTTGGGGAGTGCCGGTCGATGGCTGAGTTCGATATCTCACCATTCAGCGTCCCGCCTGGGGAGTTCATCAGCGTGGCCACGTTTGAGGTAAAGATCACAGAGATCGACGTCTTCGGTCTCGGCGTTGATGGTGAAACCCCGGAGAGCTTGGCCGTCGATGGATACGTGGGCAATGGGCTCGAGGAGCTGTCCGATTTCGAAGCCGGGGACGGCAACGTTCTTGACTCAGTAGATACCCCAGACCCTCAAATCGGACAGGTTCTGAGCTTCGACGTGACGTCCTTTGTTACCGATCTGGTCAACTCCCAGGAACAATATGTCGGGCTGACCATTCGGGCTGAGACGTTCGGCGGGCTCTGGGTTACAGAGGGCGGTGTTTTCCCGAAACTGACGATCGAGACGATACCCGAACCCGAGCCTGATTTAGACTGTAGCGGAACACTGAGTTGGACGGAGGTAAGTCCAGGGGAGATAGTTGCTGGACAGTTCCTGGTTGCAAACATTGGCGATTCTACTTCCACACTCAGCTGGAACATAGAGTCATACCCTAGTTGGGGGGTCTGGAGCTTTACTCCATCAAGTGGCTCTGGTCTCACTCCGGAGATGGGCGCGATTACTGTAGGCGTAGAAGTCACTGCACCTGATCAACAGAATCAACAATTCACCGGAGAAATAAAGATTGTCAATACTGAGGATAGTAACGACTTCGATACTATTTCAGTATCTCTCAAAACACCGGTGAGCATTCCACAGAATAAACTTTTGATTGACTCGTGGTTCCTTTCTATACTCGAGCGATTCCCACACGCGTTTCCGATATTAAGACAGATGCTAGGATATTAAGAAATTCCTCTTTTTTCTTTTTATATCTGTCATCGATTATCATAAAACATGAGTCTAAAACCGTGTTAATGCTTGTCTGATGATAGTATATAAAGACATCATTTTTAGGCTTTGAACAGAAAAATACATTATTTAATATCAAGTCTATTTGAGACTAAGGAGGTTTAAACCGACTTCGTCATTGTACTCTCTGGTAACCTGACCTTCTATGATATCAATGATTCCTTCAAACGTTGCACTAACCACCGCTGAGGTAAGATGGCCACCTACTGCTTTATGCTCTACATTACACAGAGTGACATGGAGATGAAGGCACACCTCGCCATTCAAAATAGTGATATTCCCAACAAGAGGCGCTATCTCATGGTCTCCGGTGAATTCTTTTGACTGATATTTTTTTGTTTTTGTGTTAAGGAGGCCTATCTTGACTTTATCTGTTGCGCCGATTCCGACGATTGATCCGAGTTTGATATCAAGTTTCTTGCAAATGGTTTTCAGTGCGTCAACGATTTCTTCGCCTTTGTCTATGCGGACGACGACCTTGTTCCCCAATCGTTCGTATTTCATACAGGATGCAGCAACCATGCGTCGTATTTAAAGGTTTATCGAATCATGGAATAAACACTGATTTTCTCTCTCTGTTCTGCTTCTGAAAGGTATGTTATTGTTTTTCTTTCAAGGAGGAAAAAATCAGTCGTGGGCGTAACTTTGTTTTTAGGGCATTAAATGAGACGATCCCTGGGTTTCCGCAGTTCTGGCAGACGACATTGATTTTTTTCCCTGGATAATCTTCGTAGATGTTTTTTGTCCCGCATTTCGGGCAGGGGGCGACAACCTTGATCATCTTTTCTTTAGTTTTGAATTCGTATTCATACATCATGGAGTCTTCAAGGACGTAGAATCGATAGTCTTTCTCACTTGATGGGCCATAGAGAAGAATAGGTTTTCCGAGCTCCTCGCTTACTTTTGAGAGATCTTCTAGTGATTTGACTAAGATGATGCGGGATTTCGGCTGCTCTGGGCTTGTTTTTGTCTCAATGATCCATTCCCCGTATTTTTTCTTTATTTTTTTTATTTCTTTCTCTGTTTTATTTTCTGATTCAGATCTACTTGTCGTCAGAAGCATCATGATTGGTAATCCTGCAAAAAAAATCACGGACAAAGCAGTCCATATCGTCCGCTGGTTTGCTATATCTTCTTGATTTATCGTTGTACTATTTGTAAGCACACCTGGTGTAGTTAAGGATAGTTCCTTGGAGATATCAAGGGTTTTTTGATTGAGAGAAACGTTAATACTTTGAGAAAAAACACTAGACACTGAATGATTTGTTGTTTTTGCATACACGACAACGGTACTTTGAAGAATAAGTTGTTGGGTTTGTACAGAAACCCCTGTTTCTTCATTGATATTTTGAAGTAATTGTTCATACAAGGTATAGTTCAGTGGGAATTGGGTGTTAAACGTCGCTGTTATTCCATGTGCATTAAACGGTGTTCTTGAAACAACTGGATAGCTTTTTGTCCAGAGGTTTGTTTGAAGGATTGCATCTATCGTGTAATTGCCTGCGATATCCGCATCATGGTCGATTTGGAACGTGTAGGAAAAGGTGACATTTACTTGTTGAATAAGTAGTTTAAAGAAAGTCCCCTCCCCGGGTCGTAAGGTAGTTTTGTTATCATAGACGGTATTATTTTTTAGGAGAGCGATATAGTCGAATCGTCCGATGTTCGTATAATGGAGAATGGGTGATACAATTTTTTTGGTTAATGGTGTTTGATACGCAGTATAGGTTCCAAAAACACTGCATAAAAAAAGTATGCCGATAATGCCAATAGCAATAAAGCGAATGGTTGATGGTATTGTTTTTTTATAACCTGTTTTTTGTTGACGTATTTTTGTTTTCATCGTTTTCCTCCTTTAAGCATGGACGCCTATTTGTCGCATGATATCTTTTATGAATATTTGAACCCATCCGAGTTTCGGGATGGTGAATATTGATTTTCCTAGGATATAATTTGCAGGTATCGGATCTGGGTCATGGTCTGCATTCGCATCACCTTTTGTGGTATAAAGCGTTTGTCCTTTTATTTCAGTGATCTGGACTACCCGGTGGAGTATGGTGATGTTATCTCGGAAAAACTGAATGATGTCTCCTATTTTGATCGTGGAGGTATCGACTTTCTGGACTAAGGCGATATCTCCAACGTCTAGGCTTGGGTTCATGCTTCCGCTATACACAACTGTGGGTTTGACACCTAAGAAACCAAATGAGAAGAATACAAGAATAACACTAAAAATTGCTACGGTCGTCCATCCATGTTGGCTTTTTTTCTGTTTTTTTCGTTGCTTTTTATGTTCACCAGGTTCTCTAATTGAACTTTGTAGGATGGTAAATCCGATCGCTGGTGCAATTGTGCCAACTAATGCAAGAAGCGTCCAATGTGGTTTGGGAAGAATCGGGGAGAACCATTCAAAGACAAGAAGGATCCCTGTGTATGCGATGGATGCAGACGCCCCACCCATGTATGAGAGGTATGATGCTAGGAGGTTTAAGGCAATGCTGGTAATCAGGATTTTTCCAATAAATTCCAAAATAAGAACATTACTGGATGTAGGGAGCTGTGTTAGTTGACCGGGGGTTAACTGAATAACCACATACAATAGAGTGGTCAATCCCAGGACAAGCGTCGTATATTTCTTTGTATGAGTACCTCGTTTGATGAGGTATGCTCTGCTTACCTCGGTCCCTATGAGGAGAGAGCTGACAAAGAGGATATTTATGAGGATGGAAAGTGGAGTAAAGGAGTAGGGGCTGTTTCCAAACCCTGCGAATAATCCAACGATGATTAAGAGAGCAACCTGAAAACCTCCTATGAGAAGACCTGCTTGCGTAGGGGAATTTCCAAGGTACCAACGTCGTACTCGGCTGAATTTTATAATAGATAGATCTTCTTTATAAGCGACGAAAAGACAGATGAACGCAAGAAGGATCCAAAGAGATGGACCAAGTAGATATGTTCCTATGGTACCTTGTTGAGGTACAATGGAGTTTAGGAGCACGTACAGGATAGCGAGTAATCCTAATATGATATACCACATGGTTCTCCCAATGACTATTTTTTAATTAAATATTTTCTCGTCTCTTACTGGTTAACGGATACTTTCCCCCATTATCATGGTATTTTTTTATGAAGAAATATGGGAGAAGCGCTATTTTATGTTTTCCTCCCCCGTTTTATGTTCACTTAAACGAAAATTATGTCCACCAGGATTCCCCATAATGGTTTGAGACGAAGACCAGGTCAATTACCTGGATCTGTCCATTATTGTCAACGTCTTCGCGTATCCAGCCAGGCGTGTTTATTTGACCATATTGAGTAGAAATGAAGGTTAGGTCTAGCATATTGCATATCCCATCATTGGTGATATCCCAATTTGGTGCTAACGAAAAATAGTTAGGGGTTGAAGCGGCGTGGTTATTTTTCGTGTCATTTGCCCATATGAAGTAAGAAAAGTTACCCTGCTGGGAGAAGCTTGTGTTATAGTAATACGTGGAGGATCCCATTTTTTTGCTCATGGTGAGATTCGTCAAGGAACTATTCGGATACGTGATTATTAAGGACACATTGTTGACATGAACATTGTCTGTTACTGAACAGGTTATGTTTTCCCAGCTAAATCCTGGTTGGAGATCTACTGGATTTGAGGTCCTGAGAACAATATTGGATATTTGTGGGGGACTGGCATCCAAGCTTTCGGTGGTAAACCAATATGTGTTATTCGTCCAATGATGCCCATCATATACGTGTACCATCCATGTGTAGGTTGTGGAATACGTAAGACTGGAGAGAGTGCACGTTTTGGTTCCGTTGCTGGCAGCGGTCCCTGAATTGCTTCCAACATCCGGTGTGGTTGTTATCGTCCAGTTGAAGTCGTCTCCTTCAGAGTCTTGGATGGTTATGGAAAGCGAAGCGGTGTTCATTGATACGTTTGTTGATCCGTTATCAGGACTGAGATTGGATTGTAGTGGTGGGTTATTGACTGGTGCAGCTTGTGTGGTAAACAGGTAGGTCTCATTCGTCCAGCTTGTCCCATCGGTGGCATTGACAGACCAGTGATAGGTTGTCGAGTAATTGAGACCCGTGACTGGGCATGATTTTGTTCCGTTACTTTCCCCTTGGGCTGCACTGCTTCCGATGTATGGTGCGGTTTGAATCGTGTAATTAAACAGTTGTCCCTGCGACTGTTCTATAGTTATGTCTAAGGTCGAGGTCGTGATCGGGACGTTGCTTGCTCCATTGCTTGGATTTTCATAACCGAACACAATATCACTGGCCATGGAATTTTTCAACCGTAACGTTTGTGCGGGATCCCCAAAGAGATGCGCACTATACCACGCGTAACACCAGGCATGACTGGAGATATCTATTTTCGCACTCATGATATCTTGGGAATATGCTCTGGCTTTGCCGAGTCGCCAGTTGTCCATGTCATTGGATTGGTTGTTAAAGAAATAATCCCAGAAGTAACATTGGAGGTACTGACTCGGCCCATTGGTATTCGAGGAACTCGCATACCCATACCCGGTGTTGAGAACTAACGCAAACGCGTGTCGTTCAGGATGGCGACACATCAGTTGTTCTGACCCCGCGTACCCTGCATGAAAACGACCCGCTAAACAGCCCTGTGAGTACCCGAAGAACGGCTTGGTATTATACCGATATTGCCAGTTTGGGAGACCAAACGGTGAGTTCCAATCACTATGGTCAAGGTTGCTGATGATCGAGGCGTTGTCATCCTCTATTGAATTTGAAAAGTAGGTCTTGTAATTGCTTCCTAAATCAGCGTGATATAGTCGTTCGGAGGTATCAATAGGAGACTCTGGATGCGCAGCGTTCCATTCTTCAAATCCAGTGAACGTCCTATAGGTGTCAGTGCCCAGTCGGAGTTCCTCCATGTATTGTTTCGAGGTAGCTGTCCATCCAAGGTCACCACCAAGAAAAGAAGCTTGGCAAAGCCAGTCAACAGAAGCATTGAGATCGTACCAGATGATTTTCCGAATTGCGTTTGAGACCATGGAGGCGTTATACGCAGCGATACGTCCGATGTATAACTCTCCGTAGTAATCGTTGACGCCACTGTTTCGTCCTCCGCCCCATATGCCTTGGGCTGTGTAATACCAGTCTCCATCAAGATGACTATAATACATGTCGCAGGCCATGGTCTTGTAGGTTTCTGTCTCTTCTCTATCGGTAAACAATCGATACGGGACGATTTGATGACTGACCGTACTATCCCAATCCCCTCCCAACAGGATATATTCGGTTCCCCAATTCAGGTACGCGTCTTTACAGAATTCACGGATATGCGCTGGGCTGTCGTTAAATGTAGCGGAGCTATTCCAGTAAGCCATACAGGCATCGATCTCTTGCACGGTCACGATCGTTCCATTGAAACCATTAGAGGTTCTTCGATGGTTGATCAAACTCGTCCAGTTGTACTCATATCCGGTCGTGTCCTTCAGACTCGTACTGGTAATGATCACGTATTGGTAATGTTCCGTAGGATCACACACGCTATTGTTGTAGCCTCCTAACGGTGCCTCTCCTCCCTGAGGCTCTCCACCTGTTGTCTCCATATCATTTTCAAGTGGATTTTCTGTCGTCGGAGCATAGGTCGAAATTATCGATGGATTGGTTACCATCTCTTGAATCACTTCTTGATCCGTCTCACTATACCGAAGGAAGGTAAGATTTTCCGTAAACGTGGCATCCTCTGGTTGTGTTAAATCAATGGTCACGGTCATCTCAGGGAAAAAATACAGTGATCCGGTTTTTGGAATATATTGGATAGGATAGAGATACACGGTTAAAATAGCAAAACCCCGACAGTATCCGATCCCTCCGTTTTCATAGATGTTCTCAAACACCGGTGTTGGTGATGCGTAGGTGGTGTTATTCATGACGAACGGAGGGTTTTCGTCCATACCTATGCGGACGAACTCTTGTTCAGGAAGAATTGGTTTGTTTAGAACATCGTTAGGTATCTCCTGTAGTTCCTTGTAGGTGACATGAAGGTCGGCAACCGATGCTCCTTGAGGGAGTAAGAGTTGGGCGGGATACACCGGGAGTGCAGGGAATCCTGGCTGAGCGTATGAAAAACAATCATTCAGATCGATTTTGGTGAATGTTCGGTTGTTCATCTGAACATCCGTAAGGAGTGGAGTATCAAACGAGAAGGTATAGGTGATCGATGAATCAGAAATTTCGATTATTGGAGAAAAACGAAGTGCAGATATCGTACCGAAATTCGTAAGGATTATAAGGATCGCTATGACGATACTGATTGGAAGAGATTTTTCTCTCCTTATTTTTTTATTTGAAACCCATCTCTGCACGTATGTCCCTTCTACCTCACAACATATGTTTGTGTTACGCTGTTAGTATCTTTTTGACATTCCATATAAATTTTAGTACGTAAAACGTCAGAGTGGGATTATGTCACGAGAAAGGTATGCTGGAAATGTTTTCATTAAAAAGTGGTGAGAGATGAACTGGGGATTTTAGTTTTTCCAATTCAGCTCACGTGTTTAGGTTTTTACTGACAATGGCTGCCATAGGTGAGTGTAAGTGCTCACCTATGGAATAATCGGGTGCTAAACTATGGGTGTTGTCTGTATTGCCGTCAGTTCGAACGTGAATGTCACTGTAGATCCGTAATGTCCGGTTAAGGTTGGGTCGAGTTCTAAACTGACTAGACTATCATGATAAGTACCTGGCGCCATCTTGATCTCATATGGTCCTACCCACCAATCGTAGTATTGAAGGGTTCGAAGATCCCACAACGTTCCCCAAATATTCTCCGTATCATGTACGGCATAAGTGCCGTGATAGGCTTTTAAGGTGTACGCCTGACACATCAGATCTTCGCCAGCCAAAGCTGTAACCTGGAATGTGTTAAATTTTAAAGTCACTGTACCAGCATTATAGTTTGTCATTGTGATCCATCCTTTCCAGCCGGGGTAGGTCCCAGTAACGGTAACGTCCCATGTATGGGCGTCATATATCACTGGAGTTATTGTTGCTCCATTCGCTTCATTAACAACTATGTTGTATATCTGGAAATCAAAGTTTCCTGTTGTCACTGATCCCTGTATATCTACGGCTTGAGTCCAAGCAGCGTAGCTTGCGCCAACGCCAGCTAGTGCCATTAACGAAACCAAAAACATTGCGCCTAATTTTGCTGTTTTCATTTTTCTTTTACCTCCTTTTCAGTTACTTCTGCTTTGATTTCTTCTGTAAGGCGGAATGCAAAGCCGAGCGTCTCCCCCAAGCATAGCATCAGTAAAGAACGAGTAAAAAAAACTCCAGCCCTTCTTCAAGATGTATAAAATCCTTAGAAGCGGTTTTTTCTTACCGCCTTCTACGTGATGTCTGCTAACAGTCATGACGAACATCTAATCAAGCAGGGACGATTTAACATCCTCAGGAGGATTTCTCAAGAGAATATCTCTAGAACCTGAGTTTCGCACTTGAATAAATGTTAAGTGCCTTCAGTGGTTGTATTTTTTGGGAAAAAAATGCAAACAGCACTGAAGACACTATACATAATAAAGCCAAATAAGAATAAGACCTTTCCGATTGGTTCCATCCAAACCGTCAAACATGTTTTTGAAGAACTTCATCTTCCACCACTCCTTGATGACCTCAAACACTGCGGTCATTCGCTCAGCGGACTGGTCACCGGACTTGTCTCCTACAAATTATGTGAAGATCTTTCTGTGAGCAGATGCCATCAATGGATGATCACCAATCCCTTGCTCCTGGAACATCTCCAGTTATCAGATTTTGGAGACGATGCACTGTACCGCTGTCTTGGAATAATAGGTGAAAACCGACATCATATCCTCAGTCACCTACTGCATGTCCTAAAAAATGAACATGGTGTAGGATTTGATATGGTGTTCATGGATTGGACCAGTTCCCACTTTGAAGCAAAGACATCGGATCTTATCAAATACGGGTACAGCAGGGATCATCGACCTGACCGGCCACAGGTCACCATTGGCCTAGCACAGGATCAACACTCCCAGCTTCCCGTCGGACTCAGCATACAACCCGGGAACATCAATGATCAAAACCACTTCAAGATCACCTACCAGGAGATCAAACCAGGACTCAGAAAAGGCAGTGTCCTGGTTTTTGATGCTGGTGCCAACGGCATCCCTAACCTGGACCTCCTGGTATCAGATAAGATGAAGTATCTTTCCCGCATGAAACTCAACACCAGTGATATCACACAACATCTGAACACGTTTAAAAAGGAGGAATGGACACAGATCGTCACAGGTAACCAGGATGAACAGGTGTACGGGACGCAGCTGGTGTTTCCCAGCAGGACCAAATACCTATATTTCTCCCAGAATCTCCATGATGATACCCTGGTGAACAGACGGAAACACCTGGAACAGGAATACGATGAGGCTTTGAGTCTCTGCAAGACCATACAGGCAAAGAAACGGCCGCGTCAGAAATACCGCAGCAGCAATCATTTTCTGCAAACACACCTGTCTTACACCTTCCCTCTTACCGGTTTGTCTCGTGAGGGGGCCATAGAACGTGCGTTACAGCTTTCTATAACCGGGAAAGAAGGATTTTTTGCACTGGTTTCAAACAAAGATTTCTCACTTCACGAGGCACTCCAATACTATCGTGAAAAGGACTGTGTGGAGAAGCTGTTCAACAGCATTAAAAACGAAATCCATATCCGACCGACGCGCTGCTGGACACAGGAGGCGATCAACGGATCCATACTCATCGTGTTCCTTGCTCAGCTTGTCATAAGCATGCTTCGGTATAAGCATGCTTGTTTGCGTCATGTTTCTACAAAATTCATCATGCAAAGCCTGAGCAATTTCGCACTTACCATCATCACGGCTCAAAATGGGATGAAAACACGTGTTTTTTCCAATTTTGATTGGATCAATACCCTGGTTTTTTGTGGAAAAACACCGGGATCATAGGTTTTTCAGTATTTTTGCTGGCTGAAAACCAGAAAATATTGTGAAGTGCGAAATGTGTTCTAATCAATAAAAGAATAGTGAACTGCGAAAGTCAGGCTAGAACTATTCTCCATATATCATTATATAGGTTAAAACTTAAAAAATGAAAAATACAGCAAGAAACGATAGCGTCTTTTACATCGCTAGAAGAAGGGTGTTATTCACGCTATCAAGTAATTTCATTCCTTTCTCGGTGGTAAAATACAGAGTCCCGTGGGGATTCCCATTCCGTGGTTCTAAAAATTTTTTTTCAAGTAAACAATGCAAATACTCGTTGAATTGAGAGTAGCACATGTTCGTCTGATACATTAACCGCGTTTTCTTGGTCCCATTCAGAGAAAGAGAAAGTAATTGTTGAATGATCTCAAACTCATTCCTCCGATTCTTGAAGATCATATATTCGCCTCCCCGATGATACGCCAAAAATCGAATAGACAACCAGAATATAAATATTGCGATTATTGAATGATAATATAACGATTATACTGCAAAAAAGAGAAAATTGTAAAAAAAATAAAATTTATCTTGTTTTTAAAAAATAATGAAACATTCAGATGATTAAATTCTATTCCTAACCAAGAATGCGTATCGTCAACAAGACAAATGTTGCATATTTAAAAAAAGGGGTGAAACTACCCAGGGCAAAAGAACAGTCACGTCTTCCCTTTTGAGTATTTTCCTTTTACAAAAGGAGATCTCACATGAAACCGATCACGAGAACGTGGCAATACACTTTTTTTCGCTTCATCTAAAAAACACGAATGATACTTCCCCTGCTTTCTTATTATGAAATTCTTTTGAGCTGAACAAAACGCTCTTCCCAGTAACCTTTTAATATAAAACGCTATTCTCCTTCGCTACCAAAGTGAAATATTGCCGTCCTAGCTCAGTTGGTAGAGCACTCGGCTGTTAACCGAACGGTCGCCGGTTCGAGTCCGGCGGACGGCGCTCCAGAACCTTTTTTCTCCTGTAAAACATGATTTTTGTAAAATCGGACTCGAACCTGAAGTCAAACTTAGCCGGTCAACCGGAAGAGTTAAATAATTCTGAAAAAAAGTCTGAGAACATGTTTTTATAGGAGAATCTTGTTATTAAAATTGTACAAAGGGGGAAAGTCATGAATAGAAATCCTCTGATAAGGAAATGTTTGGCGTTTGGAATCATTACCTTGTTTATTGGAAACGGTATCATTTCTACGATTGCAAAAGATACTAAGAAACAACTGCCAACATCAAGAGGTGATTGGTTATATGTTGGTGGGAGTGGACTTGGGAATTATACGGCGATTCAGGATGCGATAAATGATTCTTCTGATGGAAATACAGTATTTGTCTATGATGATTCATCGCCGTATTATGAAAATATTGTAGTTAATAAAAAAATATTATTGATTGGGGAAGATAGATATACAACAATCATAAATGGTTCTGGAAATGATATTGCAGTTAATATTACTGTTGATAATGTTTCGATGACTGGATTTACTATATGCGGAATATGGAATAATGGTTTAAAGATCACTTCCAATCATAATATTATCTCAAATAATATTTTTTCGCATAATTTATACAGCATCATTTTGCGCGACTCTTCGGATACTGAAATATTCCAAAATACAATAAGCAACAATTCTGTCGGTATAGAAATTCAGACAAGTCACAATAACATAATTTTTAATAACATAATTTCAGACAATACGGAGGGTATCCTTGTATGGTATTCTTCTCTCTATAATATAATCCAAAATAATATAATTAAATCAAATCACGAGTTGGGCGTAAGGCTTTCAACAACCTTTGCTACAGTAAGTGGAAATAATTTTTCGAATAATTCTGAAGGCCTTGTGCTCAGTTATTGTAGTGATAATTTTGTAAAAAATAATTGTTTTATTAATGATGGTCTGTATATTCATGAATCTTACAGAAATATCTTAGAAAATAACACAATCAACGAGAAACCTGTTTTATATTTGGAAGAAAAATCAAATATGTTCATTAATGATTTGGTAGGTCAAGTTTTTCTTGTTTCTTGTGACAACATAACCGTGCAGAATCTTGAAATCTTGTATGCTTGTATAGGTGTAGGTCTGGTTGATACTGTCGACAGTAAGATTGAAAAAAACATTTTTTCTAATATAAATAATGATGCGATATTTATTGAATATTCGGAGAATATTGCAATTGAGAATAATACGATTGAATCTAGTGGTATCTATACCCTTCGTTCGCAGCATACTACTATTAAAAATAACATAATTAGAAACGGTGCTGTATATGGTATTCTTTTGTATGATTCTGATAATAATACAGTATCTAATAATAATATTTCGAACAACAAAATAGGTATATATTTATTAGATAAATGTTCTAATAACATGATAAGCAATAACAAGATATCAAATAATCAGTATATCGGTGTAATAGTAGGGATCGACGAATGTGAAAAAAACACGATATGTAAAAATAATATTGGAAATAACAAGATTGGTATCCATGTTCAATCAAACCAAAATTTGTTTTTTCAAAATAGTATTACTAATAATGATTTAGGGATTAATATTACATCTCATTCCTTTAATACAATCTACCATAATAATTTTGTGAATAACAATCGTAGTGCATATGATAATGCAAACAATACGTGGGACGATGGATATCCCTCTGGGGGAAACTACTGGAGTGATTATATTGGGGGGGATGATAACCAAGATGGTATCGGGGATATTCCTTATGATATACCTGGTGGAGATAATCTGGATAATTATCCATTAATGTCTCCATATGCTATATCTCAACTTACAATTGAAATCAGAGGAGGTACTGGGGTAAAAATAGTTATTATGAATACTGGATTAACAAATGTTAGTGGTGTTCCATGGGAGATTCATGTGGAAGGTGGTATTCTTGGACTAATCAATAGAACAAGGGATGGTACGATCGACATTCCTGCGGGAGGAACTATATCTGTTGGAAAAATAATGTTGTTTGGTTTTGGTCCTATCATTATTACTGCAAAAGTTGCTGACGAAGAAAAAACAGCAAGCGGTTTTCTTTTCCTGTTCTTCGTTATAGGAGTTAAATAGACCCTCTTCCATGACAGAATTATCATAGACGAGGGGAGATTGTCTTTTTATAGTTAGTTTGGTGTGAGGGCTGGAAAGAAGTCAAATTTAATCCATGGTAAGTCAATTTTTGCAAGCGCGAAAGTCCCTGGGATTGGTTTCACGAGTGGAAACACGAGTCGTCCCCAATAGTTCCCAGACCATATATCAGCGTTCCAGACATTAAAGGTGATAAAATATGCATTTATCTCCGTATTATCGATAAAATTATTTTTTGAAATCGTCGAGGAACGGGTTCCAACAGTCCCTAATCCATAACTATTTTTCGTAAACGTATTCAATGAAATCTGATTTTCTGCCCCAACATCAATCACGAGACTTTCCATATTGTAATTAAATATGTTTTCAGAAATGATGTTACGATAGCAATCATGCAGATACACACCCCAATCACAATAGCTGACAGTATTGGAAAGTATCTTATTTTGATCGCATAAAACCATGCTTACGCCACGTTCGGAAATATGAGTAATGACATTCTTTTCTATCGTATGATAGGTTGCCTTAGGAATATCACGTTTTATCCAAATCCCATGATAGGAATTCAAGATGATGTTATCATAAATATTGACACCTGTGACATCGGTTTCTACATAAATTCCAGCATCACGACCCTCTTGGCCATAGTGAGTGATATTAAGTTGTGTAATTTTTACATTGGACGCATTTATCGCTATGCCTGTGCCTGTGCTATTTCCGATAAGTGTCGGTTGATACGTATCCGAATCACCAGGATTTATCCATCTGCTGATAGTCAAACCTATTAAATGTGATTTAATAATGAGATGCTCGTAATAGGTTCCATTTGCAACCGTTATGAAATCCATTGCTGCGGCGTGGTCAATTGCGTCTTGAATATGTCGGTACGGATGTTGCTCGGTTCCATCCCAGGGGCCAGCGAAATTGTCATCATTCACATAGATGGTATTTTTAAATCCTGTTGGATCTGAAGCGTTTCCACCGATAGATAACGTACACAAACACATCATCAGCATTATAAAAATAGCTCTGATCAATTTGTTCATTTTTTTTCCTCCTTTCCAAAAAATATGGGTAAATGAATTTCGAGAGAGTATTTAAATTTTGTTGTATTATAAAAGTTTTATAATTCCTTAAAATTTATGACAATTTATACAAATAGTGGTTGACATTTTTTAATTTAAAACTAAATTTCTACCTATACTTGGCGCAACACTCGTTCCAATAAACAACAGTTTTATTCCACAAACAACAGTCTTTATTATCCTACTTTTCTCCATAACCTTTCACTCCCTGTATTGTAATATCAAAATAATTACTTCTTTAAAAACATATCCTTAATGACATGAAAACACTTCTTCTAACCCTAAGTCAATAC
>JADBLO010000011.1 GCA_014894395.1 Thermoplasmata archaeon
TTTCTTCGTTATAGCAAGGGATTATTGCAAGAGTATTTGATTTTAAAGATTTTTTATTATTTATCATCAGATTCTCCATATGTTTTGTGAATGTGAAGTGTTGATTTTGTTGATATGTTTTTTTATGTTAACTATAAGTTATTATTAAACTATATAAACATTTGGTTATTGGATATCTAAGCAGATACAGAGAACATCCGATTTAGGATATATTTTTAAAGGAACGAAGATTATGAAAATACAATTTTGGTCGGTAAGAACATGAACAAACGACAAACATTACAAGGATTAATAATTATCCTTATCGTTGGATTAAGTGGATGTACTGGGCAAAATGGTAAAACAACAGAAAACATTAAAGCAGAAATTATTAATTATGAAGTTGAAACACAAAGACATAAATTTATTGATTCTGGAGATTGGGTAAAGATTGCCGATGGTTTTATCTATAATGAAACTGCTGAGAGATACTTCATCAATGGAACAATAAAAAATGTTGCAGGTTATACACTTGTCCAGTTAAATATAACAGCTAATTTTTTTGATAGTAATAATAATTTCTTACATTCAGAATCTATTTCTATATATGATTTACCAAATACAAACACCACTACTTTTGAGATTTCATATTGGAATTCTACTCCCAAGTTTAAAAATGTCGATCATATGACATTTAATATCTTAGCTACATGATGTTATTTCTGGAATAAAGCAACCTCCTATGCTTAGGCTGTCGGAAATATTATCGCGATACTTGGTTTTCCTTTTTAAAATTTACAATTAAGAGTTTTCGAATGGCTATTGTTTATATTTAACATGATAACGTTTATATATGATTATCCGCAATAACATTCTATTGAATCAAAAAAGTATATCGAACCAACTACAATCATATCTTTATAAAATCTTCTTTGATAGGTCAACTTCGTATAAAATCAGAATGTTAGGTATATTTTTAATAATAATGAGTATTGTTTTTTTCTCATTTTCATTCCATCTAAATACGAAAATAAGTTTGACATTAGCCCTAATAGGGCTCTTTTTAATTCTTTTAATACCTGGAAAAATTTTGCCAGAAAATATTATTGACATAAAAATAATCGTTATTATTATTACATGGATACTACTAATGTTTTTACTTACAATAAACGTAGATCTGGAAATACTTTTTGTTTTGATTCTGTTAGGAATACTTCTAATAAAAGAATTCACTGATAAATTGACCTCGTCGAGTTTCAAAAAAAGACTAAATATCTTTATTTTCTCATCTCTGTTAATCTTTTTGGTACTCGTAATAAAAAGAATAATAAACTTTTAGGATATCCTCCTCATATCTATGAAGATATCATTTAAAACATATCCAATCGACATTATTCTTTGCATACTCTGGGGTATCCTCTTGCTCCCTATAGCATTACTTTCAATGAACAGCATACTTAGAATACTATTTGGGTTGCCTTTCCTTCTCTTTATCCCTGGATATGTTCTTCTATCAGCATTGTTTCCAACAAAAAAGAACACTAAAGGAATAGACGGTATGGAACGAATCGCATTAAGCTTCGCCCTGTCTCTTTCCATTGTACCAATCCTAGGATTGATTTTAAATTATACTCCATGGGGAATACGATTAGAAACAATTCTTCTCTCGCTCTTCTTCTTTATCATCATTGTAAGTGTAATTGCACTCTATCGATGGAAAACGACAGATCCTGAAAAACGATTTATTCTCACGTTTGAACTCTCTTTGCCAGAAAAAAAAAATCGACTTGATACCGCACTTATCATCATCCTTGGAATATCTATACTCATCGCATTTGCAACAATCATCTATGTGATAACCACACCAAAAAACGGTGAACCATTCACCGAATTTTATCTACTAGGACCAACAGGAAAAGCAACGGGATACCCAAGTAATCTCACTATAGGAGAAAACGCAAGTGTCATTATCGGCCTTGCAAATCATGAATATAAAACCATTAACTATTCGATTGAAATATGGTTAATTAATCAAACCACTGATTATAACGAATCAACGCACACAAACGAAACAAACTATACTCATATGTGGTTCATGGATAAGATTACGCTTGACCTAAACCACACAACGGCAAACGAAAAAGAATGGAAAATGCAATGGGAATACAACTACACCTTTCAAATAAAAAGAAAAGGGAACTACAAACTCACGTTTCTTTTATTTACCACACCGACAGAAGAATATATTCATTATGAAGATTACAAGTCTATTGCAAAACAAAAAATTGCCACTGCTTATGAAAGAACATATCTTAAATTAAATATAATATAAAGAGAAATACTTTTAAGATTCCGCATTATTGAACGAACATTGTTGTTAATGGATTTTTTAAAAAATCTATTAATAATATCTATAATAGAATAAAGTTAGTTAAAATATTTTCAAAAAATCGCAAGTTCTAAAAAAAATTACAGCAACTAAAAATCGATTATGATACAAAAATTTCATTCATCGAAAGGTATTTATATAATGGATAAATAGTAGTTCTACCAAAACTAAATAATAATTAAATTGTAATATAAAAAACTATAAATACTTTAGAAGTCCACTCTATGGGGGAGCGAATCTTCAAAATAAACTCAAATCAACAAATAGATTGGAGAAACAAAAGAGGAAAGATTATGTCAACAAATACTATCAAAAAAACTGATACAATAAAGAAAACAATTGTTCTCTACCTTACAATAGCATTCATTGTCGGAGCTATTGTCCCATCTGTTAGTTCCGATCCAACAGATCCTTGGTGGAACACAGATTGGCATTATCGAAAAGAAATTACAATTAATCATACCAAGGTAGCATCTGATCTCAGTGACTTTCCAGTACTCGTCAAAATTATCGATTCTAATCTGTCATTAAAAGCTCAAACAGATGGCGATGATATCACTTTTACAAACAAACAAGGATTGAAACTTAACCACGAAATCGAATACTATAACGGTACAACCGGGGAACTGGTATCCTGGGTGAAAGTACCCTCACTGAGCTCAAGCCAAAACACCATCTTATATCTCTATTATGGAAACCAATACTGTGGTAACCAACAAAACATTCAAAGTACCTGGGATGCAAATTTCTTGGGGGTTCATCATCTCGATGAGACCGCTGGAACCATATTTGACTCGGCGAGTCATCATAATGATGGAGCACCCTATGGAAACCCGAATCAGGATGTTGCTGGAAAAATCAATGGCGCAGATTCCTTCGATGGTATCAATGATCATTTTACCCTTCCCCAAGTCTACTCGACGGAATCCCAGTTCACAATGGAGGCTTGGATTTATCCTCAAACAGGTGCACGATATTTCATATCCCAGTGGAATAACTACCATGGGGTGTTTCTTCAAGTAGGGGCGAATCCTGATCATATCGAATGGTACATAGATAGTACTGGTGGGGGTATCTCAGGGATTACTTTGAACGCATGGTATCATATTGTTCTGACGTATGATGGGAGTACGGCAAGGATTTATCGGAATGGAGGTACTCCGAATAGTGGTGTTTGTGCTGCTCCTTCTTGGCCTGCTGAGGGTTTGGTTATTGGTGATCGTTCAACTGGTGCAAGGCAATTCCATGGGGTTATCGATGAGGTGCGTGTTTCAAATATCGCCCGAAGTGGTGCATGGATTTCAACAGAGTTTAATAATCAGAATGATCCAGCGAGTTTTTACAGTCTCGGCAGTCAAGAACAGGCACCCGCAAGTAATCAACCACCGTTGGTGTTTGGGGAGAACCCGGCTGATAATTCAGTGAACGTAGACATCAGCCTTTCGACTCTTAGTGTTGTTATTCAGGATCCTGAGGGACAAGTGTTTAACTGGATGATCACCACTTCACCGAATATTGGAAGTAACTCCGGGACAGCATCGTATAATGGGACGAAAAGTTGCTCCGTCTCAGGTCTTGTATACGGTACCAACTACACATGGACTGTTAAAGCTTATGATGGGCAGAGATGGACTAACAAAACCTACACGTTTACTACACAATCTGCGCCGAGTTCATGGTGGAACACAAATTGGATATTCCGGAAAGAAATCATAATAGATCATACAATGGTTGATGCCAATCTTGTGAACTTCCCTGTTTTAATCAATCTTCCATCAGATACAAACCTCGCGACTCGCGCACAAGCAGATGGCGATGATATCACTTTTACAAACAAACAAGGATTGAAACTTAACCACGAAATCGAATACTATAACGGTACAACCGGGGAACTGGTATCCTGGGTGAAAGTACCCTCACTGAGCTCAAGCCAAAACACCATCTTATATCTCTATTATGGAAACCAATACTGTGGTAACCAACAAAACATTCAAAGTACCTGGGATGCAAATTTCTTGGGGGTTCATCATCTCGATGAGACCGCTGGAACCATATTTGACTCGGCGAGTCATCATAATGATGGAGCACCCTATGGAAACCCGAATCAGGATGTTGCTGGAAAAATCAATGGCGCAGATTCCTTCGATGGTATCAATGATCATTTTACCCTTCCCCAAGTCTACTCGACGGAATCCCAGTTCACAATGGAGGCTTGGATTTATCCTCAAACAGGTGCACGATATTTCATATCCCAGTGGAATAACTACCATGGGGTGTTTCTTCAAGTAGGGGCGAATCCTGATCATATCGAATGGTACATAGATAGTACTGGTGGGGGTATCTCAGGGATTACTTTGAACGCATGGTATCATATTGTTCTGACGTATGATGGGAGTACGGCAAGGATTTATCGGAATGGAGGTACTCCGAATAGTGGTGTTTGTGCTGCTCCTTCTTGGCCTGCTGAGGGTTTGGTTATTGGTGATCGTTCAACTGGTGCAAGGCAATTCCATGGGGTTATCGATGAGGTGCGTGTTTCAAATATCGCCCGAAGTGGTGCATGGATTTCAACAGAGTTTAATAATCAGAATGATCCAGCGAGTTTTTACAGTCTCGGCAGTCAAGAACAGGCACCCGCAAGTAATCAACCACCGTTGGTGTTTGGGGAGAACCCGGCTGATAATTCAGTGAACGTAGACATCAGCCTTTCGACTCTTAGTGTTGTTATTCAGGATCCTGAGGGACAAGTGTTTAACTGGATGATCACCACTTCACCGAATATTGGAAGTAACTCCGGGACAGCATCGTATAATGGGACGAAAAGTTGCTCCGTCTCAGGTCTTGTATACGGTACCAACTACACATGGACTGTTAAAGCTTATGATGGGCAGAGATGGACTAACAAAACATACCGCTTTTCTACATACCCAAAAATCGATCTGATTATCTCTGATGAATACCCAAACAACCAAAATGCAACATATAATCCGCGACTCAGCATAAAAATTAATGATCCAAATAATGATTCTCTTACAGTAATTTTTAGAACAAATGCATCTGGATCATGGAATACACTCGGGACCTATTATGGGGGAAACAACATTTATAGTCAAGATGCTACAGGGATGACTATAAAAAATAAAAGATACTTTTGGAGCGCTAATATTTCTGATGGTACTGTTTGGAAAAATAATACGTATCGTTTTACAGCTCAGGCATTTATTTTAAAATGGACTTATAATATTAATGCAAATACAACAATAGGTCCATCAGCATCCGATGTTGATCACGACGGTATCTACGAAGTTTTTGCAATTGGAACGGGTAAGATAGTTTGTTTTAATGGGAAGACCGGAGCTGTGAAATGGTCATACTTTAGTGCATCTATCGGAGATCATTCACAAATCGAGATTGGTGATTTGAACAATGATGGAATCTCAGAAGTCGTCGTAGGTGCAGGATCTCGAACAATTGCATTACATGCGAATAACGGCTCCATATATTGGAATGTACGTGCAGCGTCATCTAATAAAAACATCATTATTGCTGATCTTGATGGAAATAAATATCCCTATGTTTTTATAGCATCTGATGACATTTCCCATGGGCTAAACGGCACAGGACGTTTAAGAAAATTACGAGGGACAGATGGGACGATTCTAGCCGCGACTTTTGTATGGCGACCATGTTATGGAGCTCTATCTTTAGCGGATCTTGATAATGATGGAAAATTTGAGATATTAATGGGAGATCGTTCTTATGATTACCATGCCGGTGAACCAGGTAAAGGAATTCAATGTTTTAATGCTGATACATTAGAACTTTTATGGTATGAAGATATTGTTACGTGTAGCAGTCACTCTCCAATTCTTGTGGATGTTAATAACGATGGGATACTTGATGTAGTAGCCATGCAACAAAGCAGTAATGCCGGAATCTATGTTATCGATGGAGCAACCTGGGAGAAGATGCCAGGACATTGGCAGGATAGTATCAGTGGTCTTTCTGCGCATTCTCAACCCTCGGTCTATGATATAGACAATGATGGTAATCTCGAATTGATTACTGCAACATATGCTCCAGCAAAGGTCTTCGACCTTGGACAATGGGCTTCAGAACCTGCAAGTCTCACTACTGTTGGTGAGCCGCCACAGTTAGGTAATGTCATAGGGGATGAAAAACTGGAGATCATTGCAGCATATCGGGATGTAAAGATCTATAACCAAACGTATCAATTAGTAGAGACGATAAATACACCTGCTCTTGCTCAGACTTGTGTACAAGATATCGACAACAATGGACGAAACGAATTAATGCTTATGGTCAGAGGGACAATACGCGTCTATGATACATCCGGAATAGCCCCAACACAGAAACCGAGAACAAACAGTGAATATTACAGTGAACGCAGAACGGGTGCCGCCGTCTATATTCCACCCCCTGGTGCTCCGCAACCCATTATCAAACAAGTCTCACCGGTAAATGGTTCTCAAGACGTCGGATTCAATCCCACGCTTGCAGTCCATGTCATCGACTTCCACTACGACCTCATGAACATCACGATGAGCACGAACGCCTCCGGCTCCTGGCAAAACCTTACTACCTTCCACAATGTTGGGAATGGATGGTACAACTTCACAGCAACAGCCATGAACCAACTACACACTACCTACTTCTGGCGTGTCACTGCAACCGACCCTTACGCGGACAAAAAAACAACGATACAAACATTCTCTTTCACTACCAAAACACCACCGGAACCCTCTGCCATCACTGCAATCCCGGCCAATATTCTGCCAGGAAATCACGTTAATATCACGGCACATGTCACTGATAACGACCTGGTAAACACGGTTAAAATCAACGTATCCTACCCGGATGGTCACTCTACGAACCAAACCGCAAACAATATCCCACCAGGATGGCAAACTCTCACCTACGATGATTTTGAAACAGGCTTTGGTAATTACACTGATGGTGGAAGTGATTGCTCCAGGTACACTGGAGGTTCACTATATGCGCACCATGGAAACGGATCAATAAAACTCCAAGACTACCAAGGCACTAACTCTTCTTTTTACCTTACCCAAGGTATCGACGGCTTCACTGCACGGTATACCAAACTCAAGGTCGACTTCTGGTTTAAAACCACCAGTATTGAGGACCTCGAAAACTTCTGGGTGAAATATTATGATGGACAACACTGGCGTATTGTTGACAACTACATAAAACCAGGACATCTGGGTTATCTACCTGGGAATAAATTGTTCAATAATGACAACTTTTACCATGCTGTTACCTGGATCAACTCAACTGCTTTTCCGTTCCATAAAAACATGAAAATCAAGTTCCAATGCGACGCATCAAATGATAACGACAATATCTATATCGACCAAGTCTACATCAACGCAACAACCGCACAAGGACCAAACTATTACTACAACAACACCTACACACAACTAGGTACTTATCAATACTACATTTGGGCAAAAGACACTAGTGGCAATAGCATCAGATCCGATATACACACGTTCTCCGTTGTTGGTAATACCGCCACCTTAAACGTGACAGTTATTGGAAACGGAACAGTCACAGTTTCTCCGAATAAACCAATCTACACGTACGGTGAAAAAGTCAACCTCACCGCAGTACCATTGACCGGTTGGTCCTTCAGTCACTGGAGTGGTGATCTCACCGGAACCACAAACCCTGTTCAACTCGTCATGACCGGAAACAAATTTGTAACCGCTCACTTCGAAAAAAGAAACTCTAGTCTCACGATAAATATCATTGGAAACGGAGTCGTCACCAAAACCCCGGATCAACCCATATACACCTACGGAACCATTGTCCAGCTCCATGCTCTCCCCAGCAGTAACTGGGTTTTTGTTGGATGGAGCGGAGACCTCTCAGGAAACGCAACCACGACCACGATCACCATGAACGGCAATAAAACCGTGACTGCCACCTTCACTATTATCCCCAGCTATAACGACGTTATTTTCAACAGTAACTTCGATCAAGGGAATCTCATCGATGTTCAATTTCAAAATGGAAACAGCACAGGATATCGATTCTACACCGCGAAAAACAATTACACAACGGTGTCTTATTCAGATAAACATTGGTGGTTCTATTTCAGCATGGAAAACGTCACTGGAAAAACAATAAAAGTGCAGCTTCAGAACCTTGAATTAGTAGATTTCACTGGAAACCGATGGACTGAAATTGAACCCGTGTATAGTTATGATAACCTAAACTGGCAGCGACTCCCACTCTCAAACGTTGTCGCTGATGGCACCGCACGAACCTTTACAATGACAGTCACCCCAACCAATAACAAGATCTGGCTAGCACCTATCCCGCCGTACCCAGTCTGGCGCAGAGACGCGTTATTCAATGAATTTAGCTCAAGCCCGTATCTCACCGTATCAAGTCTTGGGACCACACCAGGGGGACAAGAATTAAAAATCGCTACCATCACTGATCATGCCTATAACGATTCAAACAAATTCAAAGTATACGTTATCGCCCAGCAACACGCAGGAGAAATCCCAGGCAGCTGGAACGCAGAAGGAATGATACGCTTCCTTCTCTCCAATGATACCACCGCCCAATCAATTCGAAGAAGCTACATCTTTAAAATCATCCCAATCACAAACGTTGACGGAGTCTACAAAGGAGTCTCTCGCTACACACCACTACGATCAGGTGTACAATACGATTTGAATAGGGAATGGAATAAAAATATCGCATCAATGCAACCAGAAATACAATGGATCTTACAAGATATCATCGCATGGCAACCCGATTGTTTCAACGACCTACACAGCACGATAAACACCGAAGTTCGTTCCCCGAAAGAAGCATTAACCTACACATGGGATTATACGAATCCGACAGTCGATAACTTCATCGATAAGATCAACCAAAGTGGCTGGAACACTGGCGGATGGCCAGATACAGTCCGTGGAAACACCGGGTCCACCTATGCCTGTTCTCAAGTGAAAGCACGATTGGGATTGCTTGAATCCATATCCTGGGAAAATCCACATGACGAATGCGTCCGAAACCTAGGAGTAAAACTAACAGTGAATGATTGGATGAACTGGGGGGTCAGTTTTCCAAAAGGAGTCTACCTCTACTTCGGTAATGCATCAGGAACACTGACCACAAGTGTTGTTGGAAGCGGTTCAATTACAAAGAACCCAAGTCAAACAACCTATACCTATGGCACTACCGTACAACTCACTGCAACACCATCCTCAGGATGGACCTTTAATCACTGGAGCGGGGATCTCACCGGATCAACAAACCCAGTCAACATCACGATAACAGGAAATAAAACCATCACCGCGAATTTCGCACAACAAACCTACACCCTTACAGTTCTTACGCAAGGACAAGGGACTGTAACGAAAAACCCAGAGCAAACCACATATACCTCAGGTCAAGTAGTTCAACTCACCGCAAACCCACAATCAGGCTGGTCCTTCAACCACTGGTCAGGAGACCTCACTGGTTCAACAAACCCAGCAACGATTACCATGGATGCAAATAAAACAGTCACTGCTAACTTTACGTATGCTCAATACACTCTTACAATAAACACTCAAGGACAAGGCACTGTAACAAAGAACCCTGACCAAAGCACCTATGATATTGGACAAATCGTTACTCTCACAGCCACCCCATCATCATCACATTGGGTCTTCAACCACTGGGCTGGAGATCTCACTGGGTCAACAAACCCAACCACGATTACCATGGATGCCAACAAAGCAGTCACCGCAAACTTCACCTACGTTAATAATGCACCAACACACAACACCCCCGTACTTGTCTCAGAATTTGGCACCAATACCACCGATGAAACACTGTTCTGTAAAAATCAATCAACCACAGACCCCGATGGAGACGCTGTCACCAACACCTATCACTGGACAAAAAACGGAACATCATTAACAAATATTCTCTTACCATTCAACAATCAAGACTTGACAAAAGTAAAAGATTATTCCGGATACAACAACAACGGAACCGTCAATGGATCCATGACCTGGACATCAGCAGGAAAAATCGGAGGCTGTTACGCATTCGACGGCACCAACGATTTCATACGCATTAAAGATAACGTTAATCTTGATGGAAACGGAACATGGACCCAGCTTACGGTTGAATGCTGGCTTTACAATTCAGTTGCAAGTGAGAGCGGTAAACGAGTCTTGGCAAAACGAGGATCAACCAGCGGCACGTATAGTTACCAAGTAGGATTCCAAACCGCCAATGGCAGAATCTATTTCGATGTCTGGAACTCAGCGGTATACGAAGTTGAATACACCACAGTCCTGAGTGTCAATACCTGGTATCATATCACCTGTGTCTACAAATCAGGAGTTGGATCAAAGATCTACGTCAACGGCGTCGACATCAACGCAGTACAAGTCGGAACAGGATCAATCACAGGAAATATCGCAAAAAGCAGAAACCAACCACTCTTCCTTGGCTGCAGGTACGGCACCCAAGATTTCTACACCGGAAAAATCGATGAAGCAAAAATCTACCCGTACGCACTATCCTCACAGCAAATCAATCAAAACTATCTTGATTCAAAAGACGGACTGAGCAACATCTCAAGGATTGTCAAAGAAGAAACATCCACCAATGACATCTGGCGATGTGACGTCACACCCAGCGATGGACTCCTTGAGGGAACCACAAAAACATCAAATCCACTCACGATCGTTATCCCACACTATACTCTAACGGTCAATAACATTGGTAATGGTATTGTTGCAAAACTACCAGACCAAAGCACCTACAACCAAGGCACCTCAGTTCAGCTGACCGCAACCGCTGACCCTGGCTGGACCTTCGCAGGATGGTCCGGTGATTTGACAGGGACAACCAACCCAACCACCATCACCATGAATAGCAACAAAACCATTACTGCGACTTTCACACGAAGAGTCTATACGATCATCGCATCATCAGGCAGCGGAGGAACGATTTCACCGGCTGGTAGCATCCCGGTGAACTACGAAAACTACAAAAACTTCACCATCGCCCCAACCACAGGATACCACATCCAAGATGTCCTTGTAGACAGTACCTCAATTGGTGCGATATCATACTATAATTTCACCAACGTCAATAATAATCATACGATTCACGCACTCTTTGGAATAAATTCCTATACAATCACTGCCTCAGCAGGCAGCGGAGGAACCATCATACCCAGTGGAACAGTAACGGTGAACTATGGAGATTACAAAAATTTCACCATCGCACCAAACACAGGATATCACATCGTTGACGTCCTCGTTGACAGTAGCTCATTCGGTCGCGTGAACTGGTACAACTTCACCAACATTGAGACCAGTCATACCATCAGCGTTTCATTCGCAATTGACCAATACACCATCACCGCTTCAGCAGGAGTAGGCGGTAGCATCACACCAAGTGGAGAAATCTCCGCAACCCATGGAGAAGATGTCTTATTTACAATCACATCGAATATAGGGTATCACATCCTCAATGTTGTCGTCGACAGCGTCTCACAAGGAGCCATTTCGTCATATACGTTCTACGCAGTCACAATAAATCACACCATCACTGCATCTTTTGAGATTAACCAATACACAATCGTCGCCTCAGCAGGACCTGATGGAACCATTACTCCATCTGGCATTATTCCTATATTATATGACGGGTATCAGAACTTTACTATCACAGCAAATTCAGGATGCCATATCGAAGACGTTCTTGTTGACAGTGTCTCAATGAGTGCACGACAATGGTATAACTTCACCAATGTGATCGCTAATCATACAATTGCAGCATCCTTTACAATAAACACATACACGATCACAGCATCAGCAGGTGCTGGAGGATCAATTACACCAAGTGGAACAATAATTGTGAACTACAATAGTTACAAGAACTTCACAATCGCACCTAATACAGGACACCATATCCAAAACGTCCTCGTTGATTCTATCTCAGTTGGTACAGTCACTTACTACAACTTCACAAATGTTCAAGCAAACCACACAATCAGTGTAACATTTGCAATCAGCCAAATACTTACTGATTCCACATTTGATGCAAGTGTTGATAGCGCAGATTTAAGAACTAACAGCACTAGTCAGGATTGGTACGAAAGCAGAAACGATAATCCACTGCTACTCACACTAGACACAAACAACACCGGAGGTAATACCGGAAAGAAAGCATCAATTAAAAACTATGGCGTTAGCAAAAACGTCTATTGCACACAAGAATTCATTTCACCCCAATCAGGAACATTCAATGTTTCTTTTGACATATATATTGATAAGATCCAAGACAACGCAAACTATGATCGAACCGGTCATATCTACATCGGGAACAATTGGAATGGTAATTCATATCCTTTGGATACCGCACGAGAACGATATGTTCTCCTTGCTTTCTACGATAGTACTCCTGGTGACACTGGTAACGATTTACAGTTAAGAGCTAGAACCCTTAGCACTACTGCTCAATCTTGGAGCAATACTGGATTATGGCCAACTGCCGCTTCTGGTTTATCATATGATACATGGTACACAATAAAGGTGACTGTTAATTATCAGGCAGGTACCTACGATGTCAACATCAATGGAACCGCCACATCATGGTCTAAAATGGATATCTATAATACTGCTACTGACCCATCAATCTCATACATTAGCTTCTCTGGTGATAGTGAAGCTAGAGGTGACTTCTATGTTGATAATGTGTTCTCACCAGCAATGAATAGATACCAACTAAAAACAAACGTAGTGGGCAATGGTATTATTCAAAAGAACCCAGGCGAGGCAACTTACGCACCAGGTTCAACTGTTACATTAACCGCAATTCCTACAACTGGTTGGCATTTCTCAGGCTGGAGTGGCGCTATAACAGGCAGTGAAAACCCAACAACAATCACCATGAACAACAACAAAACAATTAACGCAACCTTCACTCCAGATCTCTATACACTCACCATACAAATTCAGGGAAACGGCGCGGTAAATAAACTACCAAATCAAGAAACTTATTATCTAAATGATATAGTACAACTCACTGCAATTCCTGACACTGGCTGGTCATTTGATCATTGGGCAGAGGATCTCACAGGCAATGAAAACCCAAAGAATATTCTCATAGACGGTAACAAAACCGTAATAGCAAACTTTTCACATGTACCCGGATTACAAATAGATGCGAACTTTGACAGCGGAAGCCTCCAATCGTACACGACTAATGGAAACATCATCGACCTGACACTTTCCTCAGAAACACTTGTTAATACCGGTGATCAATACGTCTATTGGACGTATTTCAAAGCCATTAATACCCTGAATAGAAATCTCACTTTCCGTATTACTAATGCAAACCAAATTCCGTTTTTAGCAAACAGTGGCGCACAACTCGTCTACAGTTACGATGGAATCACGTGGAATCGACTTGCGAACCATACCTATAGTTCAGGGGTTTATACGTTTTGGAAGAACTTCACTGCAAACGAAGTCCAAATCGCTACCTTCTTCCCCTTCTCTTACACCACTATGCAAGACTATCTTGAGATCGTTAATGCAAGTCAATGGGCAACAAAAACAAGCCTTGGAAAAAGCCAACAAAATCGAGATATTTCGTTACTCACTATTACCGACCCAATTGTTCCTGATGCAACGAAAAAGGTGATTTACATCGTAGGCAGACAACACGCATCGGAAACCGCAAGCTCTCATATGCTCAAAGGATTAATTGACTTCTTGATTTCCGATAATATTGATGCACAACGCATGAGAGATAATTTCCTTTGGTGCGTAGTCCCGATGGTGAATCCTGATGGAGTATATCTAGGAAACACCAGGGCAACATCTGAGTTGCGAGACCCGAACAGAGATTGGCATCCTGACAATCACGAAAGCGCTGAAATTGATGTTGTCAGAGCAGATGTTGTTTCAAAGAATACTTTGTACGGTATTGATTTCTTTGTCGACTGGCACAATCAAGTTGACGAAGTCAGCTGGTACAACTATATTTACTATCCATCAGGAGATAACTTTTACCAGATTTTATCAAACTGGACTGATTTTGATCATGCGACAGCCCCAGGAACAACATACACAGTGGCTTCATGTTCTGCACGAGGATATGGGATGACAAACCTCCACGATGGTCCAACATTTACCTTTGAACCATGTCCACATTTGAACACCTGGACCCTTGACTCACTTCATGAGCAAGGAATTAAAACAGCTTATGCAATCGACGAATACTACCCAACACTACCACTACTTATAGACTCTGAGTTCACTACAAGCAGCGACAGCAACGATCTTATCGCAAACGCAACAACACAAGACTGGTACGAAAGCCGAAATGACTACCCATCACTAATATCACTTGATACAAATAATGTGGCCAATAATACAGGTAAAAAAGCAAGGTTTTCTGATGGACATAGCAAATTCGCATATCTCACACAAGAATTACGTTGTCCACAAAACGGTAGATTCAACATTTCTCTTGATATGTATATTGAGACAATAACTGCATACTTCAACGAAACACGAAATCTTAATAGAACAGGTTTTATTTTCGTTGGTAATGATCGCGATGGCTCAAATGGACCTTGTTCAACTGGTAGTGAACGATTTGTTTATTTAACATTCTATGATCCCACACCAAGTGACACAGGTAATGACATCGAACTTCGAGCCTATGAAACAGCAACAAACACATCATTTTATCGAACCAATGAATGGACTCTCGTTGCTGCAAATCTCAGTTACACTACATGGTATACATTAAAACTTGATATTGATTTTACTGCCCATACATATGATGTATACATTAATGATGCTTTTATAAAAAATGTCAAAGGTTTCTCAGGCTATAATGGATCTTCTCTTAAATATATGAGTTTTTATGTTGGGGGTTACTCACGAGGAGATTTCTCAGTTGACAATGTCTTTTCACCAGCAGCTTCCCGACACCGTATAACTGTTACAGCTATAGGAAACGGTTCGGTATCAACAACTCCAGGAGAATCTACATATGAACACGGCTCTTCTCTACAAATTTCTGCTATTGCCCAACTAGGGTGGTCCTTTGATCATTGGACAGGCGATCTTTCAGGAAGCACAAACCCGAAAACAATCACCATTACCAACGACATGAATGTGACAGCAGTATTCACACAAAACGAATACACAATCACAACCCACACAGTGGGAACAGGATCGATTACAATCACACCATCACAACCAACATATCACTACAATACAGCAGTTAACATTCAAGCGATTCCTGTTTCTGGATGGACATTTACACATTGGACTGGTAACCTTAGTGGTCATGTAAATCCGACATCAATTTGCATCACAAGCAGCATAGATCTTACAGCGTATTTCTCAAACACCGCAGTGTACACTCTAACCACTAATGTGGTAGGCAGCGGAGTTGTTAACAAAAATCCAGACTGGGCGATTTATGAGCCAAGTGCAACAGTCACTCTTACGCCAGTTGGGAACAGTAGCGGATGGACTTTCAATAACTGGACAGGTAATGTACCAAGTGGTCATGAACATGATAACCCATTGACAATCAATATGAATGCAAATAAAATTATTACCGCTTCATTCAACAGTAGCCAACCAACTGTTCTCACAGAACCAGTACTTGACATAACATCAACCAGCGCAACACTAAAAGGATACATAAACGACTCTGGTGGAGAAAGCTGTAGTGTCTGGTTTGAATACGATTTAAACGATGTAGGAGAATGCATGGGAATTATCGCGACCGGTACTGTCTGTAAAGACGGACGCAGCATTTTACTGAAAAACAGGCATTACTATTATGACAATGTTAAACCCTATTTCTACCAGGGAACCAACTACTCATTCTTTGGTATTGGTGATTCTCCACCAAATTATGTACCTGGACAATGCCGTATGGGGCAGAACGAAAAAGGTTTAGCAATCAATAATATGGATGTTGGCGGAACCATAACCAATTGGAATAAAACACAAAACCCATCGACTGACTTCAGAACTGACTGGGCTAGTGGTAGCCAGGATCATGATTCAGGATTCTGTCTTGGTAATTATTCAACTGTGCGGGACACAGCATATTATCTAGCGAAACATGGGTATTATTATGGTAATGGTTCAACCAATGGGCAATATCTCATTATTAGTTCAGAACCCGGTGTCGGTGCGATTGTCGCCATCGATCGTGTTGGACATACAAAGATTACCTGGATTAACAACACCTACGCAGGCTGCGCGAACTCCTGGTATTGTGATGGGAAATGGGATACCGGCGATTACAACGACAAGCGAGCAAAGATCATCATGAATGATATCGTACAGAACGGAACCAGCAGCGACGGAGACCATCTCCTCAACTGGCAAGATATCGCTCAAAGAGTCGCAAAAGACGTCAACGGCAAAGAAAAAGGCACAGGATCATATTCATATTCTGGTCAAATCGCCTGCGGATATTCACGCTCATCAGTCGTATCAGTCGCAGGAAACTCAAGCCTAAACAGCAGCATTCATATGTCATGGCTTGGCATCGGACAGACTACTCAAGTGGCTATATTCTTACCTTTGTACGCAGGAAACCTACACGCATCAAGCGACATACCATCCAACTTCACCACAGCAAATGGTGGAAAAGGGATACAACCGTATACAGATGTAAAACGAAACTACGCCAGAGGAAACCTACCAGATGGTAACTTCTACTGCAGTCGAGTTAGAGAAATCTTGAAATATACAAGTTACAACGAAAACCTCACTTTCAACGCATTTGACAACCTCATGGACACCATCATGTATTCAGCAGACCAACAAGAAGCACGTAATCGACTTGACGCGTTCATGGAAACGATGTTGCCGAAGGCATTACATGGTTATATCGCGAATTCAACAAAATCCTCAACCGATACATTCAAACACTATCCACAAGGAATTGGTTACTTCACCCAGGCAATCACAAACCTCAAACCTGGTACAACTTACTATGTTAAAGCATGGGCAAACAACACAGGTAGCAGTTCAAATGGTTCTATACTACGGTTCATGACTAAACCAGAGGCCCCAAGCCTTGTTCAGGCTACTCACTATGGTTCAAACCAAGCGAATCTATCCTGGACCAAGGGCAATGGAGCATTCTACACTATAGTTGAACGAAATGCAACATCGGCAAGCTCATGGGCACGTGGAGAAGGAATACAAATATACAATGGCACTGGGAAAAAATGTGTAGATATCGGAGTTCAATCTACTGTTCAATACTATTATAGACTCTGGTCATACACAACAGAAAAAGGACTTCATCAGTATAGTACTAATTCAGCAGTTGGTTACACAGGAAGTAATATGCCTCCTGCATTCTCAAACATCAACCCGGCCAATGGAGCAACCGGCGTCCTGATTAACATCACCCAACTAAGCCTTACCATCCAAGATCCTGAGGGAAATTCATTCTCATGGACAATTCAAACATCGCCAAATATAGGTAGTAACTCTGGTAGCGGAGGTAACGGAACGAAAACATGCAGTGTCTCAGGACTCAACTATGGAATAACATACACTTGGTTCGTCAATGCAAGCGATGGAACGAGCTCAAACAATAAAATATACACATTTACAACAAAAATAGGAGTACTACTTGACCCAGATTTCAACGCGAGTGTAGATAGCGCAGATCTAAGAGCCAATACCACAGGTCAAGATTGGTATGAAAGTCGTCATTATTTCACTGGTGGCAATCAAGCTCTTTTAACATTAAATACGTCGACCATCGGAGGAAATATCGGAAAGAAAACTGCTCTCAAGAACTACGGTTTGGGAAGTACAAATACAAACGCTTATTTGACTCAAGAATTCACATCGCAAACCAGTACCTTTAATATATCATTTGATATGAATATTGACAGAATTGAAGATAATGCAAACTATGACAGAGTAGGACATATTTATGTTGGAAATGATCTAAATCCTACAGCAACTTGTCCTACTGGAACCAGCAATGAACGATTTGTGTATATGGTCTTCTATGATCCAACACCATTAGGCCCTGGGAATGATTTAATATTAAAAGCAAAAACTGCTGCAGGTGCGGCGTCAGCAACAACATCATCATGGACAACAGTCACTACTGGTTTGAGTAACGATACCTGGTACACTATCAAAGTAGTTGTGAACTTTGCATCTAATAATTACGATGTGTATGTAAATGGAGTTTGGAAAGCAACAGTGGTAAAAAACCCAGACTTTGTGTCACCATCGATCAATTATATTAGTTTCGCTGCTGATAGCTCAGGCAGAGGAGACTACTACATTGATAACGTCTACGCACCAGCTCGTAACTAATAGGGAGGAATACCAACCATGGTTGAACTAGTAAAAATCTCAAAAACCGGGCAACTCTTAGAAATCAAAGAAATCTCAGACAAATACCGTGACGAACCATATAACTGGGAAGAGAACTAACACGCTTTCTTTTCCCTTCCCTATTTCTTTCCAAACAATTAACAAACCATTTCTTCATCAGAATGATACGGTTACTATTTTATAAATGATACAACATCCCACCCTCAAAGATTGATAGCAATGGCTGGACTACTCCCTCATCTCATCGCAGGATGCACACTGTACCTCATCGGCAGGTATTACTATAGAGCCTACTTTGAAGGTGACGATACAACAAAAAAGCAGATCCTCCTTGCAATAATCTGTCTTTCCTTGAGCCTCATTCCAGATATCTTTTTAGGAACCTATTATACCACACACATCCTCTCATTTCGCACCCTCATGCCCTATCAAATTTTTGCCCATTTCATACTCATCCCTATAACAATTGTTATTCTTGCTCTGCTCCTCTTTCGATTCGATACAAAAAGAAAACCTCTCTGGATAATGGGGATAATTGCTTTAGCCCTGCATTTTCTCATGGATTTGTTCCTTCAAGAGGCTGGCCTCTTCATCTAAACTAAAAGAAGAGCACTTGGACGAGTTCGCGATTTTCTTTTACGGCCTACTCCCAGCATTTATTCGGCCTAGGCCGAAATAAAAAAAACAGTTAAATGTTAACAAATACTAGTCCGAATCTTTCTCCCAATCAGCTGGTTCTAGTATGGACTTTGTACCCGTGAGTCCTAAATCCCGACAGAATCATGCTATTTATTAACATGATTATTTATTGGCAGAAGATACAAAAATCTAAGGGCTTTTTCCAATTTTCCTCATCCATCAACGGACCGATAGATACTATTTTATCAGGGAGACTAATACTTTCATTTATCCCCTAAGATGATATTTATAGAATAGGAGACACTATCCCTATGATGTTGAACAACAGACAAAAATGTTTGTATTATTTTTTACGAAAATCTGATCGTTGTTCAAAGATGCAACTTGCAAAGATTTTCTTTCTGATGAGTCGTGAAAATAATATCCATGAACGAGGTAAATTTTACAGTTTTTTTCCCTATAAGTTTGGACCATACTCTTTCGAGTTATTCCATGATGTAGAATTGATGGAGCAAGAAAAGTTAGTATTAACTGAAGGAAATGACATTACATTCGTAGGTGGCGGTAACATAATACCTGTAGAGAGTGTACCAATTATTGATCAATACTTTGAAGACTATTTTTTCATAAATGAGGCTGTCTAACAATTCAATCCTCGCGGATTTTTTTTAATAAACTTTGAACAG
>JADBLO010000087.1 GCA_014894395.1 Thermoplasmata archaeon
CTGTATAATAGGGGGAAAAATGAAAAAGAAATGTTTGGCTGTTGGAATCATTCTCTTGTTTTTGTCGACAACTTGTATTCCTGTTTTAGCAAGTGACGGAAAACCAGATCTGATAATAGAAGGTCTCGGAACAATACCTACTGACATTATTTTTGATAATTGGGTGTATTGCGTTGTCAAGAACATCGGGTCTGGAACTGCCAATGACTTTATCGATGTGAAGGTTGAAATAAAACGAGTGCTTTTCGGATTATTTTTGATTAACAAGACGATATTCAACTCTTTCGCAAATGTGCGAACTCCGGATGGTTACTCGCCAGGTGAAACAGTAGACATATATTTCGCAATTGACTATCAGCTTCCTTCTTGGGGTTTTTTCAGAATATACTGTTGGGTGAATCCTGACAAGAGAATAGAGGAAGAAAACTACGACAATAATTTCTATGTTCAGGATGTCTTTGTTTTATTTGGTGATTGGGTGAAGGCATTACAATAAGCGAATCGTACAATTCTAAAACAGAAAACACCACTGGCAACATTGAAGGTTCTTCCCTGTTTTTATGTGACGATGATCATTTATTCATTGTCGCTTATCGTCATTGTAGTGTTGCATTCTTTCTATGGACCCCCTATAAACATCATAGTGTAGAAGGACGGTAAACCGTGATGAAGTAACCCGATATTTCTTCCACAGGTCCTCATAACCTTCTCTTTGGAAGAAACGTTAATAATAATCCATGTCGTTTCAGGAAAAAAGAAAAAACACTTCTCAGGAATATTTTAAGAGGAGCTGCGATGGGAAAAAGATCTAGATATTCTCGGATATTCTTTCCTTTGACTTTACTTTGCTTCCTATCGATATCGCTAGCGCCATCTCTTCAAGCTGTGGACTATTACGCGGACCTTACCATCACGGTTGATTTTTCTGGTTTTGTCAGCATTGAAGGACTCACCAATTACCCAAACCTCACCATACAAAACACAGAGAAATACACCTCGAAACAACAGAGCCACTGGCTATTAAATATCACGAAACAAGAGGTGTTCTCTGAGTTCGTGTACGATCTCACGTTGCCAAAAGGATCCTCTATCACCTACATCAAATCATCAGGGTCTATCCGTATCGAGGAAAGCCTCGGGAATCTCATCGTCAGAGGATTTGGGGAAAACGAATCACTGTCGGTTATCATCCAATATCAGACAGAAAAAAGGGAAAATTCCCTCCTCCAGGAGAACATCATCTATCTCTTCTTGTTCCTAGCGATTATCATTGTCTGCATTTTCCTCTTGGTTCTGTTCCTCAGGGAGAAAAAAAACAAAGGGATACATCCTACAGGGGATACAAAAGAACCTCTCGGAGACATGAAAGAATTAAATCACCGACAGAAACAAATCATGCAGATATTACATGAGAGAAACACTCCGTTAACACAAACCGATATCCAAAAGGAATTACAGATACCGAAGGCATCTATCTCGAGGAATGTCCGAGGTTTGGAGCGGAAAGGGTTGATAGAGAAAGAACAGATAGGGATGTCAAATCTTATTCGATTGAAAAAACCATAATTTTTTTGTCACCATCCCGGTATGTTCCGCTATGTTCCGGTGAAAATAGATATGCTGTTTCATCCGATAGAGATGTAAGGCCATGTGAAATGGCACATAAAAGGAGTTAATGTTATGAAAAAAATAGTAAATCTTTTCCTGGTGCTGGTGCTGATGACGTCTTTCGTCTCATTGGCATTTGCAGATGAGGCAGATGACGACTACCAAGGTAACCCTGAAGATGAGAATGGAGCACATGATCAGGTCAATGAAACAGGATCTCATCAGAATGATTCCTCTGAAAACGAGACAGAGCATGATGATTCCTTCAATAACGAGACAGAACATGAAATAGAAATCATGAACAACTCGTTAGGAGCAAGAATCCGGTTACTGCAATTGGAAAAAGCAATCTTAACAAACCTTCTGAAAGGAACCATGGCGGTCCAGGTGCTCCAAGGACTTGAAGTGAATACTACACAGCTGGAGGCAATCCTTGCGGATCTACGAGATGTTCTCGATGCAGTCAGAGCAGCGGACCCCGCCGCAAATGACTCGGTACAGATCTTCGTCCAACTAAAAAATGAAACAAGAAATCTCACCAAAGAATTCCGAGAGACCATACGCGCATTACTCGATGACGAGACAATCAGGGAGATAAAAGAACGACTCAGAAATATGACCAGCGATGAACTTCAAAACTGCAGTCAAAAAATCCAAAAATGGATTCGGCATTTCAACAGAAATCAACTCTACCGGTTATACGGAATCATAGGAGAGACGAACACTACCCTCCTTAACCAATACCTCAACGGGAACATCACCTTAGACCAAGTAAAACTCCAACTCCACAAGATGATAAACCAGATGACCAAAGAAAAGCGGTATATGATTTTCTCCGAGGTCAAAGAGGAGAACATCAAGAAAAAAATACAGGCACACGAATCTTTTGACGACATGGAACACCATGGGGGCGGAAATGGCCATGGGAAACAGGACTAGGAGAATCCAACCAGGAGTGATATTGTATGAATAAAAAAATAATCTCTCTCCTTTTCCTATTAATTCTTTTAGTGTCTGTGACCGTTTCCTACGCGTATTTCAATCAACCAACAACCATAGATAATCACCAAACCGATTCGGGTGGTGATATAAATCAGGACACCCTTACAACCGAGATTGATTCAACATTTCTCAATGAAACTCAGGGAATAGAAATCGGAGAAATGATCTAGTTTTTACGATCATCATCCTTCATTTTTTCTCTTTTTTTTTTAGATTGTTTCAATAGAAAAGCAGAGCCATTAGTGAGCAAAAAGTTAATTGATAATATGTTTATAAAAAACTTCATGAAGCGAATCGTTATGAATATCCTCCAAAGCAGACCAACACTTGAAAGTGCTGGTGTGCGACTCAACCGAGTTTTCGGGTATCATCAGATACCTCTGTTTGACCCATTTTTGCTCTTTTGCCATTTTGGATCCCGCAACCCAGAGGATTACATCAAAGGATTCCCCTCACAACCTCATCGTGGCATCGAAACCGTGATCTTTATGCTCACTGGTCAAGTGGAACATGCCGACAGCATTGGCAACACCGGTGTTATTAACGCTGGAGACCTGCAATGGATGACGGCAGGCTCGGGAATCATCCATCAGGAAATGCTTCTTTATAATCCGTACCCGGTTTCTAAAAGCTCTGTCAGCCGTGAGATAAAACGCGCCAACGGACCTCCGTCAATAATACTATGATCCGCTGTGATGGTTATGTGGAGATAATCACGAATAAGGATTTCGTCGTCAATCACCCCTGGTTTCTTCATAATTCCCCCGACAGCAACAAGCGTCGCAATCGGTCCACCCATCCCAATTACCCATCCGGGGAACCGACCTTTCATCCCAATCGAAGTAACCCCAATCGTACCGAAGTGTTTCTTTTTTAACAGACCTCTGCCTCTCATGAGACGAACCCCTAATTTCTTGATCCAGAGTGGTGCATGGATCACCCATCGTTCCAGACGAGTCAGAGTCTCCCCAAGGACCTCTGTCGATGCATCAATAGTTTGGTGCTGTACTCCCCTGATTTCCTTGGTTATGTCAGCAACGGTTTTCTCATTTGCTTTCCGAACAATATAGGCAAGAGGTCGCCGCTCACCATTAATCTCCCGTTCCACTGGAATCGGAATATCAACATCATCAAAGAGAACGATTTTCTTCCGACCTAACCGATATGCATTCATCTGTTTATGCTCACTTGCAGCTTGGCCAACACATTTAACTATCCAACCTGTAAACGATACATCGCCGCTCCCTTTTAATTTCGTAATCATCTCACGAGCTTTGGTCACATCAACCTCGATTAACGCATGCACGTTCAACCGACGTTTTCCTTCCTGGGATATTACGGTGATATCCTGACGAGCTTTCGAAAACGGTTTTACTTCATACGACCCTATTCGATCCATAGAACCATACCATCGATACTCATCTGATTCAAATACTTTATCGCAGGAACCATTATTACCCCCCTCCTCCGTACGCATTCTTCTGTCTATGAAAAAACAGCCACTCCTTATCATTGAACACTGCGAACCAAAACTTTCGGAATGGCTGCTCCTTGAATACAAACACGCTGTGAAACTCTGGAACGGTCGTCTTATCTTCACCAGAGTAAAGAACAAAAAAACAACACAAGCCCTCCAAAAACTTGGCCAGGTTGAAAAAGAAAAAGCAAAAGATGTGTTTTCAAACAAAAAATGTATTGTCCTCGATCCGCAAGCAAAGAAACCTCTCACGCCAAATGATTGTTCACGTTGTGATGCAATCATTATCGGCGGACTTCTCGGCTATGAAAAACCACAAGGACGCACAAAAAAACTAATCAGTGACAAATCAGATTTTGAAACGCGACACCTTGGGAAATTCCAACTCTCCATCGATGGTGCCGTGTTCGTCACAAAAGCAATCTGGCTGGGTCTGAACCTCAAAGACATCGAAATCGCCCGAGAAATAGAAATCATCCATGATCGAATTCATTCTACCATACTACCATTTGGATATCCCATAATTGAGAATAAACCCGTCATTACACCTGGGCTTGTGAAGTATCTCACCAGACAATGACGAACGTTGTTTTCGTCCTCTTAGGGGACCAAATTTTTTATAACTACAATATTTAAATAATACAAAGACCATTAGCTGTAAAAACATGAGGGTGAGGTAAATTATGAAAAACGAAAAGAAAATATTCTCAATCATCCTGGTTCTAGCAATGGTGATAGGTACTGTTGCATTATCAGGATGCACGCAAGAAACAGAAAACAAAATCATTGTGGGAACATCAGCAGATTTTAAACCCTTTGAATATAAAGCTCAAAATGGAACCATTATCGGGTTCGATATCGACCTAATTAAAAAAATTCTTACTGATCAAGGGTATACCGTAGAAGTGCAGGACATCGGGTTTGATTCTTTAATACCTGCATTACAAACCGGAAAAATCAATGTTATAGCTGCTGCAATGACAATTACCGATGTACGAAAACAACAAGTTGATTTTAGCAACCCATATTATAATGCAAATCAAGCGGTACTTGTCAAAGTAGGCGCAGACGTAAATATCACAAACATCAATGATCTTGCTAATTATTCCGTTGGTGCTCAAACAGGAACAACGGGTTGGGGCTGGATTAACGACACCCTTGTTGCAACTGGTAAGTTAGACAAAAGCAAATTCAATAGCTATGAACTCTACACCGATGCAGTAAGCGATTTAATTAATGGACCAACACGAGTCGGTGCCATTGTTATCGATTCACCTGTAGCAAAAGCATTTGCAAAGAGTGGAAATGTGAAAATAGTGCTGAACATCACGACCAATGAATCATACGGGTTTGCGGTAGAAAAAGGTAATGCAGAGTTAGTAAATAAGATCAACACAGGATTAACAGCGGTTATGGCGACGACCTATTGGGAGGATCTCGTTGAGAAATACTTTACAACCTAACTTGGACCTGGAGTGATCCGTTGGCGCTTGAAACGCTGATAGAATCACTCCCTTCACTCTTTGATGGGCTTTTAATCACCCTTCTTCTTACTGCATTTGGTATCTTACTCGGAACGACTCTTGGAATCGTTCTTGCAACCGGTCGCTCCTATGCATCACGACCGCTTGCCTATTTAATTTTAATTTACGAGAAAGTTCTTCGAGGAATCCCGCTCTTGGTGTTGTTCTTTCTCATTTATTTTGGGCTTCCTCAGATTGGTATAAACTTTAATGCATTGACCGCTGCAGTGCTCGGTCTAGGGCTAAGAAGTTCAGCGTATCAAGCACAGATTTATCGTGGGGCAATCAATTCTATCCCTGAAGGACAAATCCATGCTGCGTACTCGCTCGGGATGAATAAACTCAAAGCTATTCGCCATGTGATAATGCCTCAAATGCTTCGACTTTCAATCCCGGGATGGTCAAATGAATTCACGATTCTTCTTAAAGATACCTCACTTGCATTTGGTATCGGTGTTATTGAATTGATGCGACAAGGCCGATACATCCAAGTAAGAGACCCCGACCTGGTTCTTGTTGTGTTTTTACTTATCGCTCTCATTTTCTTTTTACTTGTGTTTACTGCAAATAAAATCCTCCGGTATGTCGAAAAAAAATATCAGATGGCGGGATATCAGACGGAGGCCCACCGATGAAACAAAGGAGGAAGCATCTATGGCAATGCTAGAGGTAAAGGATATTTACAAAGCCTATGGGAACGTTGAGGTTCTCAAAGGCGTCTCATTTACTATGGAAAAAGAGGAAACAAAGGTCATCATCGGACCAAGTGGAACCGGGAAAAGCACGCTTCTGCGCTGTATCAACCAGCTCAGCCTCCCCAACAAAGGTCAGGTGTGGCTCGATGGGGAAGAAATTACGAATCCGAAGACAAACATCAATAAAATCCGAGAAAAAATAGGATTTGTGTTCCAGGATTTCAATTTGTTTAATCATCTCACCGCATTACGGAATGTCAGCATCGGGTTAGAAAAAGTGAAAAGAATAGAAAAAGAAGCAGCACAAACACGAGCAATGCAAGAACTTACACGAGTTGGTTTGGAAGCCCAAGCAAGTCAATACCCTGCACAGCTTTCCGGTGGGCAGAAACAAAGAGTAGGAATCGCGCGAGCATTAGCAATGGACCCTGATGTCATTTTATTTGATGAGCCAACGTCAGCGCTTGACCCTGAACTTATTGGGGACGTCCTTGATGTCATGAAATCTTTAGCCGGTAAAGTAGCAATGCTGGTGGTTACCCATGAGATGGGGTTTGCACGAAACGTTGCTGATGAAATCATTTTCATGGAGGGCGGCGTTATTGTTGAACAGGGCCCGCCAAAAGAGATGTTTACGAATGCAAAATTAGCGCGAACGAGAGAGTTCCTTGGGAGAATCGGTGCGTTATATGGCGAAGAAGAGACAGGAGGATAAATGGCAACTGATTTTGGTTCATTCTTCCTGAATTCACTGCCAAATCTTCTGAATGGGTTAGGATACACACTTCTCCTTACCTTTATTTCAATTGCCGTTGGTTTTTTCTTAGGGATTACCCTTGCGTTAGGTCGTGTCTATGGGAATAAAATCATTAATGGATTCTGTGTCGGGTACATCGAACTGATCCGCGGCACACCACTCCTTGTACAATTATTCATTATTTATTTTGGTCTTCCTTCTGTAGGAATAATCTTTTCACCGCTTCAGGCAGCCTTAATTGGATTAGCTATCAACAGCGGGGCATACCAAGCTGAATATCTGAGAGGATCAATACAATCTGTTGAATCTGGTCAAATGACCGCGGCTCGGTCTCTAGGTATGAATAAGCTTCAATCGATTCGACATGTTATCCTCCCACAAGCCTTACGTATTTCTATTCCTGCCTGGTCAAACGAATTCATCTATCTGCTGCAGTATTCCTCGATCGCGTATATCATCCAGGTCGCGGAGTTAACGGCAGAAGGGAAATTCATCGCAGCGCACACCTTCCGATACCTTGAGGTGTTTGCCATGATTGCAGTCATCTATCTTGTCTTAACGATCGTATCTACAGAAATCATTGACAGGATAGCAAAACACCTAAGTATCCCCGGAATCGGTGCAGCAAAACGCGTAAGTCTGAGAGACATCTAACCATTTTTTTTAAAAAACAATCCCGGTCCTCAGGATAAATGGGAGATACAAAGCTAACGACTCTTACTGGTCAACCATTTCTGGTAAACTTGTTGTGATACGAGATTCGGTAAGCGAAAGTAAAAACCCAAGAAATCCCAAGAAAAGATCAGTGACAATAAAACCAACAAGTGACAACACCAGAATCTGTTCTCCCGCCACTTGGAAAAGCGTCGTAAAAATAAAAATGGCGGTGAACTCCCGGGTTCCTAATCCAGCAAACGTGATTGGGATAAAACCTGCTACATTTGCAATCGGGAACAGTAAGAGGAATGCAAAAAACGGGATCTGAAGTCCCAATCCCAATAGAATCATATATTCCTGCGAAAACACGATTATCCAGGTGAAAATCCCTAGAACAAATGGAAGGATCATCGCTTTAAAGCGTGGAAAATCAATGTAGAACGTATCAACAAATGCGTTGAAGTGGGGTTTCACCTTTTTTGGGATGATATAGTTGATGAGTATTTTGAAGAGTTTTTCGCTACGCTCCCTTTTTACAAAATACGCTGTAATAAAGGCAAGACCGAGGATCCACGCAATCGTAATCGGTAGTAATTCTGGGAGCGTCCCGACCACAAGCAGTGCTCCGATTATCATCATTCCATACAGTGAGAATGTATGAACAAAGGTCTCAATCACGGTATTGATAAAGAGTTTCCCAAATGGCTCCCCGGTTTTTTCTTTCAGGTACGGGACTCGCATCAACTGTCCGTAATATCCTGGGGTAATACTCCCGTAGAACACACCAATGAGATAGATTTTCAGGGAACGGAAAAACCCAACCTGTATCTTTTGTTCTCGTAAGATCAATTGCCATGCAGCGTTGCGGAGGAAAAGAAGGGGGAGCGTGAGAATGAGGGCGTATACAATATATTTTGGATCAATGGAGAGAAATGCAGTAATGATTTTATGCACATCAAGTGAGTAGATGATGTACGCAAGAATGATAAGCCCAATGAACGGAAGAACTATTTTTGCTTTTTTGAGGAGGTTCTTCACCATGACGGAGAGGTGAAACACATTGGTTCTTTTATGGTTTATTCACTGAATGGATGTAGTAGTGCTGATGAAAAAAGAAAAAAATGAGGTGGTGGCAATTCTTTTTTTATCTCATTTTTTGATTAGCAAATACGGAAGACTCGTAAAACAAACGGACCAAAGATAAATCCCATTCCGTTCCATTCCTCTGCGTACTTGACATTTACCGTGATGGAGATTTTTCCGAACCCAAGAAGGGTTTTTTCTGGTTGTATGGTCGTGGTATTTTCAACACCAAGCGATGCAAAAGAGCCTTCCGAGGATATATTGATAAACCCGAATATTCCGCCATTTATAGAGATGCTCCAGGGGATATCGCTCACCGGTACCTCCCCGTTATTGAGAATAGAAGCTTGAACGACTCCCATCCCGCCTTTCACGGAAATGATGCTCAGCTGAGGCTTTTGTTCTGATGCATTCACGAACGCGACCGCTGGGTCCCCAAACAGGTTAGTCTCATAATAACACCAGCGCATGCAGGACCGTTGAATCAGAAAGAGGTTGTCTTCTTTAGAGTCATGATTCGCTCTCCCAATTTCTTTTATATTTTCTCCAAAGACCGCGTCCCAGAACTGCCGGTGGTATCGTTGTGAGTCCCCATCGGTACTATAAGACCAGAAAAACCCGTACCGTGCGTTCCAGATCCCCGCAAACGCACCATGGGTATTTTTCACGGTGAAATACTCCGCAATGCAATCACCGCCTTCAGGATTATCAAATCCGCCTGACATGCACCCTTGTGAGTACACGAAACAGAACTTGTCATTATTGGTAAGACCATTGACATCCCCCGTGTTCATTCTCATGTTATAATCGTAATAAGCATGTCCATCATGGTTGATCAGATGGACGCCGTTGTTAATCCGGTTGATTATTTCTTCTTTTGGCCATCCTGTACCCCAGGGATTATTCGGGTCAAAACCAGGGTACTTCTCGTCATAGAGCTTATCGATGATATAAGAACTGGCTGGTATTCCAACGGTTGTAAAGCCATTCTCACTTGATCCGTTAATGAGTTGGTCAAGAGTGGTTCCCCCAAACGAGGCGATGCCATAGTCGCCGAGGTACTCACCAGCAAACGTGGCATCTCCAAGGTAGGTTTCACCCGGTGAAAGAGAAAGATACTCAACCGTTTTCTGAACGAAATTATCTACCTCATCTGTATTATCCACACATGCACGACCGACGTACACCTCTGCGATAAGATCAACATCACTGCCATTTTCTCCATCGTGTGGCTCACCCCATTTCTCATCTCCATCGTAGTTGTAGGTGCCGTCAAGACACGCGTAATACAGATCGACAGGCATATCGGTTTCATACGGAGTGACGTTCTCATCCATTCCTTCAACCCACAGCATTTTCGCAGGGACGACATCTGCATCGCCACCTAACAGGACATAGCGAATGCCCCAGGTTGTGTACGCAGTTCTGATATAGTCTCGGATGTTCTCTGGCGTACTCCCGTCAACATCAGAAAGCGTTCGAATGATCGTCCTGGTACCTGTAGCATTGTGTTGTGCTGCGAGTGGTGTAAAACCACTTTTCAAACTATCCGTCGTCAGAATCAGCAGATCATACTGATCGATCAACAGCATGCTTGGTGTGAGCTCTTGGTAGGTATCGACGACCTCGGGGTTATCAATTTTCGTAAGTATATCATTGCAATCTTGTGGGAAACCACGGAAAAAAGAATTCTCATGGGTTTCTTTTGTTAAGGTCACCGTCACTTTCATTGTGGGGTAATAAAACAGATTCCCTGTGAGAGGGATGTATTGAACTGGATGAAGCATCAGCACAAGAATTGAATACCCTCGGAACTGATACACACCGACTTCGGAAAATAAACGACCAGGGAACAGAGTATCAGAGGTATACACTGCAGTGTCTGGCGTGGGGACTGCATCAACAGCATGTGGTGTAAGCGGAATCGATTTTCCACACGGAACTATCTTAAAGCCTGTGCCAACAAATGTTTTCTCACCATTAATCGCGATGGTATCGACCTTCGTGTTTGGTGGGAGCAGGAGATATGCTCCTTTTGTCGGTAAGAATGGTTCGCCAGGGTTCCCAGAACATGGTGCGTTTTGAAGCAGTATTTGATCATACACATCATTTTTAATAGATATTTTTGACAAGGTAGGCGATTGAAACGAATATGTCATTGCAAGAGAATCAACGGGTTGTTCATGACTCGCCATGACCATACCAGAGAACGAGGTGATAAGTACAACAACTGAGATAAAAACAACCTTACTACTTCCCTTTACCGTGTTATCGTATTTTTTCATATATTCCCCTTCCATATTATTGAGCCGTAAATTTAAATACTTATCTGTTACAAGGTATTTGTTTGCAGTTCATTGAGAATGATTTCTGCAGTCCATTTCGCGGCATTGCCTGCAACACTGGTGCATTTATCGACATGCGCTCCAGCTTTTTCAAACGCCTCGCAATCCTGTTTATTTAGGAGAACGTAACTTCGCCCGAAGAGCTTTTTTTGAACATCGCAACAGAGTGGAGATCCGTACTCCTCGATAAATTTATCATACAAAAGTTTTGTATACTTAAACACAAGTCGTTTTTTTTGTCCCTCGGTAAACTCCTGATAGGTTCTTCCCACAAGAGAGCTGATAGCAATCATCCCACCAGCCAGTGCTCCGCATGTGCCTTTTGACGACAACGCGGTACCACCAGTCAGTCCCTGAGCTGCTTGGAAAATATTCTCATTGCCTACATCAAGTGTTTCTTTCAAGGCAGCGAGCACGCACTGCGGGCAACTCCCCAGTTTTGCTTCATACTGAAACGCACGTTGATACACGTTTTCCAGAATATCTTTCTGCGATACCATAGTCTCATACAATGAGGTTTACATTAAAAGTTTTTTTAGCCAATACTATTTTTTGGAGCATCATCTGGAGGAATGAGAAATGATATGATGACGTATCTATTACTTTCATATGGAACGAGAACGCTTGGTTGTCGAGTACGACAAAATCAAAAAGAACAGACTCATGGTCCACTGCTTGGATGCTCACTCGATACGTTTTATCATACTCGAGCTGGAGAACACAAGTACCGTTATCATCAGTCACACCAGATGTGAAATGATCCGTATCTCTGCCAGTAGCGTTTAGGGGTACGCTTCGAAGCGGGACACAACCGCACCCTTCACCTTCATACACGTTGAAGGTGATATTTGCATAAAAATCGGTTTTGGTATTCATCATCTGTGTTGTCTTCTGAGATTTCAGGTTACTGGATACATATCCTGCGTTTGCCGCGATGATTAGTGAAAAGACCGCGAGCAACACCACCGCCATTTTCACCATGGCTGACGATATTTTTTTCATATATTTTTCCCCTTATTAATTACGTACTTAACACTCGTTAATTATATATAGTTTTGCTTAAAATCACTTAATTTTCTTGAAAAAAGTCACCATTTGAAAGAAATTGGAAATCTTTATTAGTCCATACGTTCTTCTAAGGATGATAACTATGGATGAGCACGTCGTTTTTATTAAAAACGGTGAGGAAAAAAATAAAACGAAGAAACCAGGGAAGCTTTATCGATTAATGGTAAAATCCCATATGCTGGAAGCGATCATCGCAGAACTTGATCCTCACACGGAATCAAAATTGTTTCAACACGATGGCGAGGAAATACATCTTGTTCTGCAGGGTGAAATGGAATATACGGTTGGTGAAAAGACCTATAAACTCTCAGAAGGGGACATCCTCTGGCATAAATCCATGCTGACACATCATGCACGAAATACCAGCGGTGAAAAAGTAGTGTATATCACCGTAGGAACGCCACCGAGTTTCATGTCAAGTATGGTATAACTCATCAAAATACAAACAATCACCACTCATGATTTTTTTTGTTTCTCCCCGTTCTGTTCTGAGAAGAAGAAATCCTGACTGGTCGATATCAGAAGCTATTCCTTGAAGTGTTTCTGTGGATGTTTGCACGCGAATTGTTTTGCCAAGCGTATCTGTATGGATTTTCCATTCATCGATAATTCTATCGTACTGTTGTTCTACGAAAAGTTTGTAGAAGCTCCCAAACTGTATGAAGAATTTCCTTAGGAATTCATGATAATCAACAGGACTACCTAACTCATGGATCATTGACGTGGATCGAGGTTGAATATCAGTGGAGAAATGCGTTATGTCGATATTGAGATTCATCCCAATCCCAACCACCACATAGTTGATCGCGTGTCCAATTACTTCTGATTCAAGAAGGATCCCAGCGATTTTCTTACCGTTCACCCGGACATCGTTTGGCCATTTAATGGTTGCATGAAGACCATACGAATCGATGGTTTTGGTGAGAGCGAGTGCCGCAACAAAGGGGAGAAGCGATGTCTTCTCAGCTAATATCCTTGGTCGTAGAATAAAAGATAGATAGATACCACCTTCTGGTGATTGCCAGATTCGGTCAAATCGTCCACGACCCTGGTTCTGTGTCCGGGCGATAACAATGGTTCCTTCTTCCGCACCATAGTGTGCAAGATCTTTTGCGGTACTGTTCGTGGAATCAAGTTCATCGAAAACAAGCAGATTTTTAACAACATCGATATGTAATTTTTTTGAGAACTCTCGTGTTTTTTTTACAAATGCTCTCTCTTTCATACAACGTTTAGACATTGATTATTTCTGCTGTTGACCACTGTTTGAGGCCATAATGACTGCTTGGACCGCCGCCATCGCGGCCGCGGTCTTCGGCCCAGAAGAGTGCGCTTTTGTCTCTTGAACGTATTTTACTACTTGGTCAAGGATGTTGTACCGGGGGATGAAGCTGGTATCGTAGGTGCCTGCTCGCCATTGAGGGTTATTCATTACGACCTGATGGAACGGGATGTTGTTTCGCACACCGCCAATCTGGAACTCCCAGAGTGCTCGTTTCATTCGTTCAATCGCCCGGGGTCGATCCTCACCCCAAACAATGAGTTTTGCTATCATGGAATCGTAAAACGGTGGAATCGTAAACCCGGGGTAGACGCCGGAGTCAATACGGATACCAGGGCCACTCGGTTCTGCATATCGGATGATTTTCGCAGGAGCTGGCATGAAGTTATTCAATGGGTCTTCCGCATTAATCCTACATTCAATCGCATGGCCACGTGGGTGAATATCCTTCTGTTCATATTCAAGTTCCAAACCCGAAGCAACACGAAGCTGTTCTCGTGCAAGATCAACACCAGTTGTCACCTCCGTGATCGGATGCTCCACCTGCAGCCGGGTGTTCATCTCAAGGAAATAATACTTTCCGTCTTTAAACATGAACTCACAGGTACCTGCATTGTAGTATCCCGCGGTTTTTGCTGCAAGGACTGCTTGTGTACCAATCTCTTTCCTTAGCTCAGGCGTCAAAGCACAGGACGGTGTTTCCTCAATAAGCTTCTGATGTCGTCGTTGAACACTGCATTCACGTTCAAAACAATGAATCAGATGACCTTTCTTATCACCGATCACTTGGAACTCGATATGACGCGGGTTCTCGATGAATTTCTCAATAAAAACAGAATCATCTCCAAACGAGTTCTTTGCAAGCTGTCGGACTGTAGAGAGCGCTTTTTCCATCTGCTGTTCGTCATCTACTTGCTGGATCCCAATTCCTCCGCCACCAGCAGAGGCTTTCAACATTACTGGATAGCCGACCTCATGGGCGATGTCTTTTGCCCGTTCATGATCAGCAATCGCTTCCGTGACTCCAGGGACGACGATGACGCCTGCTTTAATCATGGATTTCTTCGAATCAATCTTTGATCCCATGAGTTTCATCGCGGAAACCGGCGGACCAATGAACTCGATTTTGTTTTTCTTGCACATTTCCGCAAACTCGGAGTTCTCCGCCATAAACCCGTAACCCGGGTGGATCCCTTCAGCGCCGGATTTCAACGCAACATCGATGATCTTCTGTTTATTCAGATAACTTTGACTTGCTGGACCTGGGCCGATATTGTACTTCTCATCGGCGTATTTAACAAATAATGCGTGTTGATCAGCATCCGAGTACACGGCAACGGTCGCAATCCCGAACTCTCTGCACGCCCGCATGATTCGTATTGCAATTTCCCCACGGTTTGCAATGAGTACTTTATTCAACATGATACATCACCAATTTTAGAGGATCTGCATGAGAAGATCTCCGCTACTAACCGGAGCTCCTTCTTTTACGTAGATCTCCTTGACTTCTCCTTCTGCTTCACATTTAATCTCTTGTTCCATCTTCATGGCTTCAACAGTCGCGATTATATCCCCTTTCTTGACCTTGTCACCTTTCTTTACTTTTATTTTCAGGATGGTCCCTTGCATGCTTGATTTGATGCCACCTTCGATATCCTTTGGTTTTTCTTGCGGGGTTGTACCTCCTGCACCAGCGACAAGATACCCGCCAGAGGGGATGACCTTGACTTCGTATGGTTCTCCATCGACCTCAACTTGGAATTCTGTAGGAATTTGTACAGAACCTCCTCGTTTTTCGGGAGGCTGTGTCTCAAGCCAGAGTTGTTTTACTTCAGGGAATGATTGTTTCACCATCGCTCTTGTAAATTGGTGGTCAATGGGAAGAGGTAAACCATCAGAGGTGAACTCTGCGATCGCTTGACCTTTCAGGAATTTCAGACCGACCTGGGGATAAAGGATATAGGTCATGATGTCTTCTTCTTTCTTTATGAGTGATCCGCCATCGATTTCCTTTAATTCTTTCTTCTTTTGATCCCAGAGAGGTTCTAATAAATCTGATGGTCGGCATTCGATGACATCTTCTTTCCATTTCGGCCCGAGAACCTTCTTCATGACCTCTGGTTTGATCTCCGCAGGAGGTTTCCCATACATGCCCCGACAGTAATCCTTGGTTTCTTTCGGAATGACTTTGTATCGTCCGTGCAACACATTCATAACTGCTTGAACTCCAACAACTTGACTGGTAGGCGTCACAAGAGGCGGGTATCCGAGTTCTTCTCGCACCCGTGCGGTTTCATCGAGGATCTGTCGGTATTTATCACGAGCACCTTGCTCCTCCAGCTGGAAGATGAGGTTTGAAAGCATACCGCCAGGGACCTGATGTAGTGTGACACTTGGATCCACCTTTAATGCATCGAATCGGTGGAGATGTCGGTACTTCTCCCAGATTTTGAGGAAATACGTCCGGCATTCAATAAGTAACTCTAAATCATAATTCGTATCCCATTCTGTTCCTTGTAACGCGGCAACAACACTTTCGGTCGCAGGCGCCGCAGTACCTCCTGAGATTGGAGACATTGACGTATCGAGGATGTCAGCCCCGGCTTCGACTGCTCGTTGGTACGCCATCCCAGTCATCCCGCTCGTATAATGGGAATGAAGATCCATAGGCAGGTTCACCCCGGCGTCTTTGGTTCCTTTGATAATGTCATAGGCACGTTTCGGCGAAATCATCCCTGCCATGTCCTTGATGCAGACAGAATCCGCACCCATTTTCTTCAATTCAATAAATTTATCGACAAAATAATCAACTGTGTGAACAGGTGAAATCGTGTAACTCAAACATGCTTGTACATGTCCACCGTTTTCTTTGGCCGCTTGCATCGGGACTTTCATATTGCGTAGGTCGTTTAAGGCGTCGAAGATACGGAAGTAATCACATCCGTTTTTCTTTGCGAGGTAGATGAATTTTTTTACAACGTCGTCAGGGAAATTCCAGTAAGCAACAATGTTCATTGCTCGCTCAAGCATCTGCATAGGCGTGTTCGGCATTGCTTTTTTCAGTTTGTTTAATCGTTCCCAGGGGTCTTGATTCAGGTACCTGATGCAGACATCGTAGGTTGCGCCACCCCAGACCTCAAGTGAGAAGAATCCAACCTGATCAAGTTTTTCCGCAATTGGCAGCATATCTTCAGTTCGCATTCTCGTAGCAAGTAATGATTGATGTCCGTCTCGTAGGACCATTTCATGTAGTTGTACCATATGTGCTTGCCTCCAGCTCTCAACAGGTTTCTCATATAACTGTTGAGTGGATGGTTTTAAACGAGAGATGGTATCCTGTGAACCTACTTAAAAATATCGGGAAGAAAACCTGAGATGTTTTCAAGAATCCTGGGATAAATACTCCTGTTGATAATACAACTATTGCACAGCAATCTATTTGTATATGATGTAGTATTAGAACCAAATTAATTTGGGGCAGGACTATGAAGAACCAGATCATTTTGATAATATTAGGCGTTTGTCTTCTCTGTTTTTCTTGTATTCCCTCATCGGTCGGACTCCCCGCTGGGACGATTTCAGAAGGACGTATCTCTCTAGAGTATCGGAATGTTACGGTGTATGCACCAGCGGTCTCTCCACTAGAAACAGGATATATCGGTGTGATTTCTACGATCACTGTTTCGATTCAGGGAAATGGGAGTGGACGGGTGTTTGTTGATACACTCCCGCTTACTGATGTGGATATGCAGGGTTCTGCTCGTCTCGCGGTGAAAGTTGCTAGTGCGCTCGTGAGCACTGACACACGCCCCCACCTTGATCCGGGTACGTGTGATTTCTTCTTTGTTGTTCGAACGACTTCTCCGATGATCGGTGGTCCATCTGCTGGGGGGATTATGACGGTCGCGGTGATCTCACTTTTAGAGAATTGGACACTTGACAATAGAACGGTCATGACCGGGATGATCAACCCAGATGGAAGTATCGGTCCGATCGGGGGAATTCCGTACAAGATTGATGCGGCGTATTCTGTTGGTTCGACACGGTTCTTAATTCCGAAAGGACAAATGACGTACACTGAAATGGTCACTGAGCGTCAAATCATTAATGGTATGACATGGGAGAATACCTACCCGGTTACCCGTAATGTTTCCGAGTATGCACAGACGAATTATAACATGAACGTGTTCGAAGTTGAAGATATCAACGACGCTCTGTTATACTTCACCGGTTGGACATTCCCCGTTACGGAATCACCAGATAAAATCACCACTGAAGATTACATTACTGCGATGAAACCACTTGCAACAAGTCTGTTAAGAGAGGCACGGGAATCATATCAAAATGCAAGCAATCTTTTTAATATCACCACGATACCGAACCGATATCCTGATTATTATAAAAATCAAGTGACTGATTTTCTGAATACTGCTAATGATCGACTTCTTGAATCAACGCACTGGTATGACGAAGAGGTGTACTATACCAGTACGAGCAAGTCATTTCAATCGCTTATTGATTCCCATTTCGTTTCTTACGTATGCCAGTACTTTGCGTCTCATAGCCAAGAGGTATTCGTACAGTCTCTTCTTAACCAAACGATGCAATCCTATATTAACAAGAGCGAGGTAGCAAAGAACGCTCCTATCAATGGAATGATAACGCTGCAATGTGTCGGTGCAGCGCAACAACGGGTAAATGAGGCAGCATCCTACCTTTCTCAGGCAAACACAAGTTTCCAGAATAACGATTATTTCACTGCGTTATACAAAATTGCGTACGCCCAGGAGCGAAGTGAGAGCGTGCAGTGGTGGCTGAACATTTCTACCCCATTCAATGACACGGGAGAAATTAACGCATCAATGATTACTACACTTGCAGAAGAATACCTTGATGATGCTCAACAAGCGATCGTATATTCTGAGATTATCATTCAAGAAATGGGAAAAACATCTAATTACCTCAATGATGCAAAGAGTCTACTTGAGACCGCTCGCAGTGAGAATGAGGAAGGATACTCTGCTGCTGCGTTGTTCGGTGCGTTTGAGTCGTTAGTGAAAGCAAACCTTGCCTTAGAACTTGTTGATGGGGTGACCAGTGAGAAGGTTGAGCGAGCACGAGAGAGAGCAAGTGCGAGTATTACGGAGAGTCGAAATCAAGGAATCGAACCAGTCCTTGCCGTTAGTTACTACGAGTATGGTCGGAGTCTCGCAAACGAGTCGTCACTTGATACCGCGGTTGTCTACTATAAAGACGCTGATTTAATCGCTGGTGCGTTACGGTTCACGACCCCGTATGGAGTACAATCTTCACGCTATGTTGGGATCCCTGAGTACAACCCCATTATATCCTGGAATTTTGGGCCGTATCGCTACATCGGGTTTTTTATTCTCTTCGCCCTTATCGGTGGAATCGGTGGTTTTGGACTCGGACTTTTAATCGCAGGACTCTCCGGTCAAAAGAAACCAAAAGAACAATTTTTCTCTAAAACTTCCACCCCGCGGAGCATCGAGGATTACTACAAAAAGCAGAAATAAGGCATCCTCTTTTACCTCATCCAATGGATATCTCAGGAGAGCTCATCAACAACCACATCATGGTAAAAAAATCGAGTGACATTGGTAGACTTTATAATAAAAGTCATATTGGCACGCTTTTATCGGGTAATGTATTGCAGCTTGATCTTCTTGAGGGTGTGTTTTTACTTGATGAAGGAAAAATGAGGTTGTTTCAAAATAAAAAACCAATTAATTTTCCACAACTTCTCATGCTTGCGGCACAACAGGTTCCTGAGTTTGAAACAAAATTTTTAGTGTTTAAAGATTTAAGAAACAGAGGACATGCAGTCACCCTCTGCAATAATGATGGGCCGGTTACGTTTCGTAAGTTCAAACAAAACAATGAGAATGCTCCTTCCTGTACTATTGTTGCGTTTTCTGAACGTGACATCCTTGATATCGATGCAACGAAGCAACTGATTCAACAGGTCACAAAGAAAAACAGTACCTTATGGTTTGCCCTCGTTGACGAAGAAGGCGACCTCACTTATTATGATGTGTCAGGGGTTAATCTTGCAGGTGATAATTCAGAACAGCGGTATCCAAAAGGCACGTGTATTCTCCTGAAAAATCGTCTTATTCTGTTTGATAAAAAACTTGCTGATCAACTCCTTCAGAAAGAGTTTTTTGGGAAACCCTTTGGAGAGGTATTGCAGCTTTCCTTTGTCGAAGCGTTGTACCTTCTTGAGCGAAATGTTCTGGAGATTCAGACCAATGACGGAAAGTATCTTTCTGAGGCAAAATGTATAAATCTCATGCAGAAACTTCAGCCAGATATCGAACAACGACTCATGGTGTTTAAGGATTTGAAACAGCGAGGGTTACTGGTAAAAACCGGGTTTAAATTTGGTGCTCATTTCCGTGCGTACACCAAACAACCGGATAAAACGCATGCTGAGTATCTTATTCATGTAGTCGAGAAAGGGTTCACGAGCATCTGGGCCGAGATCAGCCGTGCTGTTCGTCTTGCTCATTCGGTGAATAAGGAGTTTGTTTTTGCTCGTATTGACAGCAAGACTATCGATTATATTAAACTCGGACGGCTTCGACCCTAAGTTTTT
>JADBLO010000084.1 GCA_014894395.1 Thermoplasmata archaeon
CCTTTTCATCTTAGAAAAATCTATACTTTATATTACTGTAAAAAAAAAAAAGAAAAAAAAGTGGCAGGCTAGCTTAGATTAAATTCCTGTAGTACAATAGGACGACGAGTGCTATGACCGCAAGCACGATGATGATGATTGCGATGAACAGCAATGGCATTTGTGATTCACTGGGTTTTACGATCGGTTCACTGACTGCAATTGCGAATGTTGACATTCCTGTTGTTGTTGCCTGGTAGTAGACATACGTAGCATCTTCATTTAGCATCGTTGTATCGAGTTGTTCCCATGCGTTGTTATGATATCGCATGAGCACCACGTTGTTTCCATCGATGTTGTTTTCTGTTAACCAGGTTTGTTCCACCTTGAATTTGATTTTTATAGATCCGATGCTACCTTCTGGTGCAGTGGACTCAATGTTCAGATATGCATAGACATTTGTGGTTGTTGGTTCTGTTACATCCGCTGGTTTTTCCGTGAGCCGTTCAACAGTGATGGTGGCACCATTCAGATCGTTTACTGCCGTGATTTCTATTGAATCAACACCGGTATCGCTCACACCAAATTGTATTTCTGTTGTTTCACCAGCTGAGATGTTTTCAATGGTTTCGTTGACTATTAGGACTTCTTGACGTATAGTGAATGACCAGGTGGTTGTTGCATGGTTTTTCTTGACATCGGATGCGGAAACAATTACTATGTGTTCACCAAGATTCATCGCAGATGTTGGTGTATAACTGATTTGTGTGGTTGTCTTGGTTGCAAGCGCTGTCACGTTTGTACCATCAACAGTGATAAACACAGTGTTTACATCAACGCCACTTGGATCAGAGTAACTTGCTTGGATTGTTGGAGTTGCATCGCTGATCGTCGCGTCATTTTCCGGGAGGAGGTTGGTGATAGTTGGTCCTGCTTTATCAACTACGGTGAACGTGTAGTTTGTTGATTGTTTGGTCCGTGATGCGTTATCTTTTCCGATGATCCAATATCGTACGGTTAGTCCGTCAAGGAACGGTCCAATTTCTGATGAGTACGTAGAACCGCTTCCCTTTACCATTGCCTTGGAATGCGCTGATCCATCGTTCCAATAGAGAGTTACCAATGTTATGGTATGACCCGTATCTGCTGTTACAGTCGCATAGATGGTCACGAAGTTACTACTTGTGACCGTCGTTGGAGTATGAGAAACCTCAGAAATCGTCGGTCCGGTGTCTTCTCCAGGTTCTTCTCCAGAGGGACCACCAGGCGATTCCGTTGCCGCTGTAGTAAATGTAGCATCAGAAGAGTTATCCATGTTACCTGCTTTATCATAAGAAATCACTCGATAGTGATACGTGGTGCTTGCAGAGAGGCTTGATAGGGTTCGTGAATGTGACGTGGAATAGGTTGAACTTGTGCTTGTTGATCCATAGGAAGTAGTTAAACCATATTGAACGGTGCTATTGGCTGCCTCATCTGTTGTCCACGTAATGGCCGCAGTGGTGTCTGTTGGTGTTCCTGACGAAATTGAAGAAAGTTCAGGCACCGTGTTGTCAACAGTTACATTTTTATCGTTGTAAGAAAGGTTGTAATAATTAAAGAATCCACCAATGTTTTTTACTTTCAATGAAATGTTGTAAATCATCTCAGTAAGTCCAGTAGTATTCCAGGAACCAAGTTCGTCGTCCACAACCCCAGTTGTGGAATTCGCAATATTATTCCAAGTGACTCCATCTGCTGAGTAGTTTAACCAATATTTTAAAAAGTTAGTATCAGTCGCGTTCCCGATGAAGGTAACAGTTCCTCGGACGTAGATGAATCCATCACCATCACCATCTGAGGGAGAAGAGATATCTGCAGTTGGCGCGCTACTCACCACAGTTGTGAAGGCATCATATCCAGAAACTGATTCGACGTTGGTGGCATTATCGTATGCTTTTGACCTAAAGTAGTATGTATATCCAACGGTGCCTGTATAGCTTGCAGAGCCGCTCGCTGTTAAGTAAGTATTCCAGTTCGTCCATGATCCATCAGTTCCATTCCTTACCCGTATCGTTACGTTTTTCACGCCGCTTAACGCATCAGAACTTGTCCACGAGACGCTAAATGGTGAGGTTTTATATGTTGAAAGTGTAGTAACACTTGAGGTCGGTGCCGTCGTATCAATATTGATTGTCGCGGTATTTGGACTTTCCATGTTTGTTGCATTGTCTTTTGCTCGATATTTCAGTGTTGTTGTACCTTGCGATGAGAAGAGTAATGCTGAGGAATATTGCGATGAGGAATTCCCTGGTGTTGATCCATCTGTGGTGTAGAAAATTTTACTTACACCACTGGTAACATCAGATGCGGTTAATGTTACCGTGACTGCGCTGTTCTGCCATCCTGTTGGTGCGTTATCATCTGAGCTTGGTGCTGTTGTATCGACTTTTAAGGTCTTGGTATGTACCCCTTCTTCGTTCGGTGTTGTATTCTGATCCACAGAGTAGTATTGAATGGTATATTGTCCATCATCAAGATCATTATCCCCACCAACTGAAAATGGTACGGTGTAGTTCGTCCGGTTGTCTGGATCAGTGATGTCGGCTCCATTGGTATTATAATATGTGCGATAGACGCCAGTCCCACCGTCGGTTGCAGTCAGAGTAACAGTCACAGCGAAACGTTGCCATCCTGTTGGGATATTATCTGAGGTAGTTGGAGCTTTATCATCAACAGAAGTTCCGGAGATACTGGTCACTGTTTCGTTTTCATTGGGTGGTGATTGGGTATCGATAGCGGTTACAGCATAGTAGAAGGCAGTATCATCAGTTGCTGTGGTATCATCGTAGGTTGTTGTTGATATCGATGTTATTATTGTGATGAGGGTGACGCCAGAGACAGTGACATTTGTAAATGAAGAGGTTTTTCGGTAGACCTTGTACGCAGCGAAATCAGATGCGCTCGATGCAGTCCATGAGAGTGTTAACGTTGCTTCGGCATTGTGTTTATCAGTAACTGTTAGACCAGTGATGGCTGATGGTGGTGTGGTATCAACCCCGGAGCTGGTGGTAAAGGTGCTGTCTGTTGATGAGCCGTTGTTCCCTGCGGAATCAATCGAGGCTACCTTATAGTGATAGGTCGACCCGGCGCTCAATCCGGTGATAGCCTGTGAATGACTCGTGACCTTGGTGGAATCAAGAGTGGTATGCGACCCATAGCTTGTCGTAAGACCATACAGGACTTGACTGGTTGCTATCTCGTTGGTCGTCCAGGTAATTGTTGCTCCTGTTTGTGAGACACTTCCACTGGACACACTTGAGAACGTTGGCGCAGCGGTATCAAGGATAATGGTGTCATTGACCGCGGTTGCAATGTTTCCTGCATTGTCTTTTACCCGGAAGTGCAACGTCTTTGTTCCATCACCGGAAGACAGCCCCCACACGCGGGTGGTGGCATACGTTTCCCAGGTGCTATTGAAGGTCCCATTTCTGCTGAATTGCATTTTTGCTGCACCGGTTGCGGATAACGAGAGATCAACTAAGGAGGTATTTGTATAGCTTTGACCCGATTCAATGGAAATCGATAGACTCGTTGGTGCGGTCGTGTCAAGGGTGATACTATCAGAAACAACATCTGCGATCAACCCTGTATTATCTTTTACTTTCAGATATACTGTTTTCACACCGTCTCCTGAGGTAAGTGTCCATGATTTTGAGGTGCTGTAGGTTTCCCAGGAGGATCCAGTGAAGGTGACGTCGTTTGCAATAAGCATCTGGTATAATCCACTGGTTGCATCTGCAGCGGTTATTGCTAAGGTGACACTGACACTATTTGAGTAGGTTGTTGGGGTATCACCACCACCGGTGATGGTGACCGTGACATTTGATGGTTTTACTGTATCAAGGGTGATGGTGTCGGTAACAGCGGTTGCAAGGTTTTCAGCAAGGTCTTTTACTTGGTAGTACACCGTTCGTGTGCCATCGACTGTCCGAAGTGTCCATGATTTTGAGCTTTGGAAATCTTCCCAGTCGCTCCAGCTGGCGTTGTTCTTGAACCGCATTTTCTTGTTTGATTCATCGGTGGCAGTGAGGGTAAGTGTAACGGAGGTACTGTTCGTATATGTATCACCATTGTTTATGGTGACTGCTGCTCCCGTTGGTGCTGCATTATCAACGACAACTGTAGCTGTCTCGGTTGCTTCATGGGATGGATCACCAGAGGCTTCATCTGATACCTTGATTCGGTAGGTTCCATCGGAAACTACAACATTGCTGTCGTCTTTTCCATTCCAAGTTGTTGTATAGGTGGTGCTTGCTCCAGAAAGTGCTAATCCTGTTCGTTTGATGGTATTGCTGTTGTCGTAAATATTAAGATAGAGTGTTTGGGATGCATCAGCGACGACTGTTACAAGTGTTGTATCTTTTGATCCATCGGAGTTCGGGCTGAAAGGATCGTTGGAGACAGAAACAGAATCAACATTTGATGGAAGTAACAGTTCCTCCACCGATTCGGATTCAAACTCATCGTAGGTATATGCATCGGTGGTGTGGGCGTTACTCGCTGAGTCAAGCTGCACAAAGGTACTATCAATCGTGGCACCTACTCGGATGTACCCAAGGAGGTAGGGTCCATCGGTTAATGATGCGTAGATCTTGTCCCCTTCGAAGTAGAGGGTCACTGTTTGAATACCAGTGTCAAGGTATTCCGTAGCGTTATCTCCATCAATCCATGTTGTTCCATCCTCTGAATACAGATCTCCGTAGAATTCGTAATTCCCAGCGACACCAACATCAACGGTAACAGTGACATTGAGGTATTCGTATGTTCCGTTATCATTTTGATCCCATCCTTCAGAGCTGTATGTTCCAGTGAGATTTGCACTTGCATCAGGATGCTCGAAGACAGTGTAGCTATAATCATCAGTAGTATTCACATTATTTTCACGTGCCACTTCTCCACTTCCAGGTCGCGATACAGAAACAAAGGAAACAACGTAGGGACCATTCAGTCCTTTCGTATAAATATCGGTTCCACTGAATGGAATGTTTATCGTTTGTAGACCAGAATATGTTTCATTTTCAATCTGTGCTCCGGTAATCCATGTCCCGGTTTGGTTGGTAAGACCTGCTGTTATTTCATAGTCTCCAGCGTTAAAGGTAATGTCAACTGTCACATTGAGAGTGTCGTAATATCCATCGTCGTCTTGATCCCATACCGATGAAGCTGCGGATGATGCATCTATTTGAACACCTGATGAGAAATCAGTGTAATAATATGTACCGTTCAGAGTTGTTACATTATAGTCTATGAGCCGCCCATCACTCGTTCGGATCATTTCGATGTACACTTTTGCTGGATTTAGCTGACTATTATTAATGATACTACCGTCGAACTGCAAGGTGTAGTTCTGGAGGTACCCCTGGATAGTGAGCGTCTCTTCTGCCCATGCAATAAACGCCCAGTTTTCATTAAAGAGCAAACCTCTCACTTGATATTGAATCGGGCTATCAGAAACTGAATAGGTGCTAATATTCACTTGAAGGTAGGTTTCAGTCGCATAATCATCAGTTAAAGTTTCATTAATACCTGCGAGGGTTGAAGTGAACTGTGTATATGTGTAGGTGTTTGTGTCGTAGGGATCAATGTTATCAACCATGGTCCATGTACCTGTTCTCCAGAGTTCAATACGAACCTGATACGGGCCATTAAGCCCGCGATTGAAAATGTCTTCGCCATTGAACGTCTGATTAAAGGTTTGTTCCCCGGAGCCATCCACCGTGATTTGTTCATTATTTGAGGTGATGTACCACCAGTTGTATCCTTCTTGTTTGTACAGCATGCTGCGAAGTTCATAGGTTCCAATGGCTGATGAGTTCACGGTGACATTCATCTGCAGGTTCCCATCAATAATGGAATCAGCCTCGCCATCTGCTATGCCAACAAGTTCGATACCTGCACCAGCAAAATCATCATAGTGATACGATCCAGTTTGATAATTATCAATAATATCTAACTGGTTCCAGGTCGCAAGGTCTCGTAACTCTAAGCGTATTTCGTAGGGCCCATCGATGCCACTGTTTCGAATAAGGGCACCATCGAAAAGTAAAGAGAAGTTTTCTCCCCCGGTCCCAGTATGAGTGATTTCTTGACTGAACCAGGTGATCGGCACCCAGTTCCACCCAACACGTTTATGGAGATCTGCACCAAGCCAATAGGTCCCACCCGTGGTTGAATTCAAAGTGACAGTTACATTCAGATACGTGTAGGCTCCTTCTGTACCAACACCAGCATCTACTGGTGAGGTCCCGTCCTCAATAAATTCGATATCTGGCCGCTGGAACTGTGTATACAAGTACGTATGCGTAACCGTATACGGGTCAACAATGTCATATCTCATCCAGGTGGTAATATTGTTGATTTCGAGTCGTACCTGATACGGGCTATTTTCACCGACACCGTATATTTGTTCTCCGCTGAATTGTAATTTCACGGTTTGATTCCCGGAGTCATCAAGTGTTATTTCTTGTCCTTTCCACGCAATCGGAATCCAGTTATAGCCGGTTTGTTTATGCAAATCTCCGTTCAGCCAATAAGTTCCTGCTTGTGTACAATCAACGGTCACATTCAAGTCCAAGTAATTATACAATGGATCGCTATCATTGGTATCATTACCCCAATCCGCGACAGATGAGATAGTCACCGCAGATGCTTTGAAATCAGCAGCATCATAGTCTTCGGTTTCATATCGTTGGATGGTATCTTGTGTTGTCCAGGTTGCTGTATCACGAAGTTCAATACGAATTTGATAGGGTCCATCAATACCGGTATTGCTAATCAGCTGGCCATTGAAGAGGAGAGGAATGATCTGTTCGCCTCCGTCTGAGGTAAATTCTTCGCTTTGGAAGTCAATCCATTGCCATTGCCATCCTGATTCTTTATGAAGATCAGCACCAACCCAATAGTTCACGCCTGCTTCTTGGCAATTCACGGTGACATTGAGTTGGAGATACTCATAGTCATCCGTTGTCCAATTCGCAAAACTCGATGGATGTGCCTCGTCGTCAACAAATTCTGCTCCGGAACGCTGGAAATCAGTGTAATCATAATATTGCGTCTCATAGGGATCAATAATATCAACGGTTTGGAACATAGTATCACGAAGCTCCAAACGAACCTGATATTCGCCGTTGACTCCTGCATTTCGAATCGTGATCCCATCAAACTGGAGTTTCACCGTCGAGGTTCCTGCAGGCAACGTGATGTAGCCAGTGGATTCCCATCCAAGCCAGGTCCATCCACCAACATTATAATGCAGGTCTCCCATGATTTCATAGGTTCCTTCTTCCGCGGTATAAACTGGGATGGTGACATCGAGATAATTATATTTGCCATCGCTATCAGTATCATTTCCCGCATTGGTGATATTTGCATCATCAAACCATACCGAAGGCATCTGGAAATTATCATACGTGTACGCAGGTGTTTCAATTCGTTCAATCACATCAAGTAACTCCCAGGTGTCAGTGTTTCTCAGTTCTAACCGAATCTGATATGGCCCGTTGATACCACTGTTATAAATCGTACGACCATCAAAATCAAGACTCATTGTTGTTGTTCCTGATTCAACGCTCGTCCAATTATTATTCCACGCGATCCCTTGCCATCCACCATACTGGGATTCTTTATGTAAATCACCAAAAAGCCCGATGTTCGCTTCCTCTTGTGCGCTGATATCAACAGTGACTCGAAGGTAATCATATTGACTATCTGCATCATCAGAATCATACCCAACCGCACTTTCAGAATCCTCGACAAAAGACACTGCCGCTCCTCTGAAATCTGACCCGTTATATCCGTCAAGCTGCCCTTCTCTCATCGATTCTCGTCTGCCGGTATCGAGATTCCGTAACTCCATATGATACCGATACGGGGAATCGTAATCAGCAATGAGTGTCCCACTATACTGTAATGTTACTTCCTCAGTGTAATAACCAGTTGAGATCAGGTCGTTAGCTTCAACGGTGATATACTCATTATCCCAGCCAAGCCAGTACCAGTTCTGACCAGATTGTTTTGTGAGATCAGACCAGAGTTCATAGTCACTAGCAACCGTGAAATTCAGCAACACCGTGATATTGACATAATCGTAGGGTGGTACTTCGTTGTTCTCTTCTTCATTGTACCCATTGTGCGAGAAAGACTCGATGGTTGCAGCAACATTGGCAAAATCAGACGTATAGTATGTGTTATACGTGTTTCCAGAGAGACGATCGAGATCGTTCCATTCACCGGAACGTCTGAGCCATGCTTCAAAGTCGAGAATTTCACCGTCCTCAAATAGACCTTCGATGCCGTAGTTTTGGATGTTTGTGTAGATTTCTATTACATCGAATTGTAACGTCACATTTTGAGATACATTGCTTGCTTCAAGATACTGGTCAATTCCATTCCCCGCAAGGAAACGCCAGTCTTTACGTAATGACCCATCGATACGGTAAGTACCATTTTGGGTGACGTTTACTGTCACATTGACTTTCACATATTGTGCATTGGTTGGCGGGGAGAGATAATCGTAGTAGCTCCCAGTAAATTCCGCTGGTAGTGAAGAAAATCCAGAAATATTGTACGCCTGGGTTTCGTATTCTTGGATGGAATCAAGCATTATCCAATTTGAATCCATGAGGTTTATGTTCACGACAAATGGTCCATTATACCCTGAATTTCGTATAATTGCGGTATCGAATTGAAGGGTGACTTCGGTCGTCCCGGTCTCTGCGATGGTCACCTGTTCTTCACTATGGGTGATCCATATCCATTGTTGCCAACCACCCTGGTTAATCACTTTACTAAGGTCGCCCATGACACGATAATCACCGACTTCCGAGGAATTGATCGCCACGGTGATATTGATAAATGCTCCATCAGGGCTGCTTAATTCTTCATTTATCGGCGAATCATCAGTAAATTGCACCGCTGGTAATTCAAAATCGTCATAGTAATAATAGGTGCTGGTGGTGAAGCTTAACTGACCGATTTCTGTTCCTTGTTCCACATTTCGAAGTCGGAGGGTGACACCATAATATCCGTCCAGTTCTTTATTTCGTATTTCAAATCCGCTGAAATCAATAATGATTTCCTGCTCTCCAGCTTCTGAAATCACAACCTCAGAGCGAGCCCAGGTGATCCAATTATATTGATATCCTACCTGTTTAAATAAATCTCCTGAAATCTCGTACCGACCTGCTGCAGAGAACGTCACATTTACAGCGACTCTGAGGTAATTATCGTATCCATCACCATCTTCATCGTATCCTTCGTCTGAATAGTTTTGGGTAAACATCGCACTTGGTAACGAGAAATCTGAATAGTTATGAGCTTCTGTGTCAAACTCTCGTCCGCCTAACATCTGCCAGGGGTCTACACATCGGAGTTCAATATAGACTCGATAGGGACCGTTATACCCTTTGCTATAGATTGCTTCGCCAGAGAAATGAAGAGCGACAAGGTTCGTTCCGTCTGTTAATTCTATTTGGTTCCAGTCATTTGTGATCCATTGGTGGCCATCTTGGTTGCTACTATGGAGGTTTCCATTCACTTCATACAACCCTTCTTCACCCTCAGAGACATTGACCTGGACATCGATCCAGAGGTCCTCATTTTCGTCAGGACCTTGATCAATAATCCCTTGGATGAATGCCGCTGGCTTTGTGAACTGATTGTAACTATAATTGATTGCTGTCTCTGGCTCCCAATTCGTAATCCATTCCTGGCCGCCGCCATCGTTGACGCGGTTGAGATTGAAATTCACGTACCATGGTCCCGTCTGCATGCTATTGTAAATATCCGGCCCTTCGAACCGAATGGAGCGGTTGAGTGGAAGGTTCAACTCCCCTTCAGTGATTTCGACTTCAGTGGCATTCCAGTCAACAGGATACCACATCCACCAGTCGCCCTGCCATTGTTTTTTATGGAGATCGCCATCGATGCGGTAGGTACCGGCAATCGATGAGTTAATTGTAAAGTTAATTTGCAGAGCATCGTAATTATTTTCAGGACCAAGGGCAGTCGCAACAATACCGAGGTCTTGTTCGAAATGAACAGGTGGCTGCGCAAAATCAGTATAGCTATACTCTTGTGAAAGTATATATTCCATGCTGTCAAGCTGGTTCCATTCTCCTGATCGATACAGACCAATCCATGCTTTATAGGGATCAATCCCGCGAGACTGGATTTGTTCACCGCTGAAGTAGAGTCGAACCATCTGAGATCCGGATCCAAGGCTTGTTTCATTGTCCATTCCGGTGATAAATTCCATGTTCTCACTGTGTAACCCACCGCTTATTCTATAGGTCCCAGCTGTGGTGACATTCACAGTCACGTTCACTAACAGGAAATCATAATCACCTTGTGTACCAACAGGAGAATCTTCAGCTCCTTCGATTGCTGTTCCTGTGACAATCCCGAATCCTCTGGATGTACTCGCCTCATTTCCATCTTTGGTCGCGGTGAGTCGCATATCATACCAGCGATCAGGATCAATGGCCTCCGGGATCGTAAATGCAAACGTACCATATCCAAGCTCATCAACAAAGGAATCACTGGTAACGACATGTTCCCCGTTCCAATCCCAGTACATGATCCCCCATTCGAAACTTGCGTCCTCAACATGGGTGTCGTTACTCACATAGGTTAAATCATAGGTCGCTTGTCCAGTACCCCCAGGTCGATAGTTGCTCTTATCGATACTAAAATCAAGAGCAAATGAACTGATCTGAATCATCCGGTCATCGCGACAGACTCTTTGTTGAGTCTGATTGTAAAGTACAACAGTGAAAAAATAGTCTCCATTGACGTATCCTGTGGAGTCCACCGCAAAACTAAAAGTCCCATTTTCATCAGTTACATCTGTAATGGTATCATTATATTGATTTGCTTGATAATCACCAAGATCCATCTGCCGATAGATAGTTAGCTCAATCGGTGAATCAGGTAAAGGTGTTCCCTGTGTTGAGCCGTTGATATAGATGATATCTCCTGCACCGTATTGCCAGGCATCCATCCAGATATTCAACCGGTCAGTTAAATGCCAACGGGGAAGGAGTTTAATATCACGAACCAGATTTTCGTCTTCATCAAGAGAGACATATTCGTTCTGCCAGTCTAGCGTGTTATTCTCATTGCTTCCTACGTTCAGTTCATAGGCTCCTTCTGCTGCATTCATCCAATACGCACCAGTAGTGCCATTGGATGTTGTGGAATTTTCATCCCATGTCGTTGGATTTCGTAAAATAATAGATGCTTCGATAGGGGTTCCATAGACATCGGTTACGTTTCCAGAAACAGAAGAGTTTTCAGGCGGTGGGAGTGCAAAGTCGGTGTAGAAATATTTCTCGGTCATATGGTCAATGCTATCAAGTTGACCAGATTGAGGAGTTCGCACACAGACATACACCCAGATAGACCCATTTGCTGCTTTCTCACGAATATTTGTACCATCAAAATTCAACGCAAAGGTCTGCTGACCGGTAGTTGCAAAGGTCGTTGTTTGTCGTACATGACCAAGATAGGGATCGCCACCTTGATAATTCGCTAATCCAAAATCTCCTTCGAATTCATAGTACCCTGTTTGACCAACATTAACGCCTAAACTAATCACTAGATACTCATACAAGCTATTGTTGTTGACATCAGACCCATAATCACTGATTTCACCGGTGAAATAAATAGGTGGTGCATCGAATTGGGTATAGGTATACGCAGCTGTGGTTTGGTTCATCGAATCAAACCAAATGACATAGTCACCCAGATTGTAATAGAGATCAACAACTGATTTATAGGGCCCATTTTCTTGACTCATATAGATCTTTTCACCGCTAAAGGAGAATTCTACAGGATTTGCTCCACTGCTATACGCCCCATCGGTCTGTGCAGAATCAATGACAATCTCAGAAAGTGTTTTCAGTCGTTCAACAACAGTATATTCACCAGCGGCTGTCGTATTGAATTTTACTTTTTTCATCAACCAGTTGTATTTTCCATCACTATCAGAATCAATCGCATTTTCATAGGAGTACCCATCGTTAAAGGATGCAAAAGGATTGGTCGACCCAACAAACATAGCAATTGTTAAGGAATAATCGGTATCGTTGTAATCAGGATCGTCCCCAGGGATAAGAGTAATCGAACGAGACCCTAAGGCAGAAACAGATACATGTTCCTGTCGTGCATTTCGTACTGTATATCCCGATGGATAGCGAATATAGATCGTGGTCGTAAATGCTGGATTCGGATAGTAAACAGATTGTGAGATACCATGGTATGTCCATGATTGATTTATCGGAGGACTTTCGGGATATTGTGTTACTGTTTCGTTTATGAAAAGAGTAATTGGTAATGTGGAACTTGTCGAGGAGCCTGCAAGACCAGAGAAATGTATGTTTGTCGTAAGAGGCATAGAAACAGGTATCTCATCAACATCTAATCCATAAAATGGAATCCAGAGGTACATCATCATGTCATAGTAAGACTCAGGTGAATAAAGTGAGGTATTGATATCACTGATAAGTGTTTCAACCTCTTCTGCAGATACGATTCCATTCATATTGCTATCCGCCATCATACGGACAATTTGAGCATTTCCAATAACTGTACGTCTCATCCGGAGGCTTGCAGTGGTCCATGTTGAAAACGTCATATTGATTGTGATCGGATCAGGTTCTGCTGTGTCAAGATCAATATCGATAGGATATGTTTGATTTGCACTGATGTTAATCTGATGAGCCTCGTTGATGTATCCTCCAACTGCGAGTGGTGGACCGTTTTGTTGTCGTCCGATTATTTCTGCTACGGTAATCAACCAAAAACTACTCTCGTACGTTGAGACGTTAAAGTATCCTGTCGCATTTGCTGACTTGGCATCTTTATCACCGGCATAGGGATGATTTGGATCGTAGATGTAGAATTCCGCGTAGGGAAGTGGATTTCCACCGGAGGTAATGTTGCCAATGATGTACGCATTATAGGGTGGTACGGTATCTAATATAATGTCTCCAAGATTCACAATCCCTCCTGCAGCGATAGTATCGTTCATCTCCGGGAAATACCCATTTGCAGAAATCCATATTCCAATTTCACCAGATATTGTTCCAACATTAAATTGACCAGCCCCATTTGTTACGGTTTGGTTTTGGAACCAATCATCACCACTCGCACTGATGATAGCCCCAGGAATCGGAGCGGCTTCCTCATCCAGGACCCGACCAATTACATGGGTAGAAATATTCCATATTTTATCAATGAAAATTTCATCTTCATTTTCACCTAATCCCTGCAGACCTCTGTCATTTTCAAAAGGTTCATATCCGTTTATTATCACCCGGATGGTAGCATCTGAGTTGCCTTCATTGATAGCGGTTGCATTTGGTGTGACATTAAATTCGAAATGTCCATTGGAATCGGTTGTTCCGTTTCCAATGCGATCAGAAGGATTTCCACGAGTTTCAATTGTTACTACGGCATTTTCTACTGGAACTTTATCAGTCATATTTTGATACACATAACCGCGATAGGTGAAATTTTCTATAGGTCCGCCTCCGGGTCCACCACCTTGACTCTCCAAAGAGAAATTTCGCCATGTGATTTCGTCATCCAGAATACCAATATGATTAAACTCCCAAGGTTCAAAACCTTCAGCCATGGCTGTTACATTATAATCACTCGCAGTCATGTTCTGATAAAAGATGTAGTACCCTTGTTCATCAGTTCTTACGGTTGCTCCAATACCGCTGTATTCTGCAATGACTGTCGCACCCATGATGGGATCCTCGTTTCCACTCTCGTTTACATATCCTTTAAGAGTACCTGTTCCACTCGGTCCTCCACCATCAATCGTGAAGTTTTTAACAGTAGTTTGATCTGCGACTACATCGATTTCGTTTCCAGAGTAAGGCTCATGTCCTTCCCAGATAACTTCCGTCATATAATGTCCTTCGGAGACATTATGATCAAATCGATAGAACCCAGTTTCATTAGAAGAAGAATTATAATGCGTTTGACCAATAAGATGGACCGTGGCATCTGCGATAGGAGTCATATTTGAATATCTGACGTAACCTTCCACTGTTCCGTTTCCCGCAGGTGGTGGTCCACTAAAAACTGCTGTGATGACCGCAAATGCTATCTCTCCGTCACCATCAAGCGGACTTGCAGGATTCTCAGAGATATTAATGACATCATCATCACTCACGTGAAGAACTGCAAACTGTCCAGGCCCAGAGGAATTATGTGTTGCTGGGGTATTATTAATTTGGAATCCACCCCAGTATCTCCCATCACCAGGATGATTTTCTCCACCCCAAGGGCCACCAGAATTGTTATCTGAAACAGCAATGCGTACCCATTCACCTGAATTCATGTTTCTTGCAGTCACATTATAAGGTTGTCCTGGACCGGAAGGATCATTTGTAATACCATCAACAGAAACGTTGATCAGAACGTATGCTTCATCAGGAAATGTTACATTTTGTGATAATTCATCATCATAGGTTGTGATAATATCTATCGGTTCTGCTTCACTGGTTGGAATTAACCCAGCAAACGATGCCAGTAGCATCAACATTACAAAATAGATCGAAAAGAGTCTCTTGCCTAAAATATTCATATCTTTTTTTGTATTTTGTTTTTGCATCCTCGCCACCTTCATCCTACGAGCTGAAGTACTCAAAAAGTATTTGTAGAGAGCATCCAACACGCATTATATTTGTGATGTATATGTAATGCTGTCTTATAAATATATATCTTTCCATTTTGAAAGAAAAAACACAATACAAACGTATCAATAATGGGTCAGAAAAACCTTATCGCTTTAACGTCACACCACGTTGGTTCTGATACGTCCCCGATCGCTCATGATACAACGCTTTGGGGATACTCTCAAGATGTTCAAATACAATCTGGCAAAACCGGTCACCAATCGGGATTTCAACGTCCTTGTCACTGGCATTAAAACATCCTATGGTTAATGTTCCATGGAATCCAGCGTCTACCTTTCCGAAGCTTGCCATGATTCCTTTGCGGGCGTAACTTGAGCGAATCCATAGCTGAGACGTGATCTGCGGTCCCATTTTCACAAACTCTTTTGTACTTATCGCAAACCATGTTAATGATGGGATGACTGCAACACCTTCCTTTATGTGGTTATCCGTTTTTTTAATGTAGATTTCATCAATGGATAAATCATATCCATTCGGAGTAAGATTCTTTTGAACAAAAGGCTCAATGCCAAGCGTATTGTTCTGCATCGCCTGCTCAATATCAGTATCAGAAAGAACGGTCATAGCTCTTACCATCTTGTTCTATTTTATCGTAATTTTCTTAATCATGACATCCTGAAGAGGTTTATCGTTACCATCGGCTTTCACCTTTGAGATCGCATCGACGGCATCCATACCTTCAATTACTTTCCCAAACACCGGATGCGCACTCGTGTACGGTTTCTTATCAAAATCAAGGTTACAGTTATCAACCATGTTAATGAACCATTGGCTACCACCTGTGTTCGGCCCGCGGTTCGCCATCGCAATCGTCCCACGCAGGTTACTTAATTCTTTATGAAATTCATCCTTAATAGTGTATCCTGGTCCACCCGTACCTGTTCCCTTCGGGCACCCACCCTGGATCATAAATTGAGGGATAATCCGATGAAAAAGAAGACCGTTATAGAACCCCTGATTTGCCAGTTTAATGAAATTCCCTGATGTAAGTGGTGCTTTGTCCTCAAACAGTTCAAGAGTAAAATTGCCTTTGTTTGTTTCAAATACTGCTTTTCGATTTGCCATTTTCTTCAACCTCTTTATTGATTTTGCAGGGTGATACTATTAATGACAACATCTGTATCTGGCCAATCAGACATAGATTGTCCTTGGACGGTTCTTGTTCCGGTTTGAACATTCGCAATTTCCCTTACAACAGCCATGCTTGCATCATCAGTTACTTTCCCAAAAACCGCATAATTTCCATCAAGAAAATGTTGTGGACCATCACAAATGTAAAACTGACTTGTCGCACTGTTTTCATCAGTTGTTCGCGCCATGGCAATAGTACCATCGTCATGCAGAAGATCAGGTTTCGTTTCAAGATTTATTGTGCCAAACGGACTTGTTTTATAGGTGCCATTTGCGTAGAACCCACCGCCCTGAATGATATGAGTTGTAGGCGCATTTTGATCAAGGTTTGCTACACGATGGAAAACTAATCCTGAAAAAAATCCATCATTGATGAGTTTAATAAAATTCGCAGTTGTAATCGGTGCTTTATCCTTATACAGTTCGACTTTAATGATACCCATCGTCGTATCAATTATTGCAACGGGATTCCCTGCAGCCGTCCCATTATTATTTTGTGTATTTGACGACGAATTCTGAAGTATCACGAATGCGACTATAGCGATTGCAACAACAATGAGAACAAGAGCGATATACATCCATTTCTGTGATGCTTTCTGCAGTTTTTGAGGTGGATTGCCTACCCGCTTCCTAGGTTTTTCTGTTGGACTCATAATTCATTCCCCACAATACGTACTAGTATCTGGGATGCCGCATCCTCTTTTAAAAGTTTTCAAGTTCTCAGCCTGGGATTTACAGGATGGTAAATGAGGCGACGTCTGACTGTTTTTTATTCTGAGCGGTGTCACTGGCAACAATCCAGTAGGTAATTGTCTGACCAGTGGAGAACTGACCAAGTTCGATACCAAACACAGGATCGTTTGATTGATTTATTAACGGGTCTTCCTCATGACGACTTTGAATAGGAAAATCACCGTATCGATACATTGTAGAGGATGTAGTATCGGTTCCATTGTTTAGGTAGAGAATAATGTTGTTAATGGCAAACGGTCCTGTCACAGTTACGTTTGCATAAATAATCACGTTACTCGTATTCGTGAGATTTGCAGGGACATGATAGAATGTGTTAATATGCGGACCCCATACTTGACCGCTTTCATTAAGAACAAAGGAGCGGGTTTGAATCGAAACGAGTCCTTGGGTATCTACAGCTCGTACTGAAAGGGTATGATCACCGAGTGGTAGTCCATTGATATCCCATGAAAGGTTCCATGCGGTTGTACCAAATGCTTGTCTTGATATGTTATCAAGAGTAATTTCAACATGGTCAACACCAAGGTTATCGGAGCTCTGTCCTGAAATATTTATTATTCCGTGTTCAAGAATAGCGCCTTCAACCGGACTGGCGATGGAAAGGGAAGGGGGGAATGCGTCAATTAAAAGAATGGATCTTTCATCTGATGTGTTATCTTGACTCGTAACGGTGATAACATGATGCCCAGGGGATTCCTCCGAGGTATCCCATTCATACGACCATTCCCCGTTCACTGCAGAAACCTCGATAGCGGGAGGCTCGTGATCAAAGGTAAGATGAACCAGATCCGTTGTTGCAATTCCAGAAAGAGGAATAGTATCACCACTATTGTAGATGGGCGTCTCAAAAAGAGAGGTATCTGGACTGACAATCTGCACCCGATCTATCGTTGTTGGAACAGCAACATCCAGAGAAAAATCAACGACAACATGCGTTTGACGCGCAGCATTTCTGAAGATAACATACCAGTCTTGATTCAGGGCAGAAATAGTAAGGGTTGCATTCTCTGCTTCAAGAAAATTATTGCAAGTAAACCCATTTCCATCCTTGTAGCGTTGAAAATTTTCTTGATCAACAAAAAAACACTCGATACTTCCTACGGGTTCCTGAGCACCGATTCCATCATTGTTAAAATTCTTCTGCGACTGATACGCGGTGCTGGTAAACGAAAGACTAAACTGACAGTCACCAGAGAGCATCTCATGGCTTGTTATTCGTTGGGGTTTGTGAGAGACATCAAGCAGGAGTATTTTGAATTCTTTGTCTATATGCGTCTTGAGACTACGCACGGTGTTATGTCGGGCGAGCTGCCAGGGTTTTTTCAGATTCCCCTGCTGGATTAAAAAGAGGTATTCAAGGTTTTTCCCCAACTCAAAACTGCATCGTCCCTCCAGATTCGTGTAGTTCCATGTCGTAATCGTGATTCCGTTGATTCCATCAGGTATTTTATTGAACCGTTCTTTGAACCTCTCAAAAATAAAAGAAAGGATTTTACCTTTCAGAAACTCAGGGAGTTTATCCCAGAAGCCTTGGATCTTTTCCCAGAAATAGTTCTTGTACCAGGTGATATCTTTCGGTCCTTTCACTAGGACGATGACCCGGGCGCCGTCAACCGGCTGTAAAAAACTATCCTTCACTATAAAACTTACCGTGATGCGATCTTCCGGATGAATGTACCGTGCAGTATCATCCAGGATGATGCCGTCACCACGCCACTGGTAGATCGCCGACATGTTTTTCCCCCATCCGTATGCGTACACGTCAGGTTCATCAACCGCGCCACCAGTGTCACTCCACCAGTTATCGTTCTCATGCCAACCTCGTTCATAGAACTCCCGCCAGACGTGATCCTCCCCAACATTATTGGCAGTAATAGAGGGAATTAGTGCTGCTCGTTGTGCGGCAACCGCTATCTTTTGCAGCTCCCCGCACCAGCCGTTATGCTCATGGGCGATGACACAGGATTGCCCGGGTCTGTCACCGATTGCAGGGTATGGGACGGTTTTTCCTATCCAGTAGCTTACCGCCTCAATCGCAGTAGGATGTTGTTTCATACAATCGCTCCACAGTCGTCCCCCTGGCTGATAATAGGACGTACAATCCCAGAGATAGCGAACTGTTGATAACTTTTCTTTGAGCAACGGATATCCAAGATCATTATGTTCAAAGAGATAGTCTCGCCACAACGGTCCGTACGTCGCATCGACATCTTCAATGGTGATTTTCGGATGCACGATATACCAATAGTAAATATTTGTAGGAAGATCAATTTGTTTTTCTGTTCCATTTTCAAGAACCGTATATCTGATTGTTGAAGAGTAGTTCCCAGCCCCATCATCAGACTCCACGATATCTGCGTATTGAATCCATTGATCATGCTCATATAACGACTCAGCGTTTTCTTTCAGAAGAGCAGCAGATGGCACCCTCCCACCGGGACAACACGCGATGGAAAACGCGATCTCATCCGCATACTGTTTGCTTGCATTCAAAAGAATATCAGCATAGGGTTCTGGTGTACTGAGGTTCTGAAATTGTCTGATCAATGCTCGTTGAATCCAGTGTGGTGATTTTGTGATAGCAGCAATCACTTTGTCAGATAATCCTTCGGAATACGGCAGGACGTCTTGTCCTTTCAACGTCAGGTTTTGTGAATCAAATTTGATGTAGTAATCAGATCCTGCAGGGATTTCGATTTCTCTGGATATCTTTGAAACTATTTTCTGATCAGAAGTAATCGTTTTATGAAATGAATGAGCTGTTCCCAAACTTCCTGGAAAAACAAGAGAAAAAGATACACTAACAACAAATAGTATTTTTACAGCGTAAACTACCTTCGTTGGAATAAGGCTAACCTCCTTATAGAAATTAATATAATTTTCCTATATAAATAAGCTTCGACATATCAGGAATGTATTAAAAATTTTTTGTTGACGAATTTGTTGGTAAAAATATTTTTCAGAATAGTTGTAATAAAAGATTACGAGATTGATTTCATTTCAACGTTACAAAAACCCTGAGGTTACTTCTTTAAAAACATATCCTTTAAACATTATAAAATTGATTGATGAGCTGGGTCAAAAGAGCTTTCTGTATAGGGGGGAAAGCAGATGGAACCCAGCTCAACGTGAACTGGAAACATGATTAGATTTAAATTAATTTCCTTAAAAACATATCCTTAATGACATGAAAACACTTCTTCTAACCCTAAGTCAATAC
>JADBLO010000103.1 GCA_014894395.1 Thermoplasmata archaeon
AATGATGAAGGGTCAAATAGAGGTTTCTATGAAGGGGTTATTCAAAACCCTCTATCTTGTATTGTGTTATTGTCAGCCCACATAAGGTAAATTCCATGGCGTTTATTATTCACGATAATATTGTTTTTCACAATGTTATTTATTGTTAGCTCTCCTTCGAGAGAGATCCCTACGTGAGTATTGTTATATACACTATTATTTTGAACGGTGTTGTTACTTGAGTCAATTAAGACAATACCATCAGTTGTTCCATTACTTACAAAATTATCTTTTACTATATTATTAAAAGAGGACCAAATTATTATGCCATTCCCAGCCGTTTCTAATATTTTATTTCCTTGAATAAGATTGTAATTTTCTCCATCACTCAAGTCAATAGCGTTGAGCGAATTTCTAATAAAAGTATTATTTTTTATGATATTATATTTGTTGTCATCTAGAAAATCAATGGCACCTTCAGGATTTTGACTGAATATATTATCTATAATTAGATTATGATTGCATGAAGGAAAAAAAAGAATTCCCTCGCCTGAACCATGATGTATGCTGTTATTTTTTATTGTAATATTATTACTATGAGCCATATACAAATTGAAAAAATTATCTTCTATAATATTTTCACTAATGATAGAATTATTTGATTCATATACCTGGACCCCGTTAGAACTATTATTGAATTTCAAACCACTTATTATAACATGTTCAGTTTGATAAATGGTGAGAGCATAACGTCCTCCTCTCCAGATTATATTTGTTGTATTTTTATTTTCTCCAATTAGACTAATTGATTTTCTTATCCATACCTCTTCATAATATGGTGCGGAATCATCATAGACAAACACCGTATCACCATCAGATGCATTATCAATCGCATCCTGAATCTTCGTATAGTTTCCTGGTCCACTCCCACCAACATACAACCAATTCCCTCTCGATGTTGTCTGAGATGGTTTCTCAATATTTTGTGCAATGGATGGAACGATACAGGTTCCAACGAACAAGAGAATGATTCCAACCGCCAAACATTTCCTTTTCATATGTTCACATTTCATCAAGATGGATGATAGTATACCGAAATGGTAACATATTTGGTTTGTCCGACTAATGAATAGTTGTCAAAAGAATGTGGAGTAAAACTTACCCTAATCGTATCCTCTCCAGAAAAGTTAGATGGCGCTATTATCGTAAGGTTCATTTCCTTATATTCATCAACATCCAGGATTACTTGCGCAGGGAGAGAGACTGTCCAATCACTTGAATGATTCACTACTTCATTTTCCACAATTGTTTTCCCATTCCCAAGGTTCGTTATTCTCATCGGGAGCTCCACTTGGATAAGCGGAGGCGTTTCTATGACGTTTCCCTCAGGCAACTGAATGTTGAACATTGGTAGATATGCAACGGTGAATGTCACATTTACGACTTGGGTAGTGCCCTGCATCATTGTGAAGAAACCGAAAGGACCATACAATGGTTCTATGGTTGCTTGTATCGTTACAGGAAATACCTCAAATGCTGGCGCATTAATTTCATGTACTCTTACAGTAAGTACAGTAAGATAAGTATATATTTCATAATAGGTGTTTTCATTTCGTGGTATGTTAACATAGAAAGTTTCTGTTGGAGTAAACGCATTGCACCACTCAGGGAAATCAGCAACCGACAACTTCATGATTAATGGTTCATATTTGTATAGATAATTTATGAGACGACCAAATATTCCCCAAGTAACCCAAAATGAAACATTCAATATTACTTTACACGCACATCCCCGCGGGATAAGAGGTTCTTTTGTTTCATTCGCATCCCAGGATATTAAGATATTACTGTTCAATCCAAAAATATTTCCAGGATGAGGTACTGTATTTGCTGTTTCACGAAGAGGTTTTGCAGTGGAAGGAACGATACCTGCGCCAACAAACAAGAGAATGATTCCAACCGCTAAACATTTTTTCATCTGTTTCCTTTCTCCTATAGAAAAGAACAATCCTTGGTTATTTAAACCTTTGTCACGTTAAAAAAAGTGCAGGGGAAGGGATTTGAACCCCTGGACCGATTCTCTGATAACTGTTTGGGTTAAATAAATGAGGAAATAACTTATTTATGAAAGAGATTACTTTTCTCGGTCATGTTTACCTCCGATTGGAGAGAACTTTCATTATTATAAATATTGGAACATTTCTGGGAATGTTCTTGTCGAAATAATTAACTAGGGTTTATCGTATACAGACGGGGGGTAACGTGGTATGGTGTTACGATCTCCGTTATATGAGAATCAAGTGAAGCTTGGTGCAAAATTTACTGAGTTTGCTGGTTTTGAGATGCCGATTCAGTATTCGTCGATTCGTGAGGAACATTTCGTAGTTCGTAAGAAGGTCGGGTTGTTTGATGTATCCCATATGAGTAATGTGTGGATTACTGGTTCCGATGCAGCAAAGCTGATTAGTCTGACGACCGTGGAGGATGCCTCTCGGGTGGATGATGGGGAAAGTCAGTATACCGCGATTTTGCGGGAGAATGGGACGATTATCGATGATACGATTTTCATGCATCTTGGTGAGAAATTCATGATGATTCCGAATGCAGGGATGAATCAGATTGTAACCAAGTGGCTCAATGAGCAGGCAAAGAAGCATCATTTGAAAGCAAAAGCAGAGGATGTCTCCAGGGAGTATGTGATTCTTGCAATTCAAGGTCCGAAGTCAAAGGAGACTTTGCAGAAGTTGACTGAGACTGATCTTGATATGGTGAAGTTCTTCGGTTGTCAGATTGTGAAAGTTGCTGGCGTCGAGTGTATTTTGTCTCATACCGGGTACACTGGTGAGCTAGGGTTTGAGTTGCAGATTACGCCAACGAAGAAGGCAGCGGTAGTGTTTGACGCACTTCTTTCATCTGGAGCGGAGTTTGGGATTCAGCCGATCGGGCTTGGTGCTCGTGATACGTTGCGGCTGGAGAAGGCTTTTATGCTTGCGGGCAACGAGTTTGAGGGCGGGCGGACTCCTCTGGAGGCCACGCTTGGGTGGACTATTTTTTGGGATCATGAGTTCATCGGGAAAGAAGCGTTATTAAAACAAAAGGAACAAGGGACGTATCAGCGGATGACGTGCCTGGAATGTGTTGAGAAGGGGATTCCTCGTCATAAATGTGAGATTCAGAAGGATGGTACAGCTGTTGGGATGGTCACGAGTGGAACGTTGTCACCATGTTTGAATGTTGGTATCGCGATGGGATATGTCGCGCCTGATAAACGAGAGGTAGGCAGTATCCTTGATATCATGGTACGGGACAAGCCGGTGAAGGCAAAGGTGATGAAACCACCGTTTGTTCCGAAGGATTGGGCGCAAAAACACGAAGAGATTGCTCTCTGATAAAAGATCGTTCGGAAATGGTTTCACATCTTTTTTGATGAGAGTGTACTTCGGTGCGGTCGTCTTCTTTCTCTTATATATTTTTGATGCAGAAAAGGTTTAAAACAACCAGGAAATACCATGTCTCGATTGCTATGACACATGATGTAAGAGATGGTTTAAAATACACCAAGACACACGAATGGGTGAAGCTTGCTGGAGCCAAGGCAAAAATAGGGATCACAGATCATGCTCAACACGAGCTGACCGATGTTGTCTTTGTTGAGTTACCAACCGTTGGAAAAGAAGTCAAGAAAGGGGACGAGCTCTGCGTCGTTGAATCGGTAAAATCTGTTTCTGAAGTGTACGCACCGGTGAGTGGCAAGGTTGTTGCGGTGAATACGAAGCTGGATGATTCCCCAGAGATCATTAACAGCAGTCCGTATGATGACGGCTGGCTTGTCGAACTTGAAGTCAAAGATAAAACAGAAGTCAATACGCTTTTGGATGCAGCTGCGTATAAGAAATTATAAGATGTATTTAGAGATGGTTTTAATCGATAAGATCTTTCTGCTGAGAACTCCAGGTCTTGTTTGATGTCTTCTTCATCCATTCCACATATCTATCGATAAATTCTAGTCGTTCTCTGAAATTTTCTTCTTTTATTTTTTCGAGTTCTTTCAGATTGATACGTGGGGTTCTCATCGTAAATACCTCTGAAAGAGTGTTTGTGTTTTAAGTTTTCGGTTGAATTCCTGAATGAGAGTCATGTCTAGGGTTTCTTCGAAGAGTTTGTAGAGGTGTCTGGCATCCTCAATGTCTTTCTCACTTCCCAAACGGAGCTTGAACGAGATCTGTAGTTCTAATGGTGAGATGTAGAAATGATGACCATTGACGACGACTTTTTTTCGTTCCTTAACTGTCCAGTTGTCAAGGTCTGTTTTTGGGAATTTAAACTCGATGTTGGGTATAAACGTGTTTTTCTTCGCAAAACGCAGGGAGATGCCACTGGAGAGGTAGTCTTCATACGCTTCTTTGACATCGTTGGTATTGATGCAGTGAAAACCATCGGAGATGGTGTTCCATACCGTGGTGAATGTTTTGAAATCCAGTTTTTCTACGATGATATCAACATCTTCTGAGGTTCTACTTCTTCCAAAAAGGATAGCGATGTACCCAGAGACGATCACATATTTTATTTGTAGTTTGTTAAGCAGTGACGTAAAATCAATGACAAACATATCAAGTCTATTTTGTTCTTTTTTGAATTCAATTTTTGTTCCAGTTATGTTGATTTTCATCTTCTGTACCAAACCGTAAGAGCATTTAAAACATTTTGTACGAAAACCAGGAGTCTGGAACGAACGGGAAATCCTTTTATACGGTTGTCGTATAAAGTATAACGGGGAAGTGGTGGTGATTGGATGAAGGATGACCCGATAGCCCGGGTGCTTGATGATTTGCTGAAGCTAGACGATATTTTAGCCTGTATGGTTGCCCGGCGGAATATGATCAGTGTGATGCCGTCAGGTGAGGGATTCAAACCTGAGGTAAACAATATCTGGGATAGTATTCATCGTGCCATGGACTCTGTGTTTGGCGTGATCGGTGAGTATTCTCAGATTGGTCTGGGTGAGATGGAGTTTCGGTTGCAGGACCATGAGGTACTGTTTTATGTGTTTCCTGATACGGAGAGCGCACTTGTTGCGATTGTTCCTGCATTGGCGAATAAAGGGTTGCTTGAGGTGGAAATGGAAAACGCTAGGCGAGAAATTCTTAAGATTATGAACCCTGAAGTCAAAACCGAGTAAGTGATGAGTAGGTAAGAAAATAGCTGTATGCAAGAACTTGAACAAATCCGTAAGCCATTGGTGGACCAACCCACAGGTACGCTTCCTGATGCGTCTAAGAAAAAAGAAATTCCTGTGCGCCCTGATCCTGATGTTGAGGCAGCAATCGGCATGAGCCGGAAATGGGATGCACGTGAGGCAGGACGGGAGGTTGCGGAGACCGCGATTAAAAAATTAACTCGACCACCAGATTTTTTTGTATTGTTTTCAACGATTCATTATGAGAAGTATGGTGGATTTCAGGAATTATTAAATGGTGTGTGGGATGTTCTACCAAAGGGAACACCACTAATTGGAGGAACTGTATCTGGTTTTACAAACAATTATGGATGTTATACGAGGGGAACCACGGCTCTTGCTGTTTCATCTGAAGATATGGATGTTGCTATTGGTTATGGAAAGAATACAAAAAGAAACCCTAAGCATGCAGCACAACAATGTGCACAGATGATTAAAGAAAAATTAAAAGACAGCACATATGAAAATAAATTTTTATTGAATTTAATTTCAGCATCGATAATGCCAAATATTCCAACAATTGGTAGAAGAAAAATAGTTCGCTCGGGGATGTCAACAAAACTTCTGCTGAACTTGTTTGGTTTTTCTCAATATTTTTTTCAAAAAGGATATGGAAGGGATGATGAAGTTCTTGAGGAATTAATTCGATATTTACCAGAATATCGAATGCTTGGAGGGGGGACGATAGATGATGGCGCTGCTCTAAGAAACTATCAATTTTTTAATAAGGATGTATTTACAAATTCTGTAGTATCTCTTGGGATTAAAACAAATCATCGATTAGATGTAAAAACAACCCATAATATGAAAAAAACAGGTATCGAATTTAATATAACAAAAACAAGTAACGATGGCAGAATTATTCATGAAATTAATGGTAAACCAGCTTTTTCTGAATTTATTAGATTACTTGGATGGCCTTCTGATTTTTTAAATGAAAAAAATTGGTTTAAAACGAATTACTTTTTTCCATTAGGTTTTCGTGTTAATAAAGAATTTGAGGAATTTAGCCCAAGACTGCTTGGTGGAATATTCGGAGAATCTTTTATTACAATAATTAGATCGAAAGATCCGAAAACAGTAATTCTTACTATCGATGGAAGGAGTTTATTAAAAGCTATTGATGATAATTTAAATACTTTTCCAGAAAATCCTGCTTTTGGTTTAATTGCTTCATGTACTACCAGGCTTGAAACAATGGGTGATAAAACATACCGTTCCCGTGATCACATTTTGCAATATTTTGGCGAGAGTCCATTTATCGAATTTTATGTTGGCGGAGAATCGACTTATTCCCCAAATAAAGGTTTGACTTTTGTTAATATGTCATTTAATACTGCAGTTTTTTGGAATAAGAACTAAAAATAGACATTATTGCATTATTAATTTTTGATTCTTCATTTATTTCATTTTTTACTAAAAATTTCTCGAATGACTTTTAAAGGACTGATTTTTTCATTATAAATTTCACCAGCTAGATAGGTTAGTTTTTTAATATATTTTCCTACGATATGATCATCAATTCGATTTCTATAATCATGAAATGAAAAATCATTGTTTTTAAAGGCATCCATAATTGCTGTTGCCGCTAAATCACCATATGATAAAGCAAGATGAATGCCTCCTCCAAGAAGAGGATCTATACCTGATGCATCTCCAACAAGAAGAATATTCGGTTGGGATACTAGTTCACCTTCTGAAAGCCATCGTATCGGGTATCCTGACCAAGTATTTACTGGGCGATGAATCTGTCTTTTTTCTAATTCTTCCCGGAATATTTCTTTTATGTTTGCTTTCGGCTGATTTTTATCTAAATGAAAATCACCTATTCCATGGTTCATAAATGCTTGACTATTATCAATGCACGGGAAATGCCAGATGTATCCTTGTAATCCTTCTTTTAATGAGGTATAATCAAATACGATCTTTTTTTCATTAAATTCAGGATCAAATCTTGGGTTTGTCGGAGCAAACACTTCTATTGTTGATGCGAGATTTGCTGAATGTTTTAACTGCATTGTTTTACGAACGTTACTGAGCGATCCATCTGCACCGATGAGAATTTTCGTTCTATAGCAATTCTGGTCGGTTTTTACTTCTAGAGCATCATTTTTTCTTCTGAAATTAATAAATGTTTCCCCTTGTCTGAGTGTAATCCCTCTTTTAATTGCATTTTTTGCTAAGGCTTGATCAAAGTCTTTCCTTCGCACCACACGAAAAAATCTTGGTTGATGTAGACAGTCGGCGTCTGTTCCTAATCGACATTCTACATAATCAATCCATACACAGGGAACATCAATATCGAGACCTAATTGTTGAAATACTTTGTCGCTCCATCCTGATAAAGCACCACCACATAATTTGTCTCGTGGGTAATATTCTTTTTCTATAAGTATTGTTTTTTCAGCTAATTCTGGGGCATATCTCTGTAAATGAAGCCATGTTGAAATCCCTGCGGGTCCTCCACCGACAATCATGATGTCGTAATTTTTATTTTTTATATCGGATGGCAGATGTTACACCTTCTTGATTGTGAACACTTCACGTGCCGCTTCAAATGGATCCATTCGATTGTCATATAATTGCGAGGCGACGTAGGTACATTTTGCTAGGAATTTTCCCACAAGATGTGATTGCATCCGTTGGTTGTAATCAGTAAATGAATAATCTTTTTGTGTCACAGCGTTAATGATTGCTTGTGCTGCTAAATCACCGTATGATAAAGCAAAATGGATACCTCCTCCAAAAGCTGGTTCTATACCTACTGCGTCCCCTGCTAAAATGACATGTGGTTTTGAGATAACGTCATCTTTTTGTGGCCAGCGGATTGGGTGACTGCGCCATAATTTTTGTTCAATTGTAATGTTTCTTTGTTGTAATTCCTTGGAAAAAATCTCTTTTAAGTTCACTTTTGGTTTCTCTTGATAGACTCGAAAATCAGCCAGACCATGACCGATGTATGGTTTATTATCTTTGATGCAGGGGACATGCCATACATATCCTTGTAATCCTTTTGTTTGGGGAGTCATATCAACGGTTATTTTTCTTTTATCGTATTCTTGATCATACTTGGTGTCTGCAGGGGCATATATCTCGAGAGTTTGGGCGAGATGGTTCATATTGGATAGGTTCATTTTTCGACGTACCCTGCTGAGTGATCCATCTGCTCCAACAAGGATTTTTAGAGTATAGTTTCTTTTGTTTGTTTTAACTTTCACACAATCGTTTTGATTGGTGAAATCATGGAATTCTTCGTTTTCATAAAGCTGAAGACCGCGTTTTATTGCGATTTTTGCTAATTCGTGATCAAAATCTGTTCTTTGTATCATCATAAACATATTTGGTTGATGAAGCGTAAAAACATCTTTTTGAAATATAAATTCGATATCTGAGACAGATACACAAGGAAGCTTGAGGTCAATACCCAGATGTTTTAATACATATGGGCTCCATGCTCCAACTCCGCCTCCGCAGAGTTTATCACGTGGATATTTTTCTTTTTCAATCAACACACATTTTGAGGCTAACTCAGGATTATATTTATATAAATGAAGCCAGGTTGAAATCCCAGCTGGTCCTCCACCGACAATCATTATTTCATAATCGTTATTCGAATGTTGTTTCGATTCCTTTTCCGCCATCTTCTAACTCCTTATATGTTGAGTTAATGGCTTACCAAAATTTGTTAATTCATTTAATGTAAACCCGTATTTTTCTCCCCATTGTTCTGTCTTCTTCAAATGATTCAGATCAATAGACCCTACATGGTTTTTCCGTTCATTCTCCATCGCCTGCATAATGACTTCAACGATACAGGCAAAGAGTTTCCCTGGCGGCATCCCAGGGATTGGGAGATGATGTTCCTTAGGAAAATCGACGTATCCACCATCAATCCTGCAGATGTCAGGCCGTTTACGGCACAGATCATACGACATGTTTGGTGGCTGCGATACATCAACGACCATCGCGTTCTTCTTCACATGTTCAGATGCAAGTAACCCCGTAGGATGACTTGTGGCGGTAACAATGATGTCTGCTTTCTGTGTTTTGAGATCAATCGTGGTCTCATACTCACCTTTCAGGTGATGTTCTAATTCGGATAACTTTTCCGCTCTTCTGCCGATAAGCATTGTACGGGCGAATTGTGGCACTAGAATTTTTGATGCCGCCTCACCAATCACTCCATATGCTCCCACAATAGCAAGATTTTGTTCAGCTGGTTTCTTATGAAATAAATTTACTGCTCTAAGAACAGCTTGACAGGTGATCGCTGCCGTGTAACTATCCCCGTGGTTCGTAAACCCATGGTACTGCTTCTGTTCAACAACCCATTTTCCTCCCTCAGTTACAGAGGTAGTAAGGGCGCCGAGCTGAATCAGTTCGACATCATATTTTTCTTGTAAAAAACATGCAGCATCAAGAATATTTTGTCTGACTTTTTCTCGCGGAAGTGTCATCATCTCTTCAGCGGTCAGTAAAAGTCCAGTGATATAACCTGTAGTACCATTAATATTCATCTCAGGGGAGATAACAAGATTATTCTGAATCCAAGGTTTTGGAAATTCTTTAAGGTTCTCTTTATTTAGGAGATGACCAATGGTTGCAAATTTCATACGACTTTTCCCGTATTGTATTAAATTGTGTAATTTACTCGTAGTCCATTAAGTTTTTCCATTACAAAAATAGAATAAATTAGATGCTAATATTCGAAGGTCCGACGGTACGAATCGCCAGGTATGCTTTTGCTTTTAGTTGCTGATCATCTGGGTTGTACACGATTTTGATATGGGTGATGTATCGAGAAATCACCTTGGACTGTGAAGTCCCTTCAGTATATGGTCCTGTTCCATTCTCTGAAAACATCATTGTTTTTTCACTCCCTGGATAAAAGAGGAGATCATCACGTTTTGAAGGAGCAGCTATTTCTTTTTCTACGAGATAATCAAGGATTTTCTTCCAGTGGTGTTCTTGGTGATAATGGTTTGGGTAAAATGAACATTCCACTGCTACTGTCCGTCCAACGTGTTTGCCGATATCGAAATCTAAGACAATTCGATTCACGTTAAGAGAAATAAGGTCATTAATGAGTGTTGAAAACGTTTCGGTCTTCTCAGACCAACCAAGCTCATGGAGATAAGGAATGATTTGTTTGGGGTCGCGAAATTGAACGGACATGCGGATATCTGAGATTTTTCGGGATAGCATGACGCCTACGATGAATAATGAAGCATCCTTTGGCATTTTTTGAAGGGATGTATAGAGGTTTTGTTCTACGTCTTTTAATAAACGATGTCCCATCAACGACGGTATTGCGAGTTTGGTAAACCAAGAAAAGTCAGAGGGATCTCCCATGGATTCTCCTTTTATTTTAGCGGGGTTGAAAAAGACACTTGGGATAGGTACTGTAGGGAGATTTTCCGGCATATCAAACTCTAACCATGCCCCCAGGATCTTGTCATGTAATACTGAATTTGGTTTTGTCCACAATTGTGTGAAATTCAGAATGCGGTTCCATTCAGGTGTCTGTCGGTATGATGCAGGAAGATGACCGTTACTGAGAAAATTCGCTAGGGCATATCGAGCATTATCTCGTCCTGAGATGGCAAGTGCCCAATCAGCTTGTGATTCTTCGTCGTTCAAACGGACTTCAAACCCTAGAAAATCTGTTAAACCACCTGGAAAATGGCTTGCTATTGTTTGGATTTTTTTGAAATTTTTAGGAGAAACAAGCATTTTTGATACGAACGGTTCTGCCATGGAAAAATAATCGTTCGGAGTTAATTTTTCTTGGGGAATATTGCTTTCTTCTAATGGATGCTTCGGTTGATGAATTTGTTTGGGAAGTAACATGCTGTCTAATTCGATTTCTCGTGCCGCTCCGGCGTTCTCGAATGATGTTAAATGGCTGATGTACCTATTCAAAGGTGTAAGCCCTCCAGTTTGATTTTATGGTGCCGTTGCTATAAAGGTGTTTTTCGCATCTGCGTACGCACATGGGTATCTGGATGCCATACTGCTGATCACCTCGAATGTATTGTGTCATTCTCATATCATCCTACAGAGCAGTGATTGAATCAGAAAGTTAAGCGGAGAGGTGAACCAGTCTAGCACCATCATCAGAAGAGTCGTAAGCATTCCATCTCACCTGTTTACTGGTAGGATGCTCCCGTGTTGGTTTTGGTTTGTCCAAAGAGCCGTACTCCAGGGTAGGCTTTCGCCTCAATGGGGTGATTTGGTTTGTAGCAGATTTTAATGTGGCTGATGTATCGGACGAGTGCTGCTGAGAAATCGTTCTGTTGGATCCGTACTGCGATATGGTAGGAGGTTAGGTCGAATTCTTGGGTAGCGTCGTCTTGTTCAACCCCAAGGAAATCAAGGAGCAGTGCTTTTTTCTCTGGGAGGCAGGCGTTTTTCTCAATGAGGTAATCGAAGAATGCTTCCCAGCGTGTCTCAAGGTTGTATTGGTCTGGGTGATACGCGCATTCCAGCCCGATTTTCTGGTCAATACCGTTTTCGGTGATGTTGATGTGAAGGACAATTCGAGAGGCAACGCATTCAATTTCTTTTATAAGCGTTGTGAATTCGTTTTTGTTATCAGTCCAACCGAGTGATGTAAGGTAGGGAATGATGTCTTTTGGGTTTATTTTGTAAATAACTAGGCGTAAGCCAGTGGTTGCGCGGGAGAGCATGGAAGCTATGTGAAGAACTGATGCGCCCTTTGGTAGTTGCTGAAGCGCGTGGAGGAACCGGTGTTCCATTTTTTCAGAGAGCGGCTGCCCGGTTAGTAAGGGTAATGCAATGTGCGTAAGCCAGGAGCATTTTTGAATATCCTCGGGGGTATCTATACGGAGTGATGGTGTCTGGATGAAGATACTAGGAACCGGTGTTTCAGATGAAACGGTGGTGTCAAACTCAAACCAGAGTCCAAGTACCTTGTTGTATAAGACGGAGGAAAGATCAGCCCATGCGGCTGCGAACTTCCCGACGTTCTGCCATTCTTTCTTGGAGCGAAATTCTTTTGGAAGTGATCCGTTGGTAAAAACCTGGGCGAGTGCCTCTCGTTCTCCCCTCTTGGATGATACCGCAAACAAATAATCCGCCCGTGCATCAGAAGAATTCAAGCGAGATTCAAACCCAAAGAAACTGGTGACACCTCTGCTGAAGTGAGATGCAAGCTTCTTCATTTCTGTAAAGTTCTGAGCAGAGATTAATTCATCTGGGATATTGGATTCTACTGAGGATAAATACTGAACAGCAGTCAAATTTTTCAGAGAAGGTTTTCGAAGTTGTATTGTTTCAGAGATGAATGCGTTTCTATTTCGAAAGTCTCCCATTTCTCCAAATGGGAATGATTCGAAGCCAGTTTCAAACCCGTATTCGTTTATTCCGTTCATTCTATTCGTCCCTCAACTCAAGCAATGCTCCTAGAAAACATAAAGCCCCCCTCCTGAAAAATCCTACAAAATGCGAAAAACACCCTTTTTTGTTTAAGTTTGACGGAATATACGTAGGAACCACTGTTTTTTTCTAAGCAGTTCAATTGTAACGTTTCGAACACTATTTGATATGGACCGAATAATGAAGACTTGCTATCTGTTACTTCAAAAAAACAGCTAAATGTGCCCACAAAATAACAATTTTGTTATTTAAGGGGCAATATTTATAAGCACGATGAATAATACATGATACCATGAATATCTACGAGATTCTTGAACAATTGAGGAAAAAGAAAACTCCTGTCTTTACAACGAATGAAATCGCACGGATATCTCACTTAAAAAAATCATGTGCTATTGTTTCCATCAAACGAATGGTTGATAAAGGACTTCTCTTCAGAGTCGCAAAAGGCATCTATGCGTTAGAGCAGGATCCATTCTTGAATGCCTCGTATATTATCCCGAACTCCTACATTTCATTCAACGCCGCACTCTACCTGCATAAGGCAATTGACCAGATACCATCTACCATCCATGTTGTCGTACCTAGAAGGGTGAAGAAAAAAGTGGAGGGAGTAACTTTCGTCTCTTTACCAAAGAAAGCGTTCTTCGGATTTGAAGCGATAAAGTATCGCGGGTATTCTCTCTGGATTGCTGACAAAGAAAAAGCACTTATTGATATCACGTATAAGTATGGTCATATGCCACAAACTATTGAAAAGATAAATAAGAAAAAGTTGGTCCGCTATGCAAAACTGATGGAGTTAAAAATCTCTGAACAGGAGGCGATACGATGATTACAGCCGAAGAAATCATTCGACTGGCAAAAGTGAACAGATTAAAACCATACCAACAGGAGAAACATTATCTGCAGACCGCAACACTTACTGGAGTGTATGCTGCTCTGGTTGACGAACTGGTTTTTAAGGGAGGAACAGCGTTGTTCTTTTTTTATGGGCTGGATCGATTCTCTGAAGACCTCGACTTTACAAGATTCAAACAATATGACCAAGCCAAATTAAAAACAACACTCTCGGATGTGCTTACAGTTATCCATATTATCCATGAAATGAAAACAAAAAAATCACTCACAGGAAAAACCGTCAAGGTGAAAGCACAAGGCCCCCTCTACAAAGGACCATTGAGTGAATCGATCATCTCCATAGAAATATCGGAGAGAAATGATGTCGTCTTTCCCCCAGATATAAAAGAGATCGTTCCCATCTATAATGACCTACGACCATTTACTGTTCCAGTCATGAAAAAAGAAGAAATTCTTGCAGAAAAAGTAAGAGCGATGATGATTCGAGGAAGAGCACGAGATCTCTATGATATATCATTCCTCCTAAAGAAAGAAATTTCATTGGAGTACGACCTTATAAACAAAAAACTCTCTTATTACAAAAAAACATTTGATGCAGAAGAATTCACCAGACAAGCCACATCGATAAAGAATCTCTGGCAATCAGAACTTCATGGTCTCATACCAAAAATCCCGCTATTTGATGACATCCTCCACTTTGTACTCAAGCAACTAAAACAATAAATTATTTCTTACAAGAAAAAAATGGCTTGTATGTTTTCTAGTCACGAAATTCAGATAGAAGGCATTGTAGTGAGCAGAAACCTGCCCACTACAATACCACCCCCCAGACAAACAAATTAATATCATTTTTAATATATATCATTTATAGTGCAATCATCCAATCTTTACCATCAGATGAAAAGAATAATGAATCTTCCAACGTATTATAAAACTAGAAATGACAATTATTAATAATAAAAATTTTTCTATTCGATAGAATTACTAAGAACAAAATGAGGGTGGAAAGAAGAATTTATAAAATGTATTTAGGATCGATTCTTTTGTATCTTCTCGATTTTGGATTTGTTTTGGGATGCCCTCTGATATAATAAACTCGACGTACTCTATTATACCAGTAACTACTTCCTTATCACCCAGATTTTCTTTATTTTTTATAAGTAGATCATAAATCATCCATGGGTCCTGTAAGACATATATTTTCTCGCTTGATACCTGGGGTCGGTTAATGATAATCGGTGGTGTCTCATTGTAGATGATCCCTTTATCAATTGATACTTGTTCAATAATACCTGCTTGTATCATCTTTCTTAGATGAAAACTGATTGTCGTTGGATGTTTTTCAAGGAATCGACTGATATCTTTCTGTGAACATTGCACAGCGATGAAAAACCATAATATAATGTGAAGCGTTGTTCTTTTTCGAAGACAATTGAGTATCCTTTTTTCTTTTTCACCAATTTCAAGTGAAATAAAATATCGACTGTATTTTCCATCGTCTCTTGAGATGATAAATCCTTTTTTTTCGAGGTAATTTAAATGATATTTTAAAGACGTAAAAGGGACATTCAATTTTCTTGAGATGTCGCGCATATGTAATCCGGAGTTTTGAGAAATAAACTCATAGATTTCTCGCCTTCTTTTAAACTCCAAAATAGTATTTTCCATATCAAATTCTTATATTAATTAAAGACTTATATATTTTTCTATCAATAATTATTAAATTCTTTTCTAAAAAAAATGTATAAACCGGGAAGTCCATTAACAGTTGGCTACAATGAAGGAATTAGAAAAAACGTACTCTGTATGCCCAATTTGCTTCCAAGAAGGAAAGATCCAGAAGATTGATGCGAGCATTATCGAAGATGACGAAAAAGTGTGGATAACAAAAGTATGCCAAAAACATGGATCTTTTAAGGAGATTTATTTTAGCGATGTAAATTTGTATAAAAGATGGATGAAATTTAAAGTAACGGGAAAACCGGTTTCTTATGTCAAAACGAGTTTATTCAATGACCCTGAACTCTATACAGAACATACCTCTCAAACAGTGTTAACAAATCTCGTTGTGACCAACCGGTGCAATCTGAAACATAACCAAGATTTTTTAAACGCTAACACAACAGGTTACGTCTACGAACCTTCGTTAGATCAACTCCGAGACTTGATGCAACAAACAAGATCAGAAAAGCCCCTAGGTTCGAAATCAATTCAAATAACTGGCGGAGAACCGACACTCCGTGAAGATCTTTTTGAAATTGTTCGAATTGCAAAAAAAATTGGATTTTCATATGTTCAGATTTATACGAATGGGTTGAAGCTCGCTGAAAGTATTGACTACTGTCAACGTCTGAAAGATGAAAAAGTCGATACAATCTACATGAGTTTTGACGGAGTTACTGAAACGACGAATCCGTTAATAGCACAACATAAAAAAGCTTTAGAAAATCTAAGAAAGGTCAACTTAAATGTGGTTTTAGTGCCAGTTCTCATTGGCAATAAAAATGTCCATGAATCAGGTAAGATAGTCCGTTTTGCTCTTAACAATATCGATGTTATCAGAGGTATTCATTTCCAACCAATCTGCTTCTGTGGTAAAAATACCAAGGTAAAAGACGATCTAAGAGAGAGTCAGCGTGTAGATTATGTTCAAATGATCGATGCTATTGAAAAAGAGTTTCTTGGAATGATATCACGTGATGATTTTTACCCTGTTTCCTTTATCTTCCCGATTTCAAGACTCATTGAAGCGTTCACAAAAGACCCCCAAATTGAATTTACTGCTCATCCAGGGTGTGGAGGGTCCACATTCATTTTTATTGAAAATGGAAAACCTCTCCCTATAACACGTTTTTATGATGTAGAAGCATATATGACGTTTCTGAATGAACAAACCAAGAAAAAAGGCCCCCTGAGAAAACTACGTATTGCCTCAGCTTTCATAAAAAACATCAATAACTTTGTCGATGTTGAACAGGCACCACAGGGATTTAATTTAAAACAAATTCTGAAGGAAGCAGCTATTGGGGGTAGCCAGTACGCTCTCCGTAAGTTTCATCATCAATGCATATTTATTGGTTCGATGTGGTACCAGGATGCATGGAATCTAAATATTGACCGGCTACAACGTTGTGTCATTCATTGTGCTACCTTTGAAGGAATTGTTCCATTTTGTTCATATACTGGTCTTGGTTATGGGAAAAGAATCCAGGAAAAATATTCTATCCCAGTTGAGGAATGGGAGAAAAAAACCGGTCGTAGATTGGAGGATGATCTACGGATACTTGCAAAATAAACTTCTCCGAGTTTTAATAGAATCATGAAAAAACCAGTATTCATCTTTTAATTGTTGACTATGAATTTAACATCAATATGGAAATTTTTTCTAATTGTATATAGGAATAATGTATGGTTTATATGCTGGAAACCAATCGAAGTTGATCCAAGGTATATACACCCGTCCTTTTATGAGTTTAGGGCCAAATCCAATCCAAGTATCCCAATAATTTCTGATCCATTGGTTCCGTTCAGAAAAATATTTAAATCTTCCATCAAAATAGGCATGACATGAATTAGTTATAAAGTTATTTTCTTTAGTGATATGAAAGGTAGTACATAAACAAATAATTCCGACCCCAGAGTTATTTGCGATATTGTTTCCGATAATGGTACTATACCTCGTAAAAGCTTCATGGATACCATTACTATTATTTTCGATTTTGTTCTCAGAGATAATATTATACCGAGCATCACCGTAAATAATCACCCCTTCAATATTATTTGAAATAATGTTCTTCGATATAGTGCTATTTGGGGATCCATCGATGAAAATACCATGCTGATTATTGACGATGATATTATCGGTAATAACTACAGAATCTGACATGTACGTTATGTGAACTCCAGCGTCAAATTTAAATTCTTCAATTGGTCCACTATGTCGAACAGTGAATCCTTCTAAGGTGACATTATCTGCATTTATTTCTATGACATGACCAATGCCGTTTCCATCGACAATCGTATCGTAATTATCCTCGCCAACAAGTTTGATATTATTCTTTGTTATGATGATATTTTCATAATACGGTGAGGATCTGCTGTAAACAAAAATAGTATCGCCAATGCTCGCATTATCAATCGCATCTTGAATTCTACTATAATTTTCTGGCCCACTACCCCCGACATATAACGTGGTTCCATCGTAATTTCGAAAGAGCATGGGGTCTGACAATACTTCGAGCCGAGATGTACGAACAGTTGGTGTAAATACAAGTCCAAAAAATAAGAAAATAATAATACATGTCACTCCGTTTTTCATCCGTAAAATCTCCTATAGTTATAGAAGATAATGTCATATAAACCTTTTGAAATTGAACCGCATGATGTTCGGTCATCGTTCAGAAGGGATTAAATCTATGATATCTCCGTAAACGTAGCTATGAGTAAGTTCAACGTAGGCTGTTCCATTTATAGAAAAGTCATTGATGGTCCCAGAAACTGAACAGATTCCTTCCCAGAAACAAGCACCTGGAAACAGTTCTTCAAGCAATCGCTGAAATAATGGATAATTTTCTTTTACTCGCATCACTTGATCTAAAAAAACTGGAGTTACAATAAGATCAATGGATTTCGATGTTTCGGTAATATGCCATTTGGAGGAATAGAAACGGTGATCTATGGTATCATTCCAGGATGCTTGTGGTGTAATCGTATAATCTTCTAAAAGCTCTGAGGATCCATCACTGTCGAGCATATTCATACCTCCAGTAAATGATAGATTATTCTTCTCCCCTGTTGTACGATCCCATGTATCGGCGACCATGATCTCTCTGTTATCATCAAGTTGTATAGAAAACCATTCATACGTCAATGCAAGGCCATACGAAGGTTGGTTTTTGTCGAAAAAATTACCCCATTGATGATCGATCCATGCATATCCGGTTACCTCTTCAGCAATTCCATGTACCATAATCGATCCTATCACTGCAAGTTTTGTTAGACTATAATAAAAGGAAAAACCGTATCCCCCGAGATCAAGAAAGCCATCACCACCAACAATTAATGGTTGTTTGAGACAATCCATATCAACAGCAAGCTTCATGGGCTTGGAATCTTGTTGAGAATCACCACCGACAACTAAGGTGTACTGGAAGGGAAGAAGATCCTGGCCATTAGTCTTGGTGTACCAATGGTCATATTGTAGTAATTCATCTGCGCTCTTCTCGTCATCACCGTTATTATTAACGATGGTGGTGGTCTTTTGAATGGTATCTGATTGTGTTGTACTCATTGGAGTATTTAGATTCATGGGTTTCGTGGTTGTATCCATATATTCAGTCTTCGTAGTTATTCCTTGATTTTCAGGAATTGAATTCTTATTTACTATTTCATTACAATTCAGATTGGTATTTTCATTGTTATTTGTGATATATTCGAAACTCAAATCAAGATGGTCGTTACTTGCTGTAAGTGTCCCTATTTGTGCGTTACTGTAAATTTTTTCTGATGCGATATCAGAAATAGAAAAAATCCTGACTTCTTGGTTTTCAAAAACCGTTGAATTGAGTTGGTAGAAAGCAACAAAAGTTCCATATTCATGTCCTGAACGACCTGTGAGATGGAAGTTTGCGTACCACCATTCAATCTTATATTCTTCGTCATGGGATCCTTCATCGATAGGAAAGACGATGTCGGTTCCTGGTGGATGGTAAGGATAGTTTTTCCAGGACATGTCTGGATGTTCATGGTCTCCACTTATTTCTGCATGTACTGAAATAGATGGTGCGATCATCACTATAATAATTAAGAGAGAAAGTATTCCTTTTATCCTGTTGCGTGTTGTTCTCCTTTTGTTTATAAGCATATTTCCGGCATCCATTGTTTCTCACCACGTTTTTATTACCCACTGTTGTGTTTGAATTCCTATAAAAGTCGTGTTTGACAACTGATACCATCTTCCTGTACAGTCGTTATCAAAAAAAGAGTAAGCAACTCGTCAGCGTCTTTCTTATACAGTCTTTGTTCCTCTATAGATTTCCTACTTAGGACCACTGCTGCGTTCGAGATAGCAAATATAATTCGATTTTTTGTATTTGTTTAGCTAGCTAATTGTTTTCATGGTCCTTTGAAAAAACC
>JADBLO010000094.1 GCA_014894395.1 Thermoplasmata archaeon
GTCAGTGGATTGATCATCAAACCACATTCCATTTGGATTCTGTCCATCCTGCCAGACTAAACTCACTTCAGCTCCATCGAAAAAGAACCGGTTTTCAGATCCCGTGGAAATCCAGGATATAAAATGCCAGATGCCGTCATTCATTCCAACTTCTTTTTGTCCTTGAAAGTTTGAATTTCCACCAGAGACATCTCTGGCAAACATCAGTTTTCCATTTTCTCGTTTCCCTAGCCAAATGTATGGCTTTGGTGATGATATTACTCCTTCACCCCAAACCGCCATTGGTCCATTCCCTGATGTTTGAATCCATGCAGAACAAGTTCCTTCGTTCAAAGCATAGGTAAAATCGGTAAAGGAAATATAATCATCATCACCGTCAAATAAATAACAAGAACCAATTTTCCCATCAACAAGATTTGATATTGTCATGCTACCATGAGGAACCCCATTATTGCTGTTCCCTGTGTTATCCTGAACCACACCGGTTGGTGCCTTGGAGAGGTGATACACTGCTTCGAATCCATCCCAAACTTTCTCTGGATACGCCATGTAAAGAGATGATGGATTATCATAATACATGAATATCACAGTATCAATAGTTGAAGAAAGCAAAGGTATTTTAACCCAGGTCACAACCTTTCCTGTTGATTGATTAAATAGGTCGATATCATGGTAAAGTTTGGAGGCAACACCGATATTATTCATAAAAAGGATATCACCGCCATCAGCACGTGCTTTCATTAAATCTGCATCGATTGTGCTAATAAGTATTGGGAAATTATTTTGATTACTTATCAGTTGCGTATGATCAATAATAATTTGTTTTCGATACTGCCAGCCGAAGTTAAAAGGATCAAATTGAGAGGGATATCCGGTCTCAAAGTTGAAGACTTTGCGCGTCCAATATGTTCCATCGGTGACGTTCACAAACCAGCAATATGAATCACCATACGTTAGACTACTCACCGGAACAGTATAGGTTCCATCATGAACACCTACTTCATGTTTGGAACCAATATTTGGTGTTGTTTCCACGCTGTATTCCATCGCGTCACCTTGATAATCTTTAAGAGTAAACTGCAGGGATGGAATGTCCATGGGCACATCTTTTTCTCCGTTTGCTGGTATCGGATTTGTTAGGATAGGTGCTACCGGTTCTGTCGTAAATGTCATGGTTTTTTCTATACTGTCTTTCCCATCGGTCACCTGGATATACCAGGTATACTGGACGAGACTTTCCAAACCACTGATAGGAACCGAGTAAGTCCCATCTGGCTTTAGGCCACCGCTCCCTGATCCGATATCAGGCTCGGTGGTCACATTATAACTCATGAGGTCACCATTTGCATCGTTTATTTCAAAGCGCAATTCTGTCGTCGATATCGGAACCATCTGTTGTCCATCAGCAGGATCTGTCTGAGTGATTTCTGGTGAGCAGTTCGGTGGGTAGAACTCAAATTCCTCAGCAGTGACTCTGGTATAGAGCGCGTATCCGAATATCCCGTATGACCGGATCGGAGGGAGGAAAATGCTAAATCCGATGCCCCAGAAGCCTAGTGCGATACCCTTTTGTTGTCCACCAGCAAGAAAACCGGTGCCAGAAATCAAACCACCAACAGAGGTAATGCCCTCTGGTGTTGACCACCAGATGAAAGCCCTGGGAATCGGGGTGAGAAGGAATGGTATGAACCGAGGGAGGATGATGATGGGAAACGCAGACCCAGATCCAAATGTCGCGAAATTACAGAACCATTCTGATGCCTTGCTTTGAAAAGGTTGGATGTTTGTACGGAGACGCAGTGATGGCATACTAGAGGGTTGTGTAAGAGAGTTAAGTTGATCCTTTGACATCGTTGTTGGGAGTGCATGGTTTTCTATAAGAAGATCAAAAAATTCTTGTTGTACTCGCTGGGTTTTTTGGTCATACGGATTGAGTGTGGTTTCTTTTTTTAATTCTTGATATTTTTCGTAGATTTTCAAGACATCGGAGATAGGGAGCATCGTCTCTTGTTTTTCCAAACCATTTTTTCCTATCACATAGAAAGTAAAAGTTGAGGTTTTTTCAGTCGCTGGAACTGACGCTGCAATCTTGTTTTGTTGTGCTATCAATGCATTTGTTTGCCCTATACTACTTGGAACAATGCTAGTTAAGAGCAACAGTATGATAATTACTAAAATGATCCCTTCTTTAAAAATATAATTTTTTATTTCTTTCACCATAGATGATACTCAACTCCTATACATTTTTTTCATATTGTATTTTTTTCCTTCCCTCTCTTAAAAGAGGCGGCAACTTGATTATTTTTATTGAGTTTATAATCCTGGTACTTCCGGCCCGATATTTAAGAAATCTGCCGGATCGTTTTGATTATAATAGGAAACGTTAATCCATGCAGAGGATCGAGCTATTTTCGAGAAACGCAGCTCATCAATAGTTCCATACCACCTATATGCTGAAGACGAACTTACGCATGCTCGTCCGATGTATACCGTAAAATCCCCGGCAGTTGGATTTGCTTGTGTTGTAGTAATCGGTGTCCCTTTTACTCCATTTTTATAGACGGTACTTTCCCCACCTAAACCAGTGAACACGCCGACTGCATGTGTCCAAACATCAACAGAAAAAGCATCTGTGACACTACATAAATCATAATTATTTGTGAACAAATCTAATCGATCATTATACTGATACAATAAAATAGTATTTTTATTGCTTTGTACACTCCTATCAAATATCCTATGTTCCCCACTTATGCTTTTTGGGATTGCCCATGCTTCAATGGTATATGAGATTATACCACCAAATGCTGACTGAGTACCAACGTATATTTCACTATTTGTCATATCAAAATATCTTCCTTTTCCTATGCGTCCAGTTGTGACGGGGGTATAGGTATTCGCTGTTGCATTGAAGTGATTTGACGTACTGTCTGCAACTTTTGTTCCTGATGTTTCCCCGAAATGCCATACAGCCACATAATTTGAATCCCAGGTTTTTTCAGGATATGCTTGATCGATACAGCTTGGGTTACCATAATACATGTAAAAAACCGTATCATTACTTGAGGAAAGAGCGGGGATATTCACCCATGTGATAAGTGTACCAGATGATGCATCGTAGGATTCAAGGTCATGATATACTCGTGTTGATATCCCAGCATCGTTCATGAACAAGATATCGCCTCCGTCCACTTGTGCTTTCTGGGAAAGATCGGTATCACTCGTACTGATAAGCACTGGGAAATTCGTCAGATCATCAGCGACTTGTGTATGGTCGATGGTAATCTGTTTTCGGTACTGCCAGCCGAATTCAAAAGGATTAAATTGGGAGGGATACCCTGTTTCAAAACTAAATACCTTCCTCGTCCAGTGTGTCCCATCGGTCGCATTCACATACCAAAGATAGGTTGCTCCATATGTTAAACCGCTCACCGGAACCGTATAGGTTCCATCATGAACACCATTCTGCTGCCCGGAGCCAATGTTTGGTGATGTTTCTACAGTATAGTCCATTGCATCCCCCTGATAATCTTTTAAGGTGAACTGCAGGGATGGGATATCCATGGGTACATCTCGTTCCCCATCGGCTGGTATGGGATTCGAGATGATTGGTGCTATTGCTTCTGTGGTAAACGTCATGGTTTCTTCTGTCGTATCTTTCCCATCCGTCACCTGAATATGCCAGGTATATTTTGTCAGATCCACCAGTCCTGACACAGGAACCGTGTACACCCCGAAGGGTTTGAGATTTCCACTAGCAGACCCGATGTCAGGTTCGGTGGTGACCGTGTAACTCATGAGATCGCCGTCAGCATCCTGTATCCGAAATTGTAACTCTGAAATTGAAAGTGGGATATTTTGTCCTCCATCAGCAGGAAGAACATCAGAAATTTCTGGTGCTCTATTGGGTGGATAATGTTCGACATATTCTGCGGTTGTAGACGCTAGTAATGCATATCCGATGAATCCGTATAGAGTGTAACCTGGTAGTGCGTAGGAGATGCCAATTCCCATGAAACCGAATGCGAACCCTGTTTGTGCACCTTCTGCAACATAGCCTTTGCTGGTGAGCAGGTTTGCTGCAGTGGAGAGGCCAGTGCCTAGCCACAGCATCGCTATACGAGGTCTTGGGAGAAGAAATAACGGAATTAGTATTCCTGATCCCTCCCCGCCCATGCTGCAGAGCGCACAGGTTCCTCGGTTGGCAAATGGTTGTGGTAAGGATGCTGTGTTTCCTGTCTTTTGTAGTCGCTCTACCCATCTGGGATTGAGTAAGGAAAGATAGGCTTCTTTTGATACACCTTGCGGGATTAATCCTTTTTCATCGAGCAGATCGACAAACGCTATTTTTAAGGATTGAGTCTTCTCACTATAAGGATGTTGCGTCATCTCAGATTTCAGCTCTTTCAATTTATCAAAAATCATGGTCGCATCATCTTGTGCCAGATTGACATTTTGTTTATTATCGCGAGTTTTTCCAAACGCAACACAGGTGACTACCGTTTTTTCCGCGGTTTCGTCTGTCCCTTCTGTGGGAGAGCTGGGCTGATTTCTTTTTATGATAGACGTGCCTGTAAGACCTGGTACAAAAGATCCACATACAAAAAGAAGTACAATCCCAACAATGGCTCCTTTTATGAAAAATTTCTTTTTACTCATGTTGTTTCCTCCATTTACAATATTATTATGGACTTGGTTCTTCAGGTCCTAAAAAAATAAAACCAGCAGGGTTGATCTGATTCTCATAACTTGTTTTAATCCAATTCATATCTCGATCACTATTAGATATTCTTACTTCATCGATGGTCCCATAAAAATAATCTGTTCCAATACGGTTATCTCCAATGTAAAAAGGATATGCATTGGATGAAGTGCCACTCCAGGGAACATTTCCTTCCACGACGTTATCAACATATAAGATAAGTTGAGAACCGGTGGCGACTAACGAAACGTAATGCCAGTTGGTATCTCTAAAAGTATCAATGCTTTCAATTTTTTGGGTACCATCAGCATAAACATAATATTTTTCATCATGGTAACGAAAAACAGAGGGGTCGTTTTTGTGGATACTCATAAACACATCACCACCAGTAGATGGGTCTGCTTCATCAGTACTAAAAGCAACCCAGCATTCCAGGGTGAATTTCGACATGCTATCTGTGTTTGAGTAGGTAGAAATGCTGTCTGTCCTTGCATCATAGACTTCGCCGCCATCTATTTTCGCAGAGGTGGTATGCGTAGTTCCTGAGGTAGTACAATCCTTTCCGTTGCTTGTAGAATCGTATCGTGTTTCATATGATTCTTTCAAATGCCAAACTCCCCAAAAGTTCGCATCCCATGTTTTCTCTGGATACTGCTGCGGAAGACACGTTGGATTTCCATAATACATGTAAAACGTCGTGTCCTCATTTGATGAAACATGCGTGAGGTTCACCCAGGCAATCAATGCCCCGGTCTCATGATTAAAGGATTCGATTTCATAATTAAACCGTGTTGAGACACCAGCGCTATGCATGAAAAGAATGTCCTCGCCATTTTCTCGTGCCTTTTGACTCAGATCAGCGTCAACGATGCTGAGGAGGACTGGAAAGTTCTCTACGTCACCAGCGACATTTGTATGATCGATTGTGATCTGCTTCCGGTACAACCAGCCGTACTCAAATGGGTTAAATTGTGCAGGAAATCCGGTTACAAAGCTGAATGTTTTACTGACCGGATGTGCCCCATCGGTGACATTCACAAACCAACGATACGCGGTGTCCTGTGCAAGGCCACTCACGGGAACAGTATAGGTACCATCGTGGACGCCATTCACATGCGCGGAACCAACATTTGGTGACGTTTCTACCGTATAATCCATTGCATCTCCCTGGAAATCCATTATAGTGAATTTCAGCACAGCGAGATCAGAAGGCACCTGACGTTCTCCATCTGCTGGTGACGGATTTGAAATCAATGGAGCAACATTTTCTGTCATAAACGTCATGGTTTTTTCTATGGCATCTTTCCCATCGGTGACCTGGATACGCCAGGTGTACTGGGTAAGACTTTCTAACCCAGAAATAGAGATTGAATAGACACCATTTGATTTCAAACCTCCACTCCCTGACCCAATATCAGGATATGTTGTCACATTGTAACTCATGAGGTCACCATCTTCATCGTTAATTTCAAAGCGCAAATTAGCAGTAGACAGGGGGATCATTTGTTGTCCATCGACAGGGTCAGTTTGACTGATTTCTGGTGGGTTGTTCGGCGGGTAGAATTGAAATTCCTCAGCAGTGACTCTGGTAAATACTGCATATCCGAAGATCCCATACGACATGATCGGTGGGAGGAAAATGCTAAATCCTATGCCCCAGAAACCAAGTGCGATACCTTTTTGTTGTCCTCCTGCGAGAAAACCGGTGCGGGAAATCAAACCACCCACAGAGGTGATACCTGATGGTGTTGACCACCATACGAATGCTCGGGGGATAGGTGTGAGAAGGAATGGTATTAATCGTGGGAGGATGATAATCGGAAACGCTGATCCTTCTCCAAATGTCGCGAAATTACAGAACCATTCTGAGGCTTTATTTGGAAAAGGTTGGATGCCGGTGCGGAGATGCGTTGGTGGTATAACCGGGGGTTGTGTAAGAGAGATAAGTTGGTCTTTAGACATCCCTGTCGGGAGAGCATGGTTTTCTTCGAGAAGATCAAAAAATTCTTGTTTTACGCGCTGGGTTTTATCACTATACGGATTGGATGTCATTTCTTTTTTTAATTCTTGATACTTTTCATAGATTTTCAAGGTATTTGAAGCAGAGAGTATCTTCTCCTGTTTTTCTAAGCCATTTTTTCCAATGACATACAATGTAAAAGATGAGGTTTTTTCAGTCGATGGAAGTGAGGTTTTAGTAATATTTTGTTGTTGTGTCGATGCGTGTGTTTGCCCTATGCTACTTGGGACAATGCTTGTCATGAGTAATAGAACAAAAATTCCAAAAATTAATCCGCTTTTAAATTTTATATTTTTCATCTCTTTCCCCAAGATACATTAATCACACTCTGTATATTAACCTTATTAGAAATATTAATATATTAACAAGGGTGGTAATGTGAGAACCAGACGACATAATGCTAAGTACAGTCATTTATCCCGATTTCTCTTCATCCTTGGTAATTTGAGTTTGTATCGAAGACATCTCGTGCGTATAACAGTTCACAAGCCCCCCATTTCCCTAGTGCGATGTACGTCTTATTTGAACACATGACTCCCCCCAGCCCCATACATCCCATCTGTTCGTTTTCCCCTGTTTGTACCCATACGGTGCAGATCCCCTTATTAAAGGCGCTGGTGAAATCAGCAAAGGAAAAAAGTCAAATAAAGAACCGGACATTATGGTACTGTGAAAATAATGACAAAAAAAGCGGTCATTTTAGCGGCTGGCGAAGGAAAACGGCTCAGGCCGTTCACCGAGACCATGCCCAAAGTCATGCTCCCTGTTGCCAACAAACCATTGCTCGAATACGTGTTTGACGCGACCAGAAAAAGCGGGATTGACGAAATCGTCGTTGTCGTCGGCTACAAAAAAGAAGTCATCATGGAGTATTTCAAAGACTATAAGGATGTCAAGATAACCTACGTCATTCAAGACAGACAACTCGGAACCGCCCATGCACTCCTTCAAGCAAAGAAACACATCAAAGACTCGTTCATCGTCCTTGCTGGAGACAACATCATCGACCCAGGCAGCATCGCAAAGCTCCTAAAAGACCAGTCAGAATATTCACTGCTTATCAAAGAACACCCGCATCCTTCAAAATATGGGGTCGTGTTTATCGAAAATCGCAGTATCAGACGAATCGTGGAAAAACCAAAAGAAGACGTCGGCAAATACATCTCTACCGGCATCTACAAACTTCCTCGCTCGGTGTTCACTGATATTGAACAATGCACCTCGGAAGGTGCTCACGCGCTTTCATCCATCATTCAATCCCTGGTCGACAAAGGAAAACACATCAACACGGTTCTTGCGAAATCATGGATGGATATCGTCTACCCCTGGGACCTTATCTCCGTCAACGAAGTGATGATCCAAGGAACGGCGGCATCCACCAGCGGTGTCATCGAAAAAGGCGTCACCCTGAAAGGCCTGGTATCGGTAGGAAAAGACACTAAAATCTACTCAGGCTGCTACATCGTCGGACCAGTCGTCATCGGCGACAGCTGCGAAATAGGACCTCATGCGTGCATCTTCCCCTCCACCAGCATCGGGAACAACACTGTGGTTCACCCGTTCAGCGAAATACGAAGCAGCGTAATTATGGATGATGTACATATTGCATCAAACTCACATATCTCACGCTCCGTCATCGGGAAAGGATGCATTATTGGGGATAACTTCTCCACTATCACCGCCAAGGTCACCATTGAGATCGATGACGAATTAAAGAAAATTGATACACCAATAGGAGCAATGATCGGAGAAGATTGCATCATTGAAAGTCACGTCGTGGTTGATCCTGGAAAAATCATCGGCAGGAAATGCAAAATCAGCCCCATGAAACATATCATAAAAAATATTCCGAGCGAAAGCAAAGTGATGTAACGTGTGTGGAATCATAGGGTATGCAGGATTTCGAGACGCGCGAACCGTCTTACTCGAATCATTGAAACGACTTGATTACCGAGGGTACGATTCAGCTGGCGTCGCCATTATCGATAAAAAACTAAAAGTCTACAAGGAAGTCGGTGAGATTGCAAACGTTGAACGCTTAATACCCAAAATCAAAGGGACAACTGGGATTGGCCACACTCGATGGGCGACCCATGGGGGTGTGACGAAAGAAAACGCACATCCGCACGTCAGTTGCGATAAAAAAATTGCGATCGTCCATAATGGGATCATTGAGAACTTCAGCAAGCTCAAAGAAGAACTAAAAAAGAAAGGGCATACATTCCTCTCCCAAACAGATTCAGAGGTCATCGCTCATCTCATCGATGATGCATACAAAGGAAACCTGGAGGATGCGGTAGTCGCAGCGGTAAAAAAGATCCAAGGATCCTATTCGATAGTCGCCGTCAGTGAAGACGAGCCTGAAAAAATCGTAGGTGTACGAAAAGAAAGCCCGCTTGTCATCGGTGTTGGAGATAGTGAAAACTTCCTCGCCTCCGACATCACCGCATTTCTAAAATACACAAAACGGGTGATATTCCTCAACGATGGAGAACTCTGTGTGCTCACAAAGAACACCATCAATGTTGTTGATAAGAACAGAAAGTCGATCAAAAAGAAAGAAGAACTTATCACCTGGAATGTGAAAGACGCGGAGAAATCAGGGTTTGCGCATTTCATGCTTAAGGAAATCTATGAGCAACCTGATACCGTCCATCACGTTCTCAGAGGACGTATCTCAGAAATCGAAGAAACCATCACGTTCCCTGAAAACGTCGAAAAGCTCCTGAGCAATGAGATCAACTCCGTTCACATCGTTGCTTGCGGCACTTCATTTTATGCTGGTCTTGTTGGTAAATACCTGATCGAACAACTGACGAACATCCCGGTTTTCGTAGAGCTTGCCTCAGAGTATCGATATTTTGGGGTACGAAATGAATCTTCGCTTGTTATTGCCATCACACAATCCGGGGAAACCGCTGATACACTTGCTGCATTACGCGAGGCACAGATGTCAGGGTGTAAAACACTGGTGGTGACCAACGTCATCGGGAGCACAGCAACCCGTATCTCTGATGGATATATCTTGCAGCAATCAGGCCCCGAGATCGGTGTTGCTGCGACCAAGACATTCACCTCTCAAATCATTGTTCTGTTCCTCATTGCCCTCAAGATTGCATTGCTTCAGAAGAAGCTTGGGTCTAATGAGCTGTACAACTACATCTTCCATCTAAAAGAACTCCCTCGGCACGTCCGAGACGTCCTGGAGCGAAGCAATGACATCATTGCTATCGCAAAACATCTCAAAGATGCAAAATCAGTGTTTTTTATTGGAAGGGGCATCAACTACCCGCTCTCCCTTGAAGGAGCGTTGAAGTTGAAAGAAATCTCATATATACATGCAGAAGGGTTTGCTGCTGGTGAACTGAAACATGGACCGTTCGCACTCCTGACAAAAGACACCCCGGTTGTCGCCATCGTCACACAAGACGAAACCTATGAAAAGATCCTTGCAAACATCGGTGAAATCAAAGCACGAGGATCTACTGTTATTGCGATCGCAGAAGACAAAGATACCGAAATCGAAAACCATGCTGACTTTGTGCTCCGCTTCCCCGCAAGCTCTCATGTGCTCCCTTGTATTGCTATCACCGTTGTTCTTCAGTTACTTGCCTATCATGTTGCTCATCTCCGGAAATGCCCGATTGATAAACCACGGAACCTTGCAAAATCAGTAACCGTTGAGTAAGGAGAAAAGAACCATGAAATGTGTGATTCTTGCTGCAGGTGAAGGAAATCGGATGCATCCTCTCACCTATACAAGACCAAAGGTAATGCTTCCTATTGCAGGTAAACCAATCCTTGAATGGAACCTGTTGAATGTTCGTGCTGCCGGTTTGAAAGAGTTCATTTTTGTCGTGAGTTATAAAAGCGAGATGGTACGAGAATATTTTGGCGACGGGAAGCCATGGAACGTTAAGATAAACTATGTAAATCAAGGGAAAGCCATGGGAACTGCACATGCTATCGGAACAGTCGAGCCGTTCGTGAGCGACTGCATCGTTCTCTGTGGCGATACGATTTTTGGCACCAACGACATCAAACAAATCGCAAAGAAAGGTACCAAGATAGGATTAGTAAAGATTGACAATGCAACAGAGTACGGTATTGTGGAACTCAAGGGAAAACATGTGGTTAAAATCTACGAGAAAATGGAACATCCATTATCCAACGTCATCAACGCAGGCATCTACCATTTCAACAAACATATCTTTGACGCTATTCGAAAGACGGGAAAATCACCGCGAGGCGAATTTGAAATTACTGATTCTATCAATACGCTGGTGAGTAAAGAACCAATGGAAGGCGTATTCCTCAAAGAATGGCGAGACGTTGTCTACCCGTGGCATCTGCTTGATGCAAATGAGGAGCTATTAAAGAAGTTGAAGACAAAAATCCAGGGAACTGTTGAAAAGAACGTAACAGTGAAAGGAATCGTTGTGGTGGGGAAAGGTACGGTGATTCGTTCAGGTACCTATATCGAAGGTCCGGTAGTAATCGGTAATAATAGTAAAATCGGCCCAAATTGTTACCTTAGACCGTTTACCACTATTGGGAATAACTGTCATGTCGGAAACGCCTGCGAAGTGAAAAACTCAATCATTATGGACTATAGTAACGTCCCACATCTGAATTATGTTGGTGACTCCATCATTGGACAGCACTGTAATCTTGGAGCAGGAACCACGGTTGCAAACCTCAGGCTTGATAAAAATAATATTATTGTTACATTGAACGGAAAGAAAATCGATTCCAAACGACGGAAACTCGGGATGGTCATGGGAGATAATGTACAAACCGGGATTAACTCAATTATCAACGTTGGCACCATGATTGGCAACAATGTGTTCATTGGTCTTGGAGCTATGGCAAAAGGGGAAATAAAACCAGATACAAGGATACTATAATGAGACCTGTTTATCGTCGTGCATTATCTATTTAAGATAAATATCTAATTCACCAAGCGAATGATTGCACGAAAATCCATGCTTATTGTCATCGCTCAGTTCCTTACTAGATCTCTTGGTTGGGTAGGATTAGTTGTACTAGCAAAACTATGGGGAGGATTTGCACCTGAGGCTCTTGGTGTCATTGGTTTTGCCATGTCATTTGTTGGAGTATTTTACATCGTTGCTGATCTTGGTTTTGGTCAGGCTCATATAAAGAGAATATCTGAAGGAAAAGATCTCGGTACATGCATTGGGACTTTTTTTACAATCAAAATGATCCTCACTAGCGCAATGGCAGGCATTGTACTTCTGGCCATGTTTCTCTTGGAAAATGTGCTTCATCAAGGCTTCCGTGATGCGACAAAACAATCAGTTGTTCTCGTCTTTCTTATTTATTACGTATTACTCAGTATTCAACAGATAGCATCGTATACGTTTAATGGCAAAGGCGAAATAGCGAAAATGCAAATCACCTCTATTTTTGAAAATATCGTAAAAGTACCTCTGATGATTCTTGTCGCCCTTGCAGGGGTTGGTCTAGTAGGTCTTGCTCCGGTCATAGAGTGGCCTGCGTTTCTTCGTCCGGCTCAACAATTTGTCGCAGGTCATCCAATCGGGTCTTTAGCGATGGCGTACGTATTTGGGATAGCGACAACGGTGCTCGTCGGGTTTTGGTTGATGAAAAAATATCCTTGGAAAAAACCAGACCGGGAGCTTGGTAAAAATTATCTTTCCTTTGCAATGCCGATGTTTCTTTTTACAATTATCTCAACGATCTCTGGAAATATCGATAAACTCATGATTGGGTATTTTTGGACAGCAACAGAAGTTGGATATTATTTTTCTGTACAACAGATATTACAGATTATCTTAGTTATTTTTGTCGCATTTAATACTGTTCTATTTCCTGAATTTTCCGTATACAATGCGAAAAAAGATTTTGAAAAAATAAATAAAACAACTCGCACCGCGGAAAGATATATCTCTATGATTATTATTCCCCCCGCGGTAGTAATTATACTATTTGTAAATCAGGTGATTAGTATAATGCTGAATAGCGCTTTTTTGCCAGCGGCATCAACTCTCATCGTATTAACCGTATACGCACTCCTTATAAGCCTTATGGCACCATATTATTCATTAATAGCCGGTCTAAACAAACCTAGTATTTATGCAAAAATTGGTTTGGTGATATGTCTTATAAATATCACCTTGAACTTATTGTTCATTCCGCAATGGGGGTTACTGTCACCGTTAGGAATTAATGGACCCACAGGTGCGGCAGTTGCTATGGTATTATCTATTATGGTTGGTTTTATCTGGGTACGATTTTCAGCTAAAAAGTTAACAGGTATTCATCTGTTACAGACGCATACACCACGCCATATTATCGCTGGTGTGGTGATGGGGCTCTTTTTGTATCTCTTTGCGTTTCACACGACATTTTTCTCCGCCATTCATTGGTATCATCTCCTGTTTTTTTCAGGACTTGGCTTAGTGATTTATCTTGGAGTATTATTTGTATTACGAGAGTTTACTAAAAAAGACCTCCATTTTTTCTTGGATTTACTTCAGCCTAAAAAAATGCTAAGCTACATTAAATCTGAATTAAAAGAGCAAAAAGAGGATATTAAAAATAAATAAATTAAGAGGGCTTTTTGTAGCATATACTACTTACATTTTTCATACATTTTTTTCCATAAATTCAACTATTTCCTTTAACTGATTAAAGTCTACATGAACTCCTTCTTTTTGTATGTTTTGAGCCTCTTCCATTATTGGCTTCCAACTATGATTTATACGTGCTAAATGTATTTTTTGTTTTAACTTTTCAGGAACGAACTGCATTATTTGGTCACGTAAGGTTGCCACTGAAAAAAGAAGGCGCCTATTTTTACAGTAATCCAGGTATGCTTCAACAGCTAATTTAAAATCTTCTAGAACTATTTCTTTGTCGGCCCCATCAATCCTAGATAATTCAGTTGTCATGCTCTCATAAAAAAGATTCACTTCTTTTCGATAACGAGGATCTTTTAGCCATGTGTCGAACTGTAATTTTCTGTTATGTTCTTTAAAATCTATTGGTTTATTTTCTTTGTTCCTCAGCCACATCAGATCTTCAATCACTATTGATTTTCCCTGATAGCATGTTGCTAACTCGAATATAAGTTCTTCAATGTATGGTGATGAAAATTTTTCTTTTGTGAGTATTGTCATGCTTTTTTTCCATACTTCAGAACGTTGCACTGCGTATATGGTCGAACAAACATATGGGTTCATGTGCTCAATCATTCTTTCTCTGGTTGTTCCTTCAAAACACCTATAGCCTTTCATTTCATTGTACATTGATGTTGCCATTATTCCGCTTTTTGTAGTATAAAATCCTATGCACCTTCCAATACATGCTACAATGTCTTTGTTATTTTTCAAATATTCCATACATTTTTCAAGTGAACTTGGAATAAAAAACTCATCATCGCACAACATTGCTGTGTATGCTGTATCTATCAATTCCAATGATTTTCTTATCCGGTCATGGAGGTATTTTGGAATATGATAATAATGCACATTATCCCCAAGGCCTTTGAGGCCCTCAGTGTTTATTGGTGTACTCGTTCCGTCCAATACATATAGTGTCACTGGTGAATCAGACCAAAAATGCATCTGTCTTAGTGCATAGTGTTGACGATTGTATGTTGGCACAACAAGTGTAAGTTCCGAAAGATTTGGCATTTCGTTCCAGTCAATTTTAATCATTTCCTGCCTGCTCATTTATTTCAATTTCATTTTTATTTCGTCTTTTTTAGATATCCATCTGGTGCAACTGTAATTAATAATTTGTTTTCTATATTTTTATCAATTTCGAATTCAGGATGCGATTTCAAATATTCCCAAACTGCGGTTTTCGGATTATTTCCATTTCCCCAGGGCCGATCTGCAAATAAATTATCGTTCAAATCTTCAATGACAGTATCAAATACCACACAATAACTTCCTTTTGAAACGAGTGGCCCATATGCATTCAGTTCAGCCAATACATGTGCATGCGTATGATTTGAATCCAAACAAACCAAAATATTGTTGTAGTTCTGTGCAAAATCATGAACCTGCTTGACTATGTTTTTGTCAATTGAAGATCCCTGCAGCATTTCTATTTTTTCTGATAGCGGATGTTTTTCTATCTCAACCCTGTTATGTGCTCTTATATCGATATCGATCCCGAGCACCTTGCCTCTTTTAATTGCTTTTGATGCTTCTAGCAATGTAATCATGGAAGCACTTAAGATCAGTGAACCTCCATGGGCAATACCCGTTTCAATAATGAGATCTGGCTTTACGGCCCAAATCAGTTCCTGCATTGCAATGATGTCTTGTGGATACTGAATTATCGGCCTGCCAAGCCATGAAAAATTATAGGTATACTTGGATACTGACGAAGCGTTCATGAAGTTATGGGCGCAGGATTTCATCTCTTCGTTTTGACCATTTGCATCAATTCTTTCTCTTACTTCTTTTTCAAAGTTCATGGTGATCCACCTGTATGCAATCAAATTGGTTGTTCGATTGTACCACTTTGGAATGAAAATTGGTAATAATAACTCATGCTATACCTGATATGAGTAAATACTCATCTTTACCTTTATATATCTAAATTTATCTCATTTTTATCCTGCTACTCTGATTGCTTCAATAATTCCGTTGTGTAGTTCCTTATTTTTTCCGGTGTCAACCCATATTTGTCAGCAAAATAATTCTTGTCTCCGACGGTTCTTTCAAACCCATCAGGAGGGGCAAGAGAATATAACTCCGTTGTATACAATTTTGATTCTACGAGAAACTGGCTCAGTATATTATAAAGTCCAGAACTGGCAACATGGTCCTCAACAACCAATATTTTAGGATATTGCAGGAAAACCCTAGACATTTCGTCCTTTTCAAATGGTTTAATTTTATTCATACAATAAACAGAAAATGCACCATCTGTACCTGCAGCCTTCAGACAATTCTCCAGCATCGTCCCATGGGTTATAACCAGGAGACGGGAGCCGCGATTTTCGGTAACCATATGATTAAGACCTATTTGTTCAGAAGGGAGATCGAGACAACCTTTTCCAATCCTTACATAGGAAGGATTCTTATGCTTGAATATATCCTCAAAAACAATACGAACTGATGCCATTGTGGAAGGGGAATAAATATTCATATAGGGAAATACTTTGATACAACCTATGTCGTCAATTACCTGATGTGTAGGACCAAGGCCGCCATTGTCATAGCCTGTCGATGTCCCCACAAGAACTACAGGATAATTATGTAGACAGATGTCGTTTCTTATCTGTTCATAACATCTCTGAATCAGGAAATTTGAAATCGTGTAACAGACCGGACGAAATCCCACATTGCATAGTCCAGCACTTATTCCTATCATATTCTGCTCTGCAATACCGACATTAATAAACCGTTCTGGGAATTCTTTTTGGATCGGATCCACCAAACCAAGCCCCATATCGGCCACAACTAGGAAGATGGTCTTATCCTTGCACATCTGTTCAATGAGTTGTGTAAAAAATACGTTCCTCATGTCTGCCGCCTCTTTGACAGTTCAATAGATGCTTTTTTATATTCTTCATCATTCGGTGGTCTGTAATGCCAGACATTATTATTTTCCATAAATGAAACGCCTTTGCCTTTGATCGTATGGCAGATAATCGCGCCAGGGGTCTCTGATTCCTTCAGCCTTTGAATTGTTTGACAGATTTGTTCTTCATCATGTCCGTCAACCTCAAATGTTTTAAAACAAAAGCTTTCGAGTTTGTCTTTTAGGGAGTTAAATGAACAATAGGAATTGATGTCTTTGGTGCCGCCTAAACCATTCATGTCTACCAGGACGCAAAGGTTATCAAGTTTCAGATGTCCTGCGAGAAGAAGTGCCTCCCAGTTAGACCCCTCATGGAGTTCTCCATCGCCGACAATTACATATACTCTTGAATCAAGTCCTTTCGATTTCAAGCCGATTCCTATCCCAACCGCAACCGAAAGTCCATGTCCGAGAGCTCCCGTAGAGTGTTCTACATATGGGACAAAGTGGCTCGCATGGCCACTTAGTATCGACCCGTTCTTATAGTATGTCATAAGCTCTTCATCGGATAACAGGCCTAAATGGTTTAATATAACGTAAAGGGCTGCCGCCGAATGCCCTTTGCTGAGAATGACACGGTCTCTGTCGTCTCTTTTATCCTTTATTTTTTTGATATCAATACCCCTATACACTGCAGATAGAATTTCAATAACCGAAAAAGAGGATCCAATATGAGACGCCTTGGATTGGTAAATAATATCCAATACTCGTTTTCGTAGTAGATCTGTCTTCTGCGTCTCTTTTCGGCTGTCAATACTACTTCGTCCCATTGTTAATTCCCTTTCCTTCATCCTGTAATATCTTTCTTCTTCCTGGAGGGATGGTCGATTTTTACAATACCAGTTCTGGCCTTAAGCCCCGATTTACCGTTATCCGTAATGATTAAAGGATAAAGTTTCTTCTCAACACAGAAACTGTAAAAGCCATTGGACCAATCGAGGTCGTCAGCCATAATTAGGGCATTTGAATTCAATTTTTCCCATACTAACGTCATTTCTTGTTTTATAAAAGCAAACGAATGGTCACTATCATGGTTATACAGATCAATCTTCTCATTCAACCTTGGAATCTCTTCAAGACTATTTCCCCGTATGAGTGTCCACCGCTCTTTCTGGGCAGGATGAACGATAAAACCAATATCCAGTCCTTGGGGTATGTCCTCGGAATCACCCACTAAATAATGCCTCGACATTTTGTCATCCGAATTTCTTGGAAGATCAATGGAAATCAACTTACCAAAATGATTCCTTCTTAATGCATTCAGAATAAAACAGGTTGTTCCTCCATAAAACACTCCGGTCTCAAGGCAGACGGAAGGTCGATTGAGTCTGACGAGAATGTATAAGATAATCCTTTGTATCGCAAACCAATCTACTGATTCCAGGTTGCTATGTCTGAATATACCCTTTTGATACGTGAGCCTTACCTTTTGAATCTGTTCATTTATCTCGTCCAAAAACTGTTGATCTCCCAATAATTCCTTGTACAGCTGATCTATCTTTGTAAACTCTACATTGAGATAATCAGCTAAGAGTTCGAGACTCATTGTATTAAGCGAACGGCATAATGCTGGGTCCATTTTTTGTTTCCCTCTTTACAAGAAATTCTCTTCTTTCCCTTAATCTCTCTTCGTTGCCTATGCGAACGCCCTTCGCTGTCCACACAGCCTGGTTAAAAGGGCCGTAAGCATTTACTATCTCAATCTGGTCGGCTGAGATTCTCTCATCCACTTTGCTAGAGAGGTGTACCATCATTGGTCACCCAGAAAAGCATTCAAGTCACGTAAGCCCTGCTCGAGGTTGATTTTCGGCCCCCAATGGAGAAGCTCTTTTGCTTTCTTGTTTGAGACTGGTCTGATGCTTATGTTATTAGGAGTTGTCTCAACAATCTCGGGATTCTTATTCAAGATTTTCTTTGAAGTCTCAATTACTTCACCGAGTCTTAAAAGCCTGTTGCCCTCAAGGTTTATTATATTGAAGCCAGGCAAGCCAATTGACTTAACAATGCCCTCAACGATGTCAGAAACATTGATAAAGCACCTTCCGGTCCGAAGGGATCCGACAGTAATCTTGTCCTGCGTCCTGACCTGGTTGAAAAGAGACTCAACAGCTGACCAATTGTCTTTCCTGCTGCCATAGATTATGCCGAATCTCAGGATAGCCACAGGGCAGAAGCCGTGCTTTGAATTCTGGCGGAGATTTCCCTCTGAGACTAGCTTTGAAAGGGCATACTCAGAGGTATGGTTGGCGATATTGATAATTGAATCCTCTGTCTTTTCCTCCCCTTCAACAAAATTGTCATAAACCCATTCTGTTGATGCGAAAATAAACTGTTTGACATTCCTCTGCTCTGCTGCTTGCATCAAGTTCAGCGTTCCCATCACATTGATAGTGAAACATTCATATGCCTTGTTCTTGCAATCAGAGTCCCTTGACAAGGCTGCGAGGTGGATGATTGCATCAGCGCCGTCTGGAATGAGCTCTGCAATCTCCGGCTTGTTTATGTCAGCTGAGAAATATTCTGACCGCTGTACCTTTGGCAAATCCACACAGACAGTCTTGTAGCCAAGCGAATGACATTTTTTCACAAGTTCCTTGCCAACAAATCCTTCTGAGCCGGTTATGAAAATTGTTTTCGGACGATGTGCCTTGTTTTCTTGCATTTTTATCACCAACAGCTGAATGTATTTTATTGGCCTTTAATCACATTTCATCTTCTGTCAACTTTCTGAGGTTTCCTTTGGGATTTGATGTAACCATGAGACGCGTATTTTTTTCATCAACCCTGAATTCAAGAGTGATTTTTATGAAATCCTTAATGGCGTCAAGTGTATTGGCATGACCTTAATGTATTTTTCTGAAGTATTCAATAGTTTTTTCAATCCCTTTTTCAATGCTAAACTTTGGTTTCCATCCTACATCTGCTTTAATCCTTGAAATATCTGCCCAGAAATCCATGAGGGGAGAATCCGCAGGTTTTCCACTTTCTGAAACATACCTTTCGTTTAAATTATATAAGCGATAGACCGTGTTAATGATATGTAGAATCTCCGTGGAATACCCTGAACCAATATTGTATACTTCTCCCTTCATCTCCTTAGTGATTAGCAGGGAAATCGCTTCGGCCACATCTTCGACGTATACGAAATCATTTCGAGAATGAGGGGTTTTAATGTTCGGATGATCACCTGAACGAATAGAGGTAATAATATGCGGGATAAGAGAATGACCTTTCTGCTCTGGCCCATATACGTAAAACAGTCGTGTCCAGATAAATTCCATGTGATTTTCCCGAGCGATTTCTCGCCCCATTAAATGTAATGCATGTTTTGCCGCGGTGAACGCGCTCGATGGCTTTACCACTGAATCTTCATCAAGTTTGCCAGATTTCTGTCCGTATTCCCAACAACTTCCAGTACAAAGAACACGTTTGCAACCAATCTCAGCTAACATTACAATCAAATTCAAACCATAGATCAGATTTTTCATGCTGGTTTTATAATCATAGTTTGGAATGTCCCCCCATGCCATGTGAATAGTTACATCAGGTTGAAATTTTTTAACCACATCTTTCCACGCATCGATATTTGAAAGATCTCCCACGAATGCCGTTATTTTTTTATGATAATCAGTAAAAGACGGTTTTTCAGATTCTTGAATCAATAAAAGTAAATCGTGTTCTTCCTCCATCAACTTTCTTACTACATGAGTACCAATGAAACCTGTTCCTCCAGTAACGAAAATTCTCATTCTATTTCCAAACCCCTAAATTTTTCGACAAACTCTTTGAAGCTTTGCGCTTTCGAATCCTTCTCCGATAAGAGGGGATTAGACACCGGCCATTTTATTCCAAGATCAGAGTCATTCCATTTAATAGTACCCTGACTTGTAGGATTATAGTAATTACTCATTTTGTACAGTAACGTGCAATCATTGGTTAAGGTGCACATGCCAAGTGCAAGACCTTTTGGAACGTACAGCATGTTTTTATTCTGTTCAGAGAGAATCGCGCTATCCCAGCAACCAAACATTGAGGAGTTTTTCCGTATATCAACAAACACCATAAAAATCTCCCCATGGACTGCTCTCACGAGTTTTGTTTCCGTGTTCGGTGGAAATTGAAAATGAAGCCCTCGTATCGTCCCTTTTTGCTTTGAATAGGAATGATTCTCTTGAACCCACCGCTGTTCTAAACCATGGTCTTGAAATAACGTATCATCATAGGTTCTCATAAAAAATCCCCTATGATCTTCGTGAACCTCTAATTCGATTTCAAAGACTCCCTTCATTTTTCTTTCTTTTATCTGCATTGTAGTCACAAACACTCATCATTGCTGGGGTATTCGGTAATGGGATGATACAGGTACCCGTATAATTAAACCTCTTTTTTAAAATCGTGATGATTTCGTCTGTGAAATTCCACGCTAAAATAAATACACACTTCGGGTTTTTACTCATGACCTGTTCTGGGCTGTCAATAGGGATATGGGTTCCTGCGGTGTACCGTTTATGTTTCAAGGGATTCTGATCAGCGATGAGAGAAATATATTGCGTGTCAATCCCACAATAATTCAGTAAGGTGGAACTTCGTGCTGATGCGCCATACCCAACAAGGGGTCCACTTGCATCAGTTACTTCTTTCATCATCTTTAATAATTGTTCACGATGAACATGAACTCGCCGTGAAAAATCTTGCCAGCTACTCAAATCATTAAGTTTCTTTTTCTGTTCGGTATCTCGATATGATTGAACGGTGTGCGCCTCTGCTTCCTTGTTTTTTTTCACATATAAAATCAATGATCCACCACTAATCGGACTCTCATTGATATCAACCACAAATAGTCCGAATCGATGCAACAACGCTTCAACACTTTTCAAGGTAAAATAACATAAATGCTCATGATAGATCGAATCATAATGCAACTCATCATAGATTCTTCCTGCATAGTGGACCTCCAACGCAAGTAAACCATCTGTTTCTAAAACTCGGGAAAGCCCGTCTACAAAATCATGAAGATGCGCCACGTGCGGAAGAACATTCCGTGCGATCACCACTTTCGCCGGACCATGCTGCTTCAGTATTTCCTCTGCGACTTGAACTCCAAAAAAGCTGCATTTCGTTGGAATACCCTGTGCAATAGCTATCTTGACAATGTTCTCTGCAGGATCAACTCCAAGAACCAGATACTTGTTTTTCACAAAGGGCTGTAGAAATGTCCCGTCGTTACTCGCAACTTCGAGGACATATCCTTTATTCAAATCGTGAACGCGAGTGACAATTTCTCGATAAAACATCTGTGCATGGTCTTGAGCTGTATGAGACGTACCGGTAACCCAAACGTAATTTGAAAATAACTTCTTTGGATCGACCGTGTAATTTAACTGAACCAGATTACATTCTGGACACCAACTTAATGAAAGAGGATACAACGGCTCTTTTTCGGTTGCAGTTTTCAGTAGAGAATTGGCTGGGGGTTGGTTCCCAAGGTCGAGAAATTCGACGATATGTTTGTTTTCACAGACTCGGCAACATTTGATGTGTGTCATGCGTATGTCCTCAAGGTATTGTTTTATCTTTAAGTGAAATCGGATTCGTTCATCGTATAAATTGCATCAGCATAATCTTTTGTTTTTTTAATGATAGGTACTTCGTCTATTTCTCGAGACTTAATGATTTTTTCGGTCTGTTTTGTAGAGCATTTCTTGTAGTCAATATAAAACTCTTTGAGTCGCTGAATTCGCACCGTGTCGTTGATATCGACGTAAATATGGTAATCAGAGAGGTTTCGGACGTCTTCGATATCTAATGAGACAATTCCATCGATGATACCGATGCCATGCTCTTCGATATATAATGGGGTAGAATTTTTCTTTTGGGTGACCTGTCGTGTTTGTGAGTCATACACCGGAGGGTAGATTTTCTCCCCGTGTTTAAGGCGGGTGATTGTCTCCGATATTTTTGTATATTGATACCGCTCACGCACTGTTTCATTTCCTTTTCGTTCGTTGAGTCCAAGCAGCCAATTATCAAGAGGAATAATAGTACTTGGGATTTTTTTCCCTTTGAGATCTTCTTGTATTTTTTTTGCAAGGATTGTTTTCCCGGACCTGCTGCACCCTGCGATTGAGACGATAAATCTTGTTTTGTCTGACTTCATATAGGTTTCAAGTAAGGATTCAAATAAAGTATAATACGTATCAATTCGTTTGTTGGCTGTTGATCCAAGGAGTGAATGAACCACCTGTAGCAGATTTTTCTCTGGTGTCACTAGTATGGTCTTGACACCAGCAGCATTCCCTGCTTGCAGATCACGTTCATCATCACCGATAAAAACTGTTTTTGAAAGATCTAATTGATGATCCCGGGCAGCTTGGAAGAACATTCCGGGTTTTGGTTTCCTACATTCACAGTTTTCATCCCACCCATGAGGACAATAGTAGATGCCATCGATCTTCGCCTTATTGTTGTGTAATTCTCTCTGAAGATGTTCATGGATACTGCGGAGATCCGACTCAGTCATTACACCCCGAGCAATCCCTGCTTGGTTCGTGATAAGATAGACGTGATATCCATTTTTTGTGAGAAGTTCCAATGCTTCTATGGCCCCTGGTAGGAATTCGAATTCATTCCACTTCTTCACATACTCTGCTTTAGGTGGTTTTTTATTAATGACGCCATCCCTATCCAAGAAAATCACTTTCTTTGGCTGGAGGAATCTTTCTGTCAGTGGCAAACGCTCTAATGACCCAATGCTATAATATCTATAATCCACCAAATATCCGGATAACTGATGATTTTCGATGAGTTTTGGAATGATGACATTCTGAAAAGAAAAATTCTCACCAGGCATCCATTCTGTTATCTTCTTACTGAGAATGAAAAAACCGACATCTACCCCGTTGAGATCTTTCGCTTGCCTTGTTCGATCGTAGGTTATGACATATCCTTTCTCATCCACAAACACATTATTTTTCGTTATTTTGTCTTTGTTCGTATATATCGTAACGCTTGCCATAGTCTTTTGTTTTTCATGGAATTCCACAAGTTTCTTTAGATCCAACGGGAGATAATTATCGCAATACGTCAAGAGGAAAAACTCCTGGAGGAGCTCCTCTGCTTTTTTTATTCGTGTTCCGGTCTCATCTGAAAGATCACTTATCGAATATTTTATTTTCACTCCGAATCTTGAACCATCTCCGAAATACTCCGTGATTTTTTCAGGAAGATACCCGAGCAAGAGCACGATTTCACAGATTCCGTTTTCTTTCAACAGGCCTATGAGATATTCGAGAAATGGTTTCCCATTCATTAAAATCATTGGCTTTGGTACTGTATCGGTCAGCGGTTGTAGTCTTGTTCCTCGTCCTCCAGCAAGGATTACAGCTTGTTTAACTGAAAGCATGTGTTCTCACGTCATCCAGTACATCTTCTTGTTTACCTTTTTTTCATTCATCAGGTATTTCAATTGCAATGTGCGATTGCATTGTCTTCCCCGAAACATAGCTTCCGTGAAATGTATTTCATCAAAAAAAGAAACAATCTCATTTCCGCCCCGAAAGAGATCCCACTCTGGTTTGTAATACTCTTTTAATACGGAAAGTATCTTTACAAACGAAACTCGGTATGTTCTGGCATCTGATCCATGTTCGCCCGTATAAATTATAGTTGATCCCTTCACAACATTTTGTGCAGCTTCTGCGAGTTGTTTTACTGTAAAATTACCATCATTAATACCAACATTAAATGATTCATTTGAGATTAGTTTTTCTGGTGCTTCAATACCTGCAATAAATGCATTTGATACATCCCTGATATGGACGACGGGTCGCCATGGTGACCCATCGCTTTTTACTTCTATTTTCCCTGTTGTATAAGCACTAGCGATAAAGTTATTGTAAACGATGTCACATCGCAACCTTGGGCTTACCCCGAAAACGGTCGATGGGCGAAAACATACAACGGTAAAATCATCATCCCCTAGCTTCTTCAATTCACATTCCGCATCCCATTTCGTTTTTGCGTACATCGTAATAGGATTCTTTTCACTTGTATCCTCATCTAGTTCTTCATCTGTCTTTGCCACCCCGTACATACTTTGAGATGAAGAATATACAAAACGCTTAATTCCAATTTCTTTTGCCAATGTAGCCAATCTGATCGTTGCAACATAATTGATATCATATGTTAATTTTTGATTGAGTTCGCCCAATGGATCATTAGACAGAGCTGCAAGATGAATGATGGCATCAATACCCTTCAGATCTGCTTTTGAGACCTTTCGGATATCTTTGTTAATTTGCTGTATATTAGTATCTAACTTCTTCAATTCGCAACCTTTGTAATAATCCGTGTCAAAACCTTTTACGGTATAGCCTCGATCTAAAAGGAGTTTTGTCAATATGCATCCGATATATCCTCTGTTCCCAGTTACAAGAATATTCACAATATCCCTCCACATACATTTTATTTCTTTTGTCTTTGTTGCTCTTCTCTGATTAATGATGTTAAAAGATGCTCAAGAAGCAGGTGAATGTCCTCTACGCGCTGCATATAATTACTCGGTGCATGGATGTTCTCTTGGGCGCATCTGAGTAATGCGCCTCCATCATATCCAGAAATACCTATAGTTATCCCTCTGTTTTCGTTTGCATATTTTATGGCTTTAACCACATTCGCCGAATTCCCACTGCCACTAATACCGATTATGACATCGCCAGGTTCCATTAAATTCTTCAATTGTTCGACAAAAATATCATCATAGCTTGCATCATTTGCCCATGCCAGCATGGTTGGAATATTATCAGTGAGTGCAATCGCTTTAAACCTGGGAAATCCATCGACAATGGTTCCTTTTGAAAGATCACTTACAAAATGAGATGCTGTTGAGGCACTACCCCCATTTCCCATTATAAAAATCGTTTTTCGTTCAGTTCGTGCTTTCAACAAAATAGTCGCAATAGTGTCCATTTTTTTTACAAGATCTCGCTCCATTACATTTAATATTGTGTGTATTTCCTTTAAATAATCCTTCGTAAATTTTTCCCTGAAGTTATCCATACTTAATCACTCACGTAGATAATTCTGCTTCCAGATGCCTCGAATGCAAATGTTACATCTTTCAAATCATGAAGTGCTTTTCTTACAAAATCTTGCTTTTCTTTTTCACAGTAGAACAACAAAAAACCGCCTCCTCCAGAACCCAAAATTTTCCCCCCGATTGCTCCAGCTTTTCGGGCTTTTTCATAATATGAATTGATAATAGGATTTGAGATTTTACTTGCGAGTTGTTGTTTGTACATCCATCCTTGATGAAGTATTTCTCCGAATCTCGTGAGATCGTTGTTTCTTAATGCCTCTTGAAGTTCGCGAACCTGCTCAACCATTTTATCATAAATATGGAGTTTGTCTTCTGTTTTTTTAATTTGTTCCGTTAAAATATCTCCTGATGTGATCTGTTTTCCCATATAAAACATAAGTAAATTTTCTTTTAATTTTTCTTTAATTTCTTTCTTGAAAATAATCGGATTCACTATGACACTTTCATCTGCATTAAATTGTATATAGTTAAATCCCCCATATGCTGCTGCATATTGATCCTGTTTTCCGATTGGGTGTCCTAGTATGTCGATTTCAATTCTACATGATTCCTGAGCCAATGTTTCAGCTGAGACATGTTCCCCTTTAAATGCATGAAGTGCGTGTAACGTTCCTACAACAATACTACTCGAAGCACCTAATCCGGATCCCTCCTGCGCTGGTAGAAGATCTGACATGTAAACGATTTCCAGTCCCTTCGTAATACCAGTCATTTTTAATGCATCCCGAACAAGATTATGCTCGATCTCATCGACAGTTTTAACATATTCTATTTTTGAGTAGGCTACACGAATATTATCTGTGAATCTTTTATTCACGGTGATATATACATATTTGTTAATTGCAGTACTGATCACCGCACCGTGTCCATGTTGATAATATGCACGAATATCTGATCCACCGCCTACAAAACTCATTCGTAATGGTGTTCTTGAGATAATCATGCTTTTTCCATCCTTTTTTCTTCATTTCTCAATATGTCTCAAATTGTAGACGCTTACTCCTTTATTCATACGGATGAGACTACTAGTGATAAGCGCCCTTGTATTTAACTTTTTTATAGGAGACCAAAGCAAAGATTTGAGACCGGCACAGAGTATTGATAATCCCATAAGTAACCAGACTACACTGTTCAGACCATATTTGTAAGAGAGACAATAATTCATGAAATATTTAAATCATATACATATTTTTCCTTTAACCGTGAACATTAAATCTTTAAAAGTCTCCATTTTATGAAAATAATAATCGTTTTATTTCTTCTTTTGAAATCGGTTTGACATCTCTTGACGAGTATCGACCTAAGCTACAATGCCGTGCATTGGGATAATCTGAGATTCCAAAACTAAGACTAGGCATCTCAAGCTGCGGAGGAATTATCAACATATCATCAGTCTCAAATCCTACTGCTGCTTCCGATTCGGTCATTAACTCTTCAAACATTTTCTCGCCAGGCCGTAGTCCGATGATTCTTTTTTCAATGGTTTCTTTTTTATGATGATATTTTTCCGCGTATGCTTCAATGATAACGTCAACAAGATCTCCTAGTCTGACGACCGGCATTTTCAGGATGAAGACTTCTCCTCCTTTTGCCAAGACTGTTGCTTTGAATACCAACTCAATAGTATCAGAGACCAACATCATGAATCGTGTCATTTCCGGGTTTGTAATCGTGATTGGTTTTTTTTGTCGAATCTGTTCTTCGAAAAGGGGGATAACTGATCCTCGTGAGAATGAGACATTCCCGAAACGTACTGAAGAAAAAATCGTTGGTTTGACTCCTTTTCCCTCATTAGCATCGATAATAAGTTTCTCAGCAAGGAGTTTTGTTGCACCCATAGTATTTACTGGGTTTACTGCTTTATCAGTGCTAATGTTAATGACTCGATTTACACCCGATGCAAGAGCTGCTTCAATAACATTTTTTGTCCCGAGAACATTAGTTTTAATTGCTTCGAATGGATTGTATTCACAGAGTGGAACATGTTTGAGCGCAGCTGCATGGTAGACAATATCGATATCCTCCATGGCAAGTAAAACTCGTTCTTTATCACGGATGTCCCCTATTAAGAATCTTCTGTCAGAGATTTCATGCATCATCTTAGGTCCGCTATTGTCTATCTCATGCATCATTCGAAACGTATTATCTTCGTCATTACTGAAGATTCGTACGACCTCTGGTTTGTATTTTAATACGCTTCGTACGATTTCACTTCCGATGCAACCAGTTCCACCAGTGACTAAGATTTTTTTTCCTCGAAAGATGTTTTCTAATTGTTTTTGCATCATGTTCCTCTACATCCTTTTTCAATCACAGAAATAATGTAATCCATTTCCTTTTTTGTTAAGGATGGATAGAGTGGGAGTGTAAGTACTTTTTCTGCTATTTCTTCAGTGACTGGCAAATCACTTTTTTTGTAGTTAAATTCTTTTATGTAGAATGTTTTCAGGTGAATCGGCTCGAAGTAGACTTTCGTCATGATCCCTGCCTTGGTGAGGTGTTGCTGCAAATGGTCCCTGGTTTTTTTATCAGGTAGTTCGATGGTGTAGAGCTGGTAGACATGATACTCACCTTTGGATTCAGCCGGTGTTCGTATATCCTTTATCTTTGAGAGTTTTTTTGTATAATACGCTGCTTTTTCTCTGCGCATTTGTATGATTCTGTTAAATTTCTTGAATTGTGAAAGCACGAGTGCTGCATTGATACTTGGCAGTCGGTAATTATAGCCTGCTTGGATGTAATCTAACTCTCGGGTGGTCGCGAAATATCCCTCTTTACTTTCGACACGACCATGAGAGCGAATCAGCTGGAGTTTTTCAGTAATAGCTTTTGAATCGGTGACAACGATGCCGCCTTCCCCTGCGGTAATGACCTTGTTTTGGCAGAAGCTGAACATCGCAGCATCACTGAAAGTTCCTACACGTCTGTTATGTATTTTTGCTCCCAGTGATTCTGCAGCATCCTCGATAAGTACGAGGTGATGATCTTTTGCGATTTCTTGTAACGCTTTGATATTTTTACAAGGTCCTCCGCCATAATGAATAGGGATGATCGCTTTGGTTTTACTGGTTATTTTTTCTTTAACATCTTCAGGGTCAAGAGCATAGGATTGCTTCTCGATGTCAGCAAACACAGGCGTCGCACCTGTAAGGACGACGACGTTTGCGGTGGCGATAAAGGTAAATGACGGGACAATAACTTCATTTCCGTGTTTGATATCATAGGCCAGAAGTGTTGCATGAAGCGCTGATGTCCCTGAGTTAAACGAAACTCCGAATTTTTTCCCAATAAAACCAGCGATGTTGTCTTCCAATGTCTGTATTTCGGGACCCATGGTCCAGTAACTTCCCCGTTTGATGACCTTGGTGACTGCGACGACATCTTGTGTATCCCAGTACATCTTGAAGAGAGGAATTTTCCAATTCATTTTTTTCATCCTTTTTCTGTTTGTTTTCTCGAGAGGGGATACCTTCAGCCTATGATCAGATGGTGCCTGTGTCGGTTTTGTTGTAAGGACATATCTTATATGTCTTCAGCTAGGGAGACCACAGGACATTATATTTTGACTTCGTCGCCGTTTCGTAACGCCTGTTCTACGTTCTTTCTCAGTCGCCATATCCCATCTCGCTTCTCAACAATATCTCTATTAGCAAATCTATCAACGACTTTCCAGAAATCCTCCTCTTTATAATTGATATAATTAAGGAAATCTTTTAACATTTTCTTATCTAACTTCCAATCTTCTTCGAGTACTTTTTCTACGACTTTTTCACGAGAGATTCTACCTTCTCTAATCCAAAGACTTCCGACCTCGGTCACTCGCTGATGCCCAAACTTCGGGAACTTAAACCAGGTATGAGTAAGATACCCGACAGAGTCAATCTGATCATATTGCTCTAAATACCCATCCCTTTTCCATTCCCCTGTGTCATCCAATGTCTTAAATCCTCTCGTCCGAGCGAATTCCATGTTTTTATAGCCACTCCAAGGCATATAATAACTAAGAAACCTTGGGTCTAGTTTTACTTTATTTATCTGTTCAAGAGTTGGAAATATCGCAGGATTAACATCTTTCATCGTAATTTTATCATCTAACCAAACCTCCCAGGGTACGGGCTTTGCAACATCATTTGTTATTTGCTTAATCGCACTTGGAGTCTCTTCTGTATGAGGTCCACCGTATAAATAATTCGTATCTTCTCCATAGATGACTAAGGGAATATTCAATTTTACTGCTGTTGAATAGGGATAAGCATAAATCGCTCTATCAAAATACCATGTAGGAGAACCAAGTTTCTCAAGAGCCTTACGAAACAAGGTCTTACATACCTGTGGGTTCAAAGACATAATATGCGCATCTACTCCGAATTCTTTGAGGAGATTATTCCAGTTATGCTCACCTGTTTTTGTCCAGGTAAAATTATTTACACTTACAATAAGAGGGTTCATATGTAATTTTTCTTTAAAGACATGTACCTGGAAATAACTATCTTTTCCTGAACTCGCTGCAATTATACAATCGTAATAATCTCCGTTTATTCCTCTGTATTGATCAGCGAGCATCTCAAGTTCTTTCCATCTTTTTTTCCAATCAATTTTTTTTAATTGTTCTGCGACTCTACAGGGATAACATATTCCTTCCTTGTCAAATTTCATATATGGCCGTGAGTCCGGCATGACACATTTCTTACAATATCTCATTTGATCACCTTGTATAATTCTTCAATTTCTTTTTTTGTTAGTTTTCTTATAGCTTTAGCTGGAACGCCGTAGGCTACAGTATTATCCGGTATATCAGTAATTACAAAGCTGAATGCACCGATAATCGCGTTTTCTCCAATGGTAACATCAGGCATGACTACGGAATGTGTTCCCACACGGCAATTCTTTTTCAGGGTGATGTTCCCTTCTTTATTGTCGATTGTGGAAATCGAATAAAGGGAGCAGTGAGACCCGATTTGAACGTAGTCTTCCAGGGTAACACCTTTTTTTGCGTTAATGTAGGTAAAGGCACCGATGTCCACACGTTTACCTAGTTTTAGGTTCTTATGATGCTGGCACATCCAATTCCATTTTGTCGTATCGTTTTTATCGAAGGTGGGTTGTTTCCATTTTGTAAATCGTTTCTTGGTCATATGCTTTCAACTCAATACGTTATTTGTTTTTGAATGAGTCCTTCATCAAGAGGTATCTCTTTAAAGATTTTTATCATATGTTGTGCAGCGTTCCCGTCACCAAACTGATTCTTACAGGTATCAACCTTTCGTTGGAATTCTTTATTGTGAAGAGCAAAATCGATAGCGTTGATAATACTGTTTTTTTCTGGCGGGATATCAAGGATGTTTGCAGATCGTCCTCGTCCTTGCTGTCGGCTTCCGATATTGATCACCGGGATTTTAAACGAAGGCGCCTCGATGATCCCACTACTGGAATTCCCAAGCATTAGATCAACTGATTTCATGATACTGAGATACTCTTCATGCGGTATATTTTTAAAGGCATGAAGATATGGTTTTTTTTCATATGTTGTTATCAGATCAATGAATTTTTTCCCACCTGCATCACAGTTTGGATACAGGAGAACAGTCTGTTCTTTCAACGAATCAAGCGCCAGGAATAATTCTTTGAGTTGAGAGTAACCTCGGTCTTTTAACGTTGTAATCGGATGTTGAACGACCAGAAACGCTGTTTTATTTGGATTAAGATGATGTTTTTTGAAGGTTTCTTCCTTTGAAGCTAGCTTCGTATGCATGATAGTATCAAGGGTGAGTGCCCCCGTGACAAAAATTCTTTTTTTCTCCTCGCCCATCTTTTCTACGCGTTCAGCATTTTCTTTGGTATGAACAAGGTGGATATGGGCAATTTTTGTGATCGCGTGTCGGATGGATTCATCGATGGTCGTGCCGCTGACGTCCCCACCGTTGATATGCGCTATCGGTATGTTCAGATAGGCGGCCGCGAGTGCGGCTGCGAGTGATTCACTTCGATCCCCAAGGACCACAAGAATGTCAGGGTGATTTTTATCAAGAAATGTTGCGAAATTGTTGATACCAGATGCAAGATATTCCGCCATGTGTTTGAGTTGATCTCCTTTCAGCGTCATGCGGATTTTTTTTGCGGACGGAAAATCTTTTTTAACGATTTTGTAGGTATTCCCAAATTGAGACAGCAGATGCATCCCGGTGATTATCGGCAGTAATTTTAGATCTTTTTCTTGTTGGATTGCGTGCATGAGAGGTTTGAGATATCCGTATTCTGCACGGGTACCGGTAACGACTGCAATCGTTCTCATAATCATTCTACCATATTCAGACGAATAAGCTCATCTTTTGTTATAGATTTTTTTGTTTTCTTCCCCAGGATTTGTTCTATTTGGGTTGGTGAAAGACCAATCCCAGGTCGTTTGACAGCAAGCATGTTTTTATGGATAATTGCACCTTTTTTGATGTTTTGGTTCGCGACAATGCTTTTTCTGACCAGCTTCATAATTTCTTTTTCAGAGGGTGTTGGTTTTTTCGCGTAACTCCCCAGGGTTGTTTCGACGTTTCTGATCGCAGTAACCATCTGTTTGAGTTCCTCTGGTTCAAGCGATGCTTTATGGTCAGGACCTGACAGTGTCTTGTCAAGAGTGAAATGCTTCTCGATAACTACGGCTCCAAGAGTTGCCGCCATAATCGGAACGATCATGCCCAGTGTATGATCCGAGTATCCAACCAGACAGCCCAGGGTGTTTTGCATGGTCAGCATAGCACGCAGGTTTACTTCCGCTAGCGGGCAGGGGTAATTGGTAGTACAGTGAAGGGCGATAATCTGATGGTTCCCAGTTGCATGAATCGTTCGAATAGCAGCACGTACTTCATTAAGGGTGGCCATGCCGGTTCCCAGGATGAGTGGTTTGTGTTTCCGTGCTGCATATTGCAGCGCAGGTGTATTGGTGAGATCCCCGGAGCCAAACTTATATGCTAAAACAAGGTCCTCTAAGAAATCAATAGCATCAAATGAATGAGGTGTGGATAAAAACAATATCTTTTTTTGATCGCAATATTTTTTCAGTTGTTTGAATTCATCATAAGTTAGTTCGTAGCGTTTGATCATCTCGAGTTGTTTGAGGTTTTTCCCGATGTTCTTCTTGGCGTATGATGCGATTCCTACATCGTCGGTGACGACTCCTTCTGCTTTGAAGGTCTGGAACTTTACTGCATCCGCGTTAGCAGAGACAGCTGCGTCTACGAGTTTCTTTGCAACGCTAAGTTTTCCGTTGTGGTTCACGCCTGCTTCAGCTATGATAAAACAAGGGTAACCCTCGCCGATATGTCTATCTCCAATCGTTATGTTTTTTCTCATCATGTTGAGCTACCAAATTGTGAATCCACCATCAACAACAAGGTTATGTCCCGTCACATATGAGGAGGCATCGGACGCAAGAAAAATAATACTCCCGTTAATCTCATCAAGATTTGCTTTTCGCCCAAGAGGTGTTCGTTCAGAATAGTTCTTCAGAAAAATCTTATCTTCTTTCTCATGATAAATCCCACCCGGCGAGATACAATTTATTCGGATATTATATCCTCCATAGTACGCAGCAAGGTATCTTGTAAAATTAATAAGACCGCCTTTTGCTGCATTATACGAACCATGAGAGTAAATTCTTTCAAGATCTGGAGATTTCTTCACGTAAATCTCATGGAGATTTGTTCCAACGTACATTCGTTGGTCGTTCCCCACAATACCATACACTGAGGAGATATTGATGATGGAGCCTTTTCGTTGTTTTTTCATTATTGGGATAAATGTTTGAATCGTTAGAAACGGTATTGTAAGATTTCCTAATAAACCGACATTCCAACTTTCCAAGCTAACATCCTCGAATGGTAAATAAAAATCATCGCTTTTTGCACTTGTTGAATTTATTAATATGTCAATTGTTTTTTCTTTCTCAAGGATTTTTTCTTTTAGTTGTAACAAGTCATTTTTATCTGTAGCATTGACGTTCATCATCTCAAATTTTTCAGAGTAATTTTTTTTAAGCATTGTTATTTCTTTTGATTCGTCTGTATTACTATCGCAACAATACACTGTCGCATTATTTTCCAATAATGCTTTACAAAATTCTTTGCCCAGATAGCCGTTTCCCCCAAAGACTAAAGCAACTTTATTTTTTAAATCAAAAAGTTCCATTTTCATAACCCCACTTGTTCTATACAATCTTCTGCCATGATTTTAATGTACTAGAGAGTTCAGCTTTCTCAATGACGTTCATAACCTCCACGCCATCGTGAAATGTTGATTTTGGTATTTTTCCATTTGATATACATGCAATGAAATCTTCCATTTCTTGTTGATATGTTTTTTCCCAATCTTGCTTTTCTTTTTTGTATAATACATTGGCATTACCTGTATTATCAGTAAACGTGATTTCTGGTTTTGAATACGTATATTCCAGAATTCCTTGAGAACCAAACACAACTCCGTTTCTAATATTTTTCGGATTTAAATAATCTAACTCAATTGTAATAAGTGCATTGTTCTTCAATCTACAGATTAAATAGGCGTTGTCGTCGACATCAATTTCTAAAGAAGATATCTTTCCAACTACGGCTAGTAACTCTTTTGGAACACCAAAAAGATAATGCATGATATCAATCTCATGGGATAATGTCCGAATGACACCCCCGCCCAGTTCTTTTCTTGCATAATATTCTTTTCTGTAATCAGCATAAGGATGCCAAAGTGGGAGATATTGCCCGCAATAAAGATGCGCTTTATAGACTTCTCCGAGTTTTTTTGAATCAAGAAAATTTTTTACGGTATTGATAACATCATCATATCGTAATGTAAAACCAACGAGCACTTTTGAAAGATCATACTGTTTCAGTTCTTTTATATCAGAAAGATGATTTGCCAAGGGTTTTTCTACAAAAACCGGTATTTTGTTTTCAAGCGCTTTTTTCATTGTTTTAATATGGAACGAGGTTGGATTTGCGATAATCACTCCATCAAGACAAAGGTCGTAGAACTCATCCTGATTGTAAATTTCTTTAATAGTTTGCAAATCAGGAGGTAATTTAGTTAATGCCCCTTTTTTAGTTCGGAGCGCATAAATATCTGTAATTCCTAGTTTGAAAAGACTTCTTGCATGTCGTTGCCCGATTGATCCTAACCCAATGATACCAATCTTCATTTTTGTTCACTTTTTGTTTTTAATTTTATTGATTTTTTCTGGGAAGAAAACCGTGCTTTGAACAGTTCTGCGCAATGTTGATTAATTTTTACTATTTCAGGGTGTAAATCGAGGAATTTAATGATTTCAGCTGTCGACTTCTTGTAGGTGTCTTTCCCAAGTGCTTCAAACAAAGCTAAAAAAAATTCATAATCCTCTGGATAATCAAGGGTTAATCGATAGTTTTCTCGTATTAGTTCTTTTGGAGTACTCATTTTGATGACGATAAACCTTTCTGGTGTAAAATAATCTCCCCAGATTTCCGTGTCTTTTTCTTCTTTTATTTCAAGAACCTTTTTTAAAGCTTCTACCTTAATACCATAAAAGTAAAAACCGTGTGGCAAATCGAAAGTTCGTATTAAATCAGCACCTGTTTTTTGATATTCTTTAATCATATCATCAATGAAATCATATCCAACCAATGGACAGTCTGCCGTGACATTAATAATATAATCAATTTTGTAGTATTGAGCAGCCATATACAGACGTTCTAAAACATCAGCTTCACTACCTCTGAAGCATTTCACGTGTTCTCTTTTAGCGATTTGACAAAGAACATCATCTTGGGAATTTGTAGAAGTAGCAATAATAATCTCATCAACACTGCTGCACAGTTTTAACCTATCGATCATCAGCGCTATTATCTCTCTATTATGTATTTTAAGGGTGAGCTTGAGAGGTAATCGGGTTGATTTCATCCTAGCGGTTATTAAAAAACCTATTTTCATGATTGTTCACGAGTATCCGTATTATATGTTTGTGAAGGTATCCAGATTCAATGTTTTAAACTTATACTCAATTTTAGTGAAATCAATCACTTCGTCTTTTTTAATATCGACTTTCGCTTTAGAACCTAAGAGATATAAGAACTGTTTTTGTTGAATCGTGCTTTCTTCCGGCGTTCGTTTGAACCAGAGATTCAAAGTGGAGAGTTTTTCACCTTTTTTAATATCCCGCTTTGCGACTATTGCTTTTTTCATAGGTCCAACATTCCCATATGCTTTTTCGGGTTCACTAAGTGTTATTTGTCCACTGCCATGGATTTCGAGTGCTACTTTCATAAGATCACGGATGCAGCTCATGTGTTTCTTACCAACAGCAGCATGGTAGTCGATGCGTTCTTTTCCAGGATATGGTGTGTAATGTTTCTCTAGTATAGGGAAACCCATGAAAGCGGCTGCAACACTGATTCCTGCGTTATTCGGGTCGTCGAATCCGGTGTGGTCAGCGTACCCAACTGGAAGATGAAACAGGTTCTGGATAGCATGCATTTTTGCCAGATTGATATCTGAATAGTCCGTTGGATAACTCTGAAACCCGTACATGAGCAGAATATCGTGTTTCTCCTTATGTTTCAAGAAATCAACTGCATAGGAGATATCGTTGATGGAAGAGCCCCCAATCCCAAGGATAATACGACCATCAAACTTAGCTATCTCTGAAAGCATAAAATGATCGTTAAGACTTGTTGCATGAAGTTCTATAGCGTGAACCTTTTTTTTCTTACGGATGATGTACTGGATGCTTTCTACATCATCGCATAGCACGATAATCTCAAGCTTTTTTTTGGCGGTATAAGATAAGATGTCATTCCATTGATTTTCTGTAAAAATCCAATGTTTCATCGTCTGATATAAAGGATGTGTTTTTTTTATATAACTATCAAGGTTTAATAAAAGATGGAATTTAATTGCATTCAGCCTTAATGAGGCAATCTCCTCGATCATTTGATAAAGGTATTTGATGTCTCCTTCATGATTATATGCGGTTTCAGCGATGATATAGGGATTAAGAGTATAGTTCTGTATCATTGATTATTCCTCCATCGGATAGAAACGAGCCACTTATCTGCCGTTTTGTAGTGGCAAATCAGAAATTACCTATAAACCTTTTCCCTTACAGAAATTTTTTGGTTAATGCCAAGGTCAGTGAAGAATTTCTCAAAGTGTTTTTCTGGATTCTTTGTGAAAAAAAGATCTGCGATAGCTTTGGCCTCGACAATCGAATCTTGATAATGAGACAAGATTGTTTTTACGGTATTAACAAACTGTGCAGGGGTTGTCGTGATATATGAGGTTCTGTTGTCCTTTGTCAAAGAGTAGATGTCAATGAAGATATTAGGCGTCCCAAACGCCATTGCCTCCAGTCCGCTGGTGGAGTACACCGTGGAGTGGATGTCAGCGATGTTGAATAGTGTGAAGATATCATCATATTTATCAATCAGGATGATGTGTTTATTTTGTTTTAATCCAGAGTAGTCGTTTTTGTCATAGGGGTGAGGTTTGAAAAGGATGCCGACATCCATGTTGTGTTTTGCGAATTGTTCTGCTACTTTGAGGATATAACCTTGAATGTCTTTGGCAATAATCCATTGGGAAGTGAATAATATATTATGAGGAAATGGTGAGAATGATTGTTTCAGAGCAGGGAGTGTTTTTCTCTCCATCAGGGTGCGTTGAAGGTACGGGTATCCTGTTGAGATAACCTTGTCTGCATCGAAGAGGTTACCGTTTCGTACCATTTCTGCGTAGATTTCACCATGTGTGAGGAGATACTCGGGAATGCAATCTTTGTTTGTTGTAGGGGTCGCCCGTCGGTACGCGGGGAGGTATGCGGTGATGAGACCATGTTGGAGTTCTATCGGCGGAATTCCAAGTTCTCTGCATGCTTGGGAAAGTGCCATGGGGAATCTGCCGTATCCGCATCGGATGAGGACTGCTTTTGGTTTTATCTTTTTAAGGATGTTGTAGAGGAAGTGTTTGATGTGGGTAAAGACTGTTATGAAGTCGTAGATGTCGCTTGTGAGTTTGTCTTTATCGACAGAGGCAGTGGTGCTGATGTATTCGATGATATCCTGGAGGACATCTTCAGATTCTAGCGTAATGTTTTTGCGACCGGTAAATCTATTGAAGAGCAGATTCCAGAAGGTTTTTGACCAGAGTGGAACGTGCATGGGGACATGATATCGTGAGAATATTGGATGGTCATATTTTCTTCGGTATCCGCTGGTTTCTGGCCATTCGAAGACAGCGAGGTTGTCTCCCAGGATCTCATAGAGTGGATCTAGGTAGATATCGTAATAGGTGTCTTTGTAGAGTTTTCTGCTTTCGCCGCTGGAAAAACCACAGACGGTTATGTTTTTTGGAAGACGGAGGGGAATAAAACTTTCTTTGAAAAGAGAAATAACGGATTTGATGCTGGTTTTGCTGAGTTTTTTATTTATGGTTTGTTCGCCGAGTTTCTGGAAATTTGAATACAGGAAGACACGCATGAGGTTCCAAATTTTGGTTCCGTCAGAAAGACGTAGTGAGTCGGTTTTGAATTTTTGTTCGATGGTTTCAATGAGTTGGTACGCGGTTTGGTCGTTGATTTTTCCTGCGATCCTAAGGTCGTATTCGTTGTAGAATGCCATGATTTCAGAGGCGAGTTGTTCCGGTGTAATTTTTTTCATAGACAACGTCACTTTTCTTGTTTACAGGGTAGTGTGATTAATATTAAATACGTTCTGCCGTTTTCCTGAAGGGATGGTAGAGTCTTACCCGAAGGTTTCATTTTTAATACCAGTCTTAAACGAAGAAAAAACCCTGGCGCAGTCATTAGACTCCTTGCTTGCGGTGGAGTACCCAGCAGAAAAGATGGAGATTTTACTTGCGATAGGGAAATGTAATGATAACACGCGGGTGATTGCTGAGGAGTATGCGAAAAAATATCCGAACATACGAATCCTTGAGAATCCGACAGGAAATACATCGATCGGTCGGAACATATGTATTAAACAATCGACCGGTGAGATGCTGATGAATTACTCTGGTCACGTGGTCACCGAGAAAAACCTGCTTAAGGAGCTTGCGTTGAGGTTGCAGAGCTTGCCTGCTGATGTTGTCGCGGTTGGTTGTTCGAATCTTTCACCAGGGAAGCAGAATTTTGTTGGGGAGGTGTCTGGCGCTGCGTTTTTGAGTTTTATGGGTGGTCGGAGTTTCTTTTCTCAGAACGCGGTGTTTCCAGAAGAAAAGTACACGGATCATTTGTCGTTTTCGTGTTATCGAAAAGAGGCTGTGGAAAAAGTCGGTGGTTTTGATCCTGTTTTTTGGTGTGGTCAGGATTATGAACTTGATATCAGGCTTCGGAAGGTAGGATACAAGATTTTGTATACACCGAAAACAAAGGTGTATCATTTTAAGCGGGATTCAATTCGGTCGTTGTGGCGTCAGATGTATCGGTATGGGATTGCTCGTGCGAAGATGGTAAAAAAGCATCCTGATACCTTGAAGTTTTTCCATTTGCTCGGGCCAGGGTTCATCCTTGGTGGCATTCTTGTGGTGTTGTTGACCGTATTAGGTTTGCTACCGTTATGGGTGATTCCTTGCCTCGTCGTAGCATATATATTGATGTCATTGGTCAGTACACTTCAGATTACACGAAAACCGAGCGTGGTCGTGAGTAGTATCTTGTTTTATTTGTTGATCCATATCGGGTATGGCGCTGGTTTTCTTAGAGGAGTAATGTATAGTAAACTTTAGAAAGTAGGGCTGTTATTCTTAAATAGGGGAGACGAATTATCGGTAGTGTCGCCACGTTTTTTCTCGTGGGAAAAGAGAGGCAGATATGAAAAAGTTGAACATCGCAGTGGTCGGTGTTGGTCATATTGGTTCCCAGCATGCAAAGCATGCAAGCAGCCTGGGTAGTTTAGTGGCTGTCTGTGATATCAAACAAGAACGGGCGAAAACAGTCGCAGCGCAGTACCAGTGTAAATCGTTTTTTTCCCTTGATGAGTTGTTAGCAGGTGAGAAGAACCTAGATCTGGTTGCAGTGTGTACTCCAAATGGGTTACATGCGGAACATAGCATAAAAGCGTTGAAAGCAGGCTGTAACGTGTTGTGTGAGAAGCCGATGGCGACAACGGTACGTGATTGTGAACGGATGATTCATACTGCTGAGGAGACAAACAAACGATTGTTTATCGTGAAGCAGAATCGGTTTAACCCTCCAGTCAAGGCATTAAAAAAAGTAATTGACGAAGGAAAACTAGGCAGGATTCTCAACGTGCAGGTGAATTGTTTCTGGAATAGGAATCAGGAGTATTATACCTCGTCTGATTGGCGTGGGAAGTTGACAATGGACGGTGGGACTCTGTTTACACAGTACAGTCATTTCATTGATTTGTTGTATTGGTTTGTTGGTGACGTTGAGGAAGTCCGCGCGTTTACCGAAAATTTTTTACATAAGGGTGTCGTGGAGTTTGAGGATACCGGTGTGGTGGTGTTGAAGTTTGCGAATGGTGCTCTGGGGACGATTAATTTTACGATTGATAGTTTTGGGAAGAACATGGAAGGTTCCATTACTTTGTTTGGGGAGAAAGGGACCGTAAAAGTTGGTGGTCAGTATCTGAACCTCTTGGAGTACCAGTCCATCGATGGGTATGAGATCACCGGGTTGGAACCAGGGAACCCCCCAAATACGTATGGCGCAAATAAGGGATCAATGTCAAATCATGATAAGGTCTATCAGAACGTGATTGACGTGTTGGTCCATGGGGGGAGCATTGCGACTGATCTGTTAGATGGATTAAAGACCGTGCAGATTATTGAGAAGATCTACAAGGCTGCAATAAAAGGTCATGGTCATTGAGGGATAGGTTATGAGGAATAAACCGACGATTAAGAAAGCACAAATAAAGGATGTGACGTTCGGGAAGAATGTCACTGTTGTTGAGCCGGTGAATCTCTATGAATGTGAGATCGGCGATGATTGTTTCATTGGCCCGTTTGTGGAAATCCAGCGGAACGTGAAGATTGGGAATAATTGTCGCATCCAGTCGCATGCGTTTATCTGTGAGCTTGTTTCTATCGGTGATTTCTGTTTTATTTCTCATGGTGTGAAGTTTGTGAATGATTTGTTTTCCGTAGGCAAGCCAGCTGGCGGGGATCGGTCGTTGTGGAGACCGACGAAGGTTGGTAGCTACGTGTCGATTGGGACGAACGCGACGATTCTTCCAGTGACGATTACGGATAACGTGGTGATTGGCGCTGGCTCTGTGGTAACCAAAGATATCCGTGAGCCTGGGGTGTATGCGGGGAACCCTGCTCGGAAGTTGCGATCACTGTAGGAGTAATGCAGTATGAATATTCCTCTTGTTGATTTGAAGGCAAATTACCTTTCCATTAAAAACGAGATTGATAGCGCTATTCAGGATGTGTTGAACAGTAGTTCGTTTATCATGGGACCGTTTGTAAAACGATTTGAGGAGAATTTCGCGCGGTTCTGTCAAGTGAAGCATGCTGTCGGGTGTGCGAATGGGACTGCTGCGGTTCATCTTGCGTTACTGGTCGCTGGAGTAAAGAATGGTGATGAGGTTCTGACGGTCCCCAATACGTTTATTGCGACGACGGAGTGTATCTCGTATGTTGGCGGTAAAATCAAGTTTGTTGATGTTGCGCCACAGACCGCACTCATTAATATTGACGCTCTTGAGAAAGCGATCACAAAAAAGACAAAAGCACTTATTGTCGTGGACTTGTACGGACAGATGCCTGATATGCAAAGAATTCGAGAGATTGCAATTAAGCATGACTTGTTTTTGATTGAGGATGCGGCACAGGCACATGCCGCGGAGTGGAACGGTCATCAACCAGGGTATTACGGTGATATCGCGTGTTTCAGTTTCTTCCCTGCGAAGAACCTTGGGTGTTATGGCGATGGCGGCGCGGTGACGACCAACTATGATGAGCTTGCGGAGAAATTACGGTTGTTAATGAACCATGGACGGACGACGAAGTATGAACATACGATTGAAGGGTATAATTATCGACTCGATGCGCTACAAGCGGCAATACTTGATGTGAAGCTTACTCATCTGTTAAAATGGACAGATTTACGCAGGGAGCATGCGCGCTTCTATGATAGGAATCTGCCTTCGAATGTTGGTAGGATTATTGAGGCCAAGGGAGCAAAGCATGTGTATTACATGTATGAGATACGTGTAAAACCGCGTGATGAGCTTATAGCATATCTGAAACAGCAGGGGATCGAGTGTGGGATTCATTATCCGCTTCCGTTGCATCTGCAGCCAGCATATGCTTCGTTGGGATTTAGAAAAGGTCAGTTTCCGGTTTCAGAGCAGCTTGCTCAAGAGATCATTTCCATTCCGATCTATCCTGAGCTAAGCAGTGAACAGCGTGATTGCATCGTCGATCATATAAAAAAATTCGTTCATAAATAATGTCTTTTTCTTCAGATAGGTTCCTGTTTGTTCAGGTTTTTTATATACGCTGAAACCCCGGATTTGAGTTCATCGTTTTTCAGCGCGAAATCAATGATTGCTTGGATGTAGCCGAGTTTGTCACCGATGTCGTATCGTTTTCCTTTGAATGCACAGGCGTATACCTTTTGAGATTCACAGAGGAGATTAATAGAGTCTGCAATTTGAAGTTCGTTATTGACACCAGGCTGTGTGCGTTTCATAGCATCAAATATCTCAGGAGTGAACACGTATCGTCCGACTGCAGCTAGTGTTGATGGTGCTTCTTCGATTTTTGGTTTTTCGACGATATGTTCGACGAGATACAGCTCATGCGCACTCGTGTTTATTTTGGTTGCTTTCACGGCCCCGTACCTGTTGATTTTTTCTCGTGGGACGTCTTGAACCGCAATGACTGAAGAATGGTAGGTACTGTAGACATCGATGAGTTGTTTGGTGCAGGGTGTCTCAGAAAGGATGATGTCGTCGCCTAAGAGGACGGCGAAGGGTTCATTACCGATGTGCTTTTCTGCGGCAAGGATAGCATCGGGTAATCCTTTTGGGTCTTTCTGTCTGATGTAATGAACGTTAGCCATAGAGGAAATCTCTTTAATTGTTTTCAAGAGATCGTCTTTTTTATGTTTTGCAAGATGCATTTCCATTTCTGGTGATTCATCAAAATAATCCTCGACTGCGCGCTTTCCTCGCCCGGTGATGATGATGATATCGTCCAGGCCTGCGTCGACTGCTTCTTTGACGACGTAGTGAATCGCCGGTGTGTCAATGATAGGGAGCATTTCTTTTGGCATTGATTTTGTCACTGGGAGAAATCTGGTTCCTAGTCCTGCTGCGGGGATCACTGCTTTTTTAATGTTCATTTTACCAACATACTCCTTCATAGATTTTCGCGTTTTTTGCTTGTTCGAGTCTTCTTCCATCGATAACGATTTTTCCCTGGTAATCTAAGGTGGTGAATTCTTTCCATTTTGTGGTGATAAGGATCGCGTCTGCGGTAAGGACCTCTGAAGCGGATGAACAGTATTGTATCTGGGGGTAGAGTGTCTTAAAATTATCCATTGCTTGGGGGTCGTATGCTTTGATATGCGCCCCGTTTCTGAGCAGTTCTTTGATGATTGGTATCGCCTTGCTGTCTCTGATGTCATCGGTGTTTGGTTTGAAGGCAAGTCCGAGGACGCCGATGGTTTTTCCTTTCAGCTTAGGGATATGTTTCTTGAGGATTTCGACGAGCCGGAGTGGTTGGTCAGTGTTGACAGCTTTGGCGCTTTCAATGATACGTGCGTGTTCTTTGATTTCTTTTGCCCAGGCGATGAGCGCGTCAACGTCCTTGGGGAAACAGGAGCCGCCCCAGCCTATTCCTGAGTCAAGGAATGGTCTGCCGATTCGTTTATCAAGTCCCATTCCTGTAGCAACGTCGTAGGTGTCAATACCGAGTTTTTTACAGAGGTTTCCGATTTCGTTGATGAAGGATATTTTTGTGGCAAGGAACGCGTTGCTTGCGTATTTGATCATCTCTGCTGCGGACAACGACGTCTCTATGATAGGGCAGGAGAAGTTCTTGTAGAGGTCTCGCACGGCGACCCTGCTTCTTTCATCGTTGAAACCAATGACAATGCGGTCTGGTTCAAGGAAGTCTTGTATGGCGACTCCTTCTTTGAGGAACTCTGGGTTCATGGCTAGTCCGATGTCTGTGCCGACTTTTTTGCCTGAGTATTGTTCGAGAAGAGGTAACACGATGTTGTGTGTGGTTCCTGGGAGTACGGTGCTTTTCACGACGACGAGATGCCAAGAATTTTTTTTCTTCAGGATAGTTGCTATCTGTTTTGTTGCTTCTTTCACATACGATAAATCGATGGTGCCGTTTTTCATTGATGGTGTGCCGACGCAGATGAACGTAATGTCGGTGTTCATGAGTGCGGTCTGGTAGTCTATTGTTGCCGATATTTTGTCCTTATAGGTGAGCAGAAGGCTTTCTAATCCTTCTTCGTAGATAGGCGAGACGCCGTTGTTTATTTTGCGTACTTTCTCAGGGTTGATATCAACACAGGTGATCGTATGTCCTAGTTTTGCAAAACAGGCGCCGGTGATAAGTCCAACGTATCCAGTTCCAATGATGGAGAGATTCATAGTTGAGAATGGAAAACTTTCTTGTTCTTTTAAAGGTTGGCGTGAAGCACGTCTCTGATGGCTTTTCTGACCGCTTCATCTGAGGTGAGGGTTGCTTTCCAGCCAAGTGTGTTTATCTTCTGTGCGTCAAGTTGGAATCGTGGGACGTCTCCTTTCCAGCCGCGTATTCCTCCGGTGTACTTGAATGATACATTTTTGAGTTTCATTTCCTCAGCTACCATTTCTGCGATGCGTGTCACGGTGGTGGTAGTGTCGCAGCTGAGGTTAAAGAGGTTCATTTTCTCTTGGGCATGTGTGAATCCGAAGAGGATGCCGTCGACGCAGTCGCTGACGTAGAGATAGGGTTTGCATTGTTTACCGTCTCCGAGGATTTCTAATTCTTTTGGGTTTTTCTTGAGTTTTTCTATGAAATCGACGATCACGCCGTGAGTACCCCGCGCACCGACGACGTTAGCGAATCGATAGATCCAGGTTTGGAAATCAAAGGTGCCGCAGAATGCGCTGATGAGCCCTTCTGCCCCAAGTTTCCCCGCACCGTACAGAGAGATAGGCAGGGTTGGCCCATACGTCTCTGAAAGGGAGGATTCTTGTGTTTCCCCATAGACAACGGAGCTTGAGGAAAACACGATTTTTTTGATGCTGCTATGTCGCATTGCTTCCAGGATGTTGTAGGTTGCAACAATCCCTTGATTGAGATCCAGATCGGTTTGTTTTTCTCCGAGTCGTACGTGAGGGTTTGCAGCGAGATGGAATACGATGTCATGGCCTTGGATTTCTTTTTTTACTCGTTTGAGATCAAGTAAATCAGCTTTGATAAACGTAAAATTCTCTTGGTGTAGGTGGTGTTGTATGAATTGTTTGTCTCCTGAGCTGAGGTTGTCGTAGACGGTGACCGTATGTCCGTTTTCGATGAGTGAGTCGACGAGATGGCTGCCTATGAATCCGGCGCCGCCAGAAACAAACGCTTTCATGGGGGAGGAATCCTCTACGTTGTTTATTTTCCCTTCGATGAGAGGCGCACTTGTATGAAACGAAACATTTTATAAAGAACTACGACTTTCTTTACTACAGGCAGGAATGGATATATGAAACAACGGATTCATCGAAATAAACTCATGTTCCATTGGATCACGAAGCATCATGAGATCGTGGTCGGGTTTAAACAGGCACGATATGGCACCTGTCGTAAATGTGGGAAGAGCATCCCTGAAGGAGATTCTCTGTGTGACGCGTGTTTTTCCAAAGATAAGGATGTCAGTAAGAAATAAAAAAAGAAGTGAAAGGTTTTTTGTTTCTCTCTGTTGTTTGGTGAAATGCCATTTATGGGTGAGGAAAAAGAATTTTGAAGCGCTTTTGTTATTGGTAGGGGTAATTATTTCTAGCCTTTTTTGACGTTGACTGCTTTTAGTCCTCTGTCGCTGTCTTCAGTTTCGTACTCAACTTTATCGCCTTCGTTCAGGTTTAATTCCGCTGGTACCGATGATCGGTGGAGAAATATATCTTTTCCATCTTCGCCAACGATGAACCCATAGCCCTTTCGCGTATTATACCATTTTATTGTTCCTTTCATGGTGGTTATTCCTCCTTATTTATTTCGGAGTTTTTTACAAAAGAACTAAAACAAAATGTTTCAAAGGCTGAGCTATGAAACGGTCGTTTCTCGTCCTTTGTACGAATTGAAATTCTGCTATTCTTTTAAATAGGTTTCTATTGAAAAAAATTGAGGGGTGTTGTGGGAATGAAATCGGTCCAGTTTTCTTTTGTTTTATTTTTTTATATTTTATTTCTTAGAAAAAAATATATACCTTAGTACATATTCGCATGTCATGGGGAGGAAAAAGGTGAGTAGAAAAATTCTCCTGAAGAAAGGTGTAGCCGTTGCCATTATCCTCTTGTTTCTTGGAGTCGCTGTTGTACCTAGCATCAACATCAGCCTTGTCAAGGCAGCTACCGACAATGATCTTGTTGAGGTAACTACCGAGGCGTATGGTATCAAAGGCTTCGGGAATCATACCGTGAAGCTCACCAAACAGCAATATCAGAATTTGGAGCTGTATCTGGTTGGTTTCAGAGATCGATTGAATACAACGACAACCAGGGAAGAAGCTGTCCCTCTTTTCAAGGAAGCAGTCGTGGAATTGAACAAGTACGGGTTGCTCCCAAAGGGGATGAGTGTTGAACACGCACAAAGACTGGTAACTGGATATTATCAAAATTCCAATAGCCTCCGTACGATTCAAAATAATTTTCAGAGCATAGCGAAGATTAAACAGAAACAAAATCTGAATCCGAACATGAAGAATGCGTTTTGTTTACTTTTTGCTGCTGCTACGAAAATCCCTGATTATTCTCCGAGCCCATTTATCATTCCGTTTGGTGTTTTGCTTGTTTTTGGGTTAATTCCGGCATTCTTAGTATCACTGATAGGAGCAGAGGAGTTAGCAAACGCCTTGGCAGAGATAGGAATTTTTATCTGGACACTGAATCCTTTTCGAGTATTCAACTTCGTGTTGTTTATGGGGTATGAGGTAGAGCTTCGTTCATTTGGTCTGAAAGGTCTCGTTCATGAGAATTTAAACAGTGGTGGTTTATTTATGGGCTATTCTGGCTTAATGCTGTCCCCATTCAGTGACAAAACGTATTTCTTAGGGTTTACTTTAAGTGTGAATGGTCTTAGTTAGCACCTCTTTTTACCAATAATTTTGCAAAAAAATATTAATATATGATATGCATTAGCATTGCATAAGGGGGAATGAAAGATTGAATGGTAAAATATTATCTCTTATTGTTTGTACGCTGATGATTGTGAGCACTGTTGTACCTGTATCTGGAATTGTACTAATGGAAAAGACTTCTCATCCTTTAACAAAAGGGAACATTCTTTATGTTGGTGGAAGTGGTCCGAATAATTATACCAAGATCCAAGATGCCGTCAATGCATCAAGTAATGGGGATACTGTGTTTGTGTATGATGATTCCTCGCCGTATGTAGAAAACATTGTGATTGATACCTCAATATCTTTAATTGGTGAGGATAAAAATACTACCATCATTGATGGTGCAATCAATGGTCACGGTGTAAATATCACCGCAGATAACGTAACGGTAATTGGGTTCACTATCCAGAATTGTAGTAATGGATCGGGAATTTGTATATCCTCAAATAATAACAGAATCACAGATAATATCATATTGAATAATAGGTTTGGCATCGGAACATATTATGGTAACCCATTTGAACTCCCAGCGTTTCCAGGCAGCGGGTATAACACGATTACAAATAATCTAATCATTCGTAATGAGGGGTGTGGTATTTTATTGAATGGTCAAAATAACACCGTTAATGGCAATATTATTTCTCAAACCGAGTATGGAATTATGTTAGCGGTAGCGGTGGCCAATAATATCTCAAATAATATTATCTCCGAGAATGAGAATGGTATCTTTATTGCAGCTTCATATAATAATGTGATTTATCGGAATAATATATCGCATAATGAAAATCTCGGTGTTCTTACCTTTTGCACTTCCTCAGATATCATCCTTCAGAATAATTTTATTGGGAATGGACAGAATGCATATTTTAATCAGCCGATACTTACACGGTTTCGGATTCTTAAAAACACTTTACATTTTCCAATTAGTCGAAGTGTTTGGGATCAGAATTATTGGGATAGACCAAGGATACTGCCCTATATGATTCCTGGATTGATCAGTTTAATTCGTGGACCTATTACTGACACCCCATACATTTTTGATTATTTTCAGATTGATTGGCATCCTGTACAAGAACCATACGATATTCCTTTACAAGATGGGTGACACGAAATGAAAACAGGATATAGACTGGTAGGGTTGGTTGTTGCTATCTTCTGTTTGTTTCTCCTGAATTCTATGCCCATTGTGAACGCAAATACTGATCATTTTACCAATAGTGTAGTACTTGTCATAGGGAAATGCAATACGGTATCCACAACCGCGTTGTGGTTATTTGGTTTTAAGTTCGTCTATAACAAGGAAGTTATTATTCAAGCGAATGGTGCAGAGGGGGAGAAGATAAATGCGCTGATATTACCTTCTAAAATTGGATTTTATTTTGGTCAGGAAAATATTTTCATACAGATGGAAGGGGCAAAAGGTCTCTTTTTTTGGGGGGAAAAATCCTTGTTCTTTCATAATGTCCCACCACGGATATTTGCATTTTGTAAAGCAGTAGATATCTGGGTGAGTTATTAGGGATTTCGTTCGAGAAGAATACGATAAGTTTCGCTCCTTGCACCCTTATTTTTTTCATCAATTTTGTTATTCTGCCATCTAAAAAAAGCTCACATTCTCCATTACTCGAGTAAAAGCAACCCATAGTAATTTTGAGGGCTGTGATAATCGTGAACCACTTCAATCGGATAACCCGCTGTCCTTGCAGTTTGGTACACATCGATGCCACAGGCTTCCATTGAAGGACGTGCTTCTTCCGGATGTGTACATCCTTTTTCCATATCGCATTTGTCACAGAGGGAACAGGGACCTGAGCCCATGCCAAATGCTTTGTAATAGCCGGAAAGAAACGCCTCACGCTCAAGGGTTGAGACAATGGTTTTTACATCCGTCCATTTCGAGGGACAATGAATCAAGAGAGCGGTTTTATATTCGTCGAGCATCCGTCTCGTTTCTTGCGGGGTTGGAGAAAAAGGTGGGCACGTGAGATGTTGACCGTATCCATCACAACCATACTGACATTTCCGTCGTACCCATTCTGCGGTAAATACTTTTTTTGGAGAGATGATTGATGCTTTTTTTGCTCCTAACTTTCGAGCTCTTTGTATAAAATATGTTGGTAAAGGAAGAGACTTTTCACTCATCAACACTCATACATGATTATTTACCATTTAAATAATTCTGTTAAATAGTTGATTGAAACATTTTACGAATTAAAGACGAGTTAAAATAGGAAATTAATTTTTTGTACAAAATGAAGTTTTGACCACATGTTGTTTGGTTTTTCCATACTCATAGGTGGGGTTATACGGGCTTGTTTCATCGCCGGGGATGCTTGTTACTGGGGCAATTGCCTCCGTCGAACTACTGTAAATGAAATGCTGTACACCGTGTTGAAGAGCGTCTCCTGCAATGGTCTGTGTCGCCTTCACATTATGGTTATACAATAAGTCCCAGGGGTCGTGAAACCGCATCAACCCCGCGAGATGAACGACGACATCAACATCTTTGGTAACGTCTTTAAGGGAACCTGGTTTGAGCAGATCTGCCTTTCTCATCTCGATTCCCTGTTTTTCATACATCAATACCTTTTCCGTATCTCTGAACGTCCCTACAAGATCATAGCTCTTTTTTTCAGTAGCTCCTGTGCAAGATGAGCCCCAATAAAACCAGTTACTCCGGTGATTAACACGTTCATGATAGTCTCCTACGCAACTCGCATTTGGTAATACATTTGTTGATTTTATATCTGTTGACCAGTTCTTTATTGTTTTTGGATTGAGATAATTGTTATACGATGAGAGATAGAGTGTAGCGATGGGAATTGGATATCGATACGAATATATTATTAACAATCGTTAAGATTATATAGGGGATTGATGGTTATTTTTATTAGGAGTCTTAAGAATTTACCGAGGGTTATCCGATGAGCGATATAATGGTTTGGAAAAAATATGGATCATTACTTTTTGTAGTACTTCTTGCAAGTGTATCTGTACTACCATTCGTTGCAGATGCTGCAGATTCGACCACTTTTATTCAATCTCCAATCCACTATTTGAATGATCCAAGAGGGAATGATTGGTGGCCGATGTTCCGCCATGATGTAACACATAATGGTTTTTCAACGACAACCGCACCGGAAGATAATCAAGTGCTGTGGTCGTATCAGACGAATTATGTCATCTCATCGTCACCTGCAATGTCTCATGGGCGAGTCTATATTGGTTCATGGGACTGGAACCTATACTGCTTAGATATGGATAGCGGGAGTCTCGTATGGAATTATTCAACAACGGGGGAGATTACTTCGTCTCCAGCAGTTGCAAATGGGAAAGTCTATGTCGGTTCACAGGATTCAAAGCTGTATTGTCTGAATGCGATTGATGGAACATTCCTCTGGAGTTATAAAACAGATTTTATCATTGATACCTCACCGACCGTTATAGACGACAAAGTATTTTTTGGTTCTAGTGACGGTTCACTATACTGTTTAGACGCAGATGATGGATATCTCCTCTGGAAATATCAAACAGGGAGTGTTATCGTGTCATCTCCAGCAGTGACAGATGAAAAGGTCTATTTTGGTGTTACGAATGGTGATTTCTTATGTGTGGATAGTGATAATGGAGCTTTCATCTGGGAATATACCATGACCGATGGAACATACTCTTCGCCGACAGTATTTGATGGAAAGATTTACTTTGGATCAAATGACAAAAACGTGTATTGTTTGGATGCGGATGATGGGAGTCTGATGTGGAATTATAGCGCACTCAGCGAAGTCCATTCATCACCCGCAATCGCATATGATTATCTCTATATCGGTACGAGCGATGGGAGGTTGCTCTGTCTAACCAGAGACACCGGTGGGTTTGTATGGAGCTATCAAATAAGCGGTAGTGTCGAATCATCACCTGCAGTTGCTGATGGCAAGGTCTATTTTGGTACAAATCCGTGTTGTGGTTTTTTAAGTTATTTCATCTGTCTTAATGCATTTAGTGGAACCAAGATTTGGGAGTATAATTTTAACCTACTAACAGGTTCAAAATCATCCGCTGCCCTTGCAGCAAGTAAGGTGTTTGTTGGTTCCGCAGACGGAAAAGTGTATGCATTCGGAGACATAGAATTCCTCGCTGATGCAAACGGCCCCTATCACGGTGTTATCAACACGTCGGTTGATTTTATAGGATCGGCGTATGGAGGAGAACTAGGTTTTTCATGGTACTGGGACTTTGGTGATAACGCGACATCAACAGATCAGAATCCAACACATGCCTATGCGTCTCTAGGGGAGTATACGGTGACGCTCACTGTGACAGATAACATTGGTGATGTGACAACGGATGAGACATCGGTATTTATTGAAATACCGAATACACCACCTGAAATACCAGTAATCGATGGTCCAACAACGGGAAAACCAGGAAAGTCCTATGAGTACACCTTCACTGCATCAGACTCAAATGGGGATAAGATCCTCTATTCTATTGATTGGGGAGATAACACGACGAGTGGATGGATAGGACCATTTCTCTCTGGAGTTGAGCTGAAACGAGAGCATACGTGGTCTGAAAAAGGGTCATATATAGTGAAAGCCAAAACAAAAGACAACCATGGCGCAGAGAGCAACTGGTCAGATCCCTTTGAAATGACGATTACTGCACCAACACTTGATATCGAAATAAAAGGTGGGTTTGGCGTCACAGTTACAATTATAAACGATGGCGATGCTCCTGCGACGAATGTCTCCTGGAACATCACATTCGATAGCGGTTTTGTCTTCCCTGCGTTAAAAAATGGTATGATCCCTACGATTTCTGCAGGTGGACAAGCACCAATACAAGTGTTGGTGTTCGGCTTTGGTAAAACGACATTTACCGTCTCAGTGATGTGTAACGAGGAAATATCTGCCAAAAAAATTGCACATGCATCGCTGTTGCTGTTCTTTGTTATCGGGGTAAAATAATCCTCGTTCCGCTCCATTCTTTCCTTTTATTGTAAAGAGGAAATGTTGTTTCTTTAAGCATTACTGACCTTCATTTATATATTATTTTATGGACAATATCCTTTGATGTTTCTGAATAAAAGGAGGTTTTTTTTAAAAAAAAAGAGAAAATGCGATGGTTTACTGGTAGCCACCGATTTTTAACGTAGGATCGCCGAGCAACACCCATTGTTGAACGGATTTTGGATGTCCCGCAGCAAGATCGGTCATGTCGAAGGTATTGACGTAGCTTGTCAGAGTCTGCTGGTATGCTTGCCCTAGGATATCGAGTCCTTCCGCTCCGTACTGTTTGAAGAATTCAATGGTGATCCATCCGTCACCACCGCCTGTTGTGAGATCAATACCAGGCATACCATACCCAAGCCCTGTGTTTCCCATGGTAGCGATGGCACCGCCATGTGGGTTTCGAATCAGTCTCCAACTGAATGCTTCTGGAACCGGCGTCCCGTAACACCACATGTGTATTTTTGGGAAGTTCGGAAACACATAAATCATAGCATCAAGAAGCCCATACACCATCGAGACATTGAACTGACTGTTATGACAACCACCAATCACTGCAATGGGGAGTTTCTCTTCATTTCGAATGGTATCCATCGGGAATATCGGCTTTGTAAAATATGGTGACCAAGGACGCAGCGTGGTTACTTCAAGCCCGGTGATGCTTCCATATTTACGATTTCCTGGAATACCAGGATAATGATCAGCCCACACGTTTGGACTGCCGTGACCGGAAAGGAAAATAAAACCAGCACCTTCGTTCCATGCATTAATGACGTCCTGCTCTCCGGTGTATTTACCATTGGATGCCCAGATGATATCACGTTGGAACTCTTCCGGCATGTAATACAGAGCACCGCCTCTGCCAAGTAACGCCTGTTCACCAGTGGTATATTCTCCTTCGTAGTACATCTCTGTGTTATTTCGCCAGTCTTCAAACACGATATCATCGGTGCTATTTTTTATCCACACATGGATGCTGCTGAGATTCCCGTATGGTTTGGGGTCATAGCTTTTTCCCCGGATGGTAAGAACCTCATCAAGATAGCTCATGTTTGCCCAGAAGTAGAATTCGTTACAATAGGCTTCTCCATCATTGGGGACATAGGTAAAATCGGTGTTGCCAAGAACATTTCCTTCTGAAACAGTCACGATTTCAGCGATGGGTAAACCTGGGTAATGGTTGATCCGTAAATTATCATTATGGTTGAAGGTGAGGTTGGTCTCTTTGATTTTGTCAACGGTGACATTGATTGTTTCAATGGGTCCGTATTCTGCAGAAGGGTTGCTGCTCTGCGCATAAATCGTGTATGCTCCTGTTGGGAGACCAGTTGTGTCCCATTGTATGTTTAAATCCTTTTGGTCAAGGAACCCGTCACCACTGATAACCGTCATTTTCTTGAACCACTCAGCCCCGTAGGTAGTAGTCTCATAGTTGATGATTTTTTTGACCACAGTTCGTACCTCAGCAACGCTTACGCAAGCAAGTCTGCCAAGAGCAACATCAGGGTAGAGATCAAGTCCTGTGTCATTTTCAACCCCTGGTTTTCCCCACGCAGCAAAAACCCCATCACCATTGGGATCCCAGCTTGAGAAATTTCCTCCGTTTTCGTAGATATCAGCATAGTATAAATCACTGATAACACCAGGGTCAAAATATGTTACTTCAGCGGTTAAGGGGAATTTCGGGTCGTCATAGAGATTGGTGTATCGAACAGGAACATTCCAGCCTTTGCTGCCTTGGTTAGCATCGTCTCTGGGTTTTGCACAAAACATGCTTTTCAGTCCACCGATGAGCAGGACTGAGGTTATCCCCTGGGTTTCTATAGCGTCTTTGATGAAGTATTTGATTTGTTCTGGTTTATCAACACCGACATACTCGGCATAAATATCCTCTGTGGTTTTCAAATATGTACTAACATTATAACTGTTTTTATGATCGATAAGTGGTTGAAGTGCGCTTTCAAATTTTTCTGGTGCAATGATGACTAGATCATATGCGCTGGTTGCTGGAAACGGGGAATGCGCTAAAGGTGTATAGGTAACACTGATGTCTGCGTTGTTTGCTATCTGTAAGGTTCCTGTTGCTGGTGTGTATCGAATCGGATAATAATGAATAGAAAGGAAGGTAACATGTTGGTTGTTTTTGTTTAATCCGACGCCGGTTGTTGTGGTGTACCAGGTTGTTGGATATGGTGTTGTCATTGCATAAATGGATTCATCTTTCATCGTGGTACCGGCAGCGATACTTTGATATTCTGGGGTGAGGGGAAGGAGCGCAGCTGCTGGTTTGATTTCTTGGTCGATATACTGAGTGGTGATGTCTTGTGGGGTAAGAGAAACACGAATATCGGTTGATCCAAATGGTAGTTCAATGATATGAACGAGTTCTGGAAGTCGTGGATGACCTGTGATGGAGAGATACGTTGAAGACCCTGCGAGTTCAAGCATGATATAATCGTTGTTTGCTGATTGGATCTCCACCTGTGGTGTGGAGAGATGTTGAGATAGAGACATGGTTGCCTGTTGGTTGGTTTTTATTCCTACGACTCCTAGTGTGGAGCCAACAAGAATTCCTACAATAAACAGTATTGCTATTTTTTTCATATTATTTAAGACCCCCTATTTTATTATTTTATATTATGGTTCAGTAGTAATTAAATATTTTGGTCATCCCTTCAACAGTACGATAGAGGTTATTCTCTCCTTTTAATGGCAGTATATGTGCTATCACTTCGATTTTTCTTTATTAATTAGTTACTACAAAATAATGATGTAAATCATATGTTGTATTCGACTCATTTTTGGGGGTACAACCGAAATATGTTGTATAGATTGGAGATCAAACATCGTGTGATCTTTCGTTTATGGTTATCGCATTACTTGTTTTTGACTTCTTTAACACTAAGAAATTCAGCGGCGTCCCCCTTGTAAATTGTTGGTGTCACAGTAATTTCCACTAACAACTCAGTATGTTCTTTGGTGAATAACACAGTTCTAAAAGAGTTTGAAGTAACACCTTTTAATCTATTGAGATAGTATTTTCTGGCATCCTCAAAGCCGTGAGGAGCGATAAAAACAAAAAAACTCTTCTGTAAAAGTTCATTACTTTCATAACCGAGAAAATCAGCAAAGGAATTGCTAATTTGTTTGAAAATCCCTCTCTGTACGACCGCAACGACTTCATTCGTATCATCAATAATGAGACGATCCTCCATTTTTTCTTTCATAAAAATTTTGTCATCCGCGGGGATATTTCTTACGAGGTTTTTCTCATCAATCTGAATTTTTTCTTTTGATTCAAAATAAGGGATAACGCGATCAGTAAACATTTTCTCCTGGTTTATAAGATTTCTTCGTCGCTCTTCGATATCGTTTTCCAATTTTTCAATTCGTACTGTTTTTCTTTCAAGGTCCTCTAACATGGTCTGCATTTTTTGAAGAATAGTATCTGACACTTTTTTTAGTTCAACCGTGCTCTCTGAGAGAAGAGACGTCTGAGGTTGCTGATTGACGTTCGCATTTTTTGCAAAGAGAGACTTGACTCGCACAGAAGTAGGTTCCTTCTCCATAATTTTCATCGCTACCGGTTCTTTTTTACGGAGCATCGTCGGGGTTTCTACACCTTTTAAGACGTACTGATAATCGATGAGAACAACAAGGAGCAGACAACCAAACAGACCATAGTGATAGACATATGCTATATCCATTGGGCTAAACATAATGGTGAACCCCAAGCTCGATAACATCACAGAGGTCGGGAGGAAAGAGAGAAGTAAATTTCGTTTACCGGACCGTAGATGCAGATACATATCGGCGAGTATAATCATCAAGGAAAGTAATCCCAGTTGCACGTTGCTCAATCCTGATAAAAGATAAAAGGGCGTGAGTTCAAAGATGAACTTTGGTTCAAAGGCGGCTCTGAAAAAGAAAATAAACACGAACTTCACCAAGAGATAAATTGAAAAAAATATGAATAGGCAACAGGGAAAAAGCCAAGAACGACGACTATACTTTTTCATAGTTTCCTCGTCTTTTTTCTAGCATCCCTGTTTTTTTAAGATAATACACGACACCAATCGACCCGAGTACTATTGCGATTAAATCGACAAGATACGGAGGGATATCGATAGTAATTCGTAAACCTATCCAAGGAATCACAATAGTATTGCCGCTTCTCATTGATTCTTCACTGTTGTAATAGATATATGCCTCTGCGGGGGTGGATCCCGCTCTATCATTTATCACAATGCTTAAGCCGGTAAAAAATGTTTTTTGAAAGACGAATCGTACTGCAATGTCGCAGCGTTCATCGATGGTTTCTTTCTTGTTTGATTTTTCGAAAAAACACTTTTCGATAACCAATAAATGATTATTCTCAGGTGTTTCGCTGAATTCATTTATTTCAACATAGGAGTCCAAACTCGTATATTGTTGGAAAATAAACGTAGAGAGCCTTACGCCATAATTGTCGAGGGTCACACTCACATTATTGATATCAGCCCAGGAGTTATAATCTGAAATATTGAGATACACTCGGATAAAATTATCCTGCTCCTCAACACGGATATACCCGTATTTTGGTGGGACGTTTATTACTCCTACACCTGCTTGCCCTGCGCTTGCGTTCAGCGGAACAAGTACTGAACAGAGGACGAGGGTTGTGAACATTAGTAGAAAGGGTAAAATGATTTTTCTCATTTTTTCTCTGTTACCTCATTCTATTTTTAACGTATGATAAAACCATATAGATAACAACAAGCAGAACGACGATGATGACAATGATCTGCACGATGAAACCAGGGTTCGCAGATGTTCCTTTGTCAGGTGATGCTGGCGGTCCAATGGTTATTTGAGTTGTATAGGTTTTAATTACTTCATCACTGCTTACTTTATAGGTAAGGATACCTGTTTTTCCCTCACCGAGAGCTTCAACGGTCACGACTATAGTCCGTTCTGAAGTATTTGTGGAAGTAAAAGAAATCGGAGAACGTGTTTCAGTAATGCCATCATACAATTTTAGCGCACTAATGTTTTTTTCATCTGCTGATACGTCTACAGTTACTGCCCCGTTACCGGAAACATATACATTGATATCTCGGATTTCCCCCTCATACATGTTTAATCTTTCTAAATACTGGAAGGTTATCCCTGTGCCTTGGATTTCATCTAGTCTATAGTTGCTATGCCCTACATAGATGACCAACTGAGGTACGTCTATAATAAAGGAGGTGTACAAGGTAACGGTCGCATTTGTATCGACGAAATATGAGCGAGGATATGAGCCGTTTAATTGTACATCCATTCTTTTAATCCCAGGCGGCCAACTTTTCGAATGGACTATAACATAATGAGTGATGATATCATCCGGTAAAAATTTTTTATTTAGATCTGTAATTTCGATATCGTTGTATTTTTCGTAATCGATATTTACGTTCAGCGGAATATTACCAATATTTCCTATCTTAAAGAAATTATCACCTTGAGCATCCATGATGGTGAATGGATCAACATAAAATATGATTGAAGATGGTTTGCTCAATGAGATACCGGTTTTTGGTTTTTCTACGACAATACTCTCAGAATGAACTGTAGTTCCATCTTTTGATACTTCAACAGTCCAGTTTTCAAAATAGTCTACAATGTTAGGCATTGCATCCTTTATTCCTATACAAAAACTGTACAGAGTAGTGTTATTATAACAAGAATCCTGTTTTATGTACTCAGGACCATACCCGCTTACATCGTTCCAGACTGTTATATTATTTTTATCGTATTTCCACTCATAATAATTTGTTTCATTTTTATTTCCAGTTGTGAGTGTTATTCCTTTATAGAACCTCAATGACAATTCATCGATTATCTGATTCATGGTAATATTCACATACTGCCAGACACCAGCGACAAACACAGGTTTGTTAAAACGAGTTTGTTGTTCACCCTGCAACATCTTAATGGATAGAGATACCTCATCAGCTGCTGCTGTTGCAACAGTTGATACCAAGGTGCATAAACATATTATGAGTATAAAAAAAACGATACTATGTTTTCTTGTTTGTTTTCCCACTCTCCTCTCTCCTGTAGTAAATCTAGACTGCTGAGTCACCCATCCATACTTCTTATCTTTATTCGTATATTAAAGTCTTTCTTTGAAAAGATATTTTTTCGATAGTAATTAAGAGAGGAAGAGCATGACAAAATGACTTTACATTACATACAAAAAATAAAATTTTTATTAAAAAAAAGGGGGGGATTGGTGTTGTATCACTATGTTGTCGTCAGATGATATCGTATCGCGGCAACATAGTCACCAGCCATTTGACCTATGGGAATGTTACATTTATACTCAACATCATCGGTGGTCAGATTGGTACCATTAGCTTGTGCAAGATGGTATGTTCCAATAAGTCCGTAGAAATAGATCCCACTACCGCTCGCAGTGAAATTGTCGAAGATATCTAAATCGCCACCGCGTACCCAAATCCTCTCTCGAGAAATCGTTGCTCCTGGAAACGTTCTATGAGTTAAATCCTCGACGTCGGTAGAGAGAGAATAATTCCCGTTCGACCGTGTCACGAGTGTTATATTACTGTTCGCAGTCGCATTTTCTCCTGGGTGACCAATAATAGTCGGCCATCCAGCACTGACGATCTCACTATACGAGTAAATACCGTACTCATCGTTTATCCAAATAGTGCTCGATTGTGGGGCATCTTCACCACTATCAGTAACTGCTATTTTAAAATTCCAGGACTCAACATCATCCGTTGTATTGTAGGTATTGTTCCAGATCCCGTCACCAGGAGCATACCTCACCTGATAACCTGGAATAAACGAAAATGTTAGATTATGACATTCTGTATGACCAGCACTCCCATAAGGATCGAACCCGACTGTATCTGAATGTGTCCCTTCAGTAATCTCACCACCATGAGGCCATAGCATCCTCCAGACAGCAGTACCCGTAGTGTTCTTATATTGAAGGAATAGATTCCAATTTCCACCCGATGTTTGATTATAAGTGCTACCGTCGTTCCCTTGATCATACCAAGCGGTGATATTTATGAATTGAATATCATCCCAGCCCTGATCACTACTGATATTAACAATGAATCTGTATTCTGCACTATCGTTTATATCATTCTGTGCATTGAGTCTGGATACCCAGGTTCCAGACTGTTTGTACTGAAAATCATACCAATTGATTCTCGGAGGAAAATGCAGGACTGTTACATTCAAAGTTGTTGAATTATGCCATATATCAGGGATATCACCAGGATCGGCTTTCCCAATCATGATGATTGGTCCAAAAAGAAAGATATTTACTACTAGAGAGACGATTATTGTTATTCCTATTATAGCAGAAAACAACTTTCTCTTTCGTTCCATCTCCATTTTTTTTACCTTCATCCACTCCATTATCAAGTTACTTACCGACATGCTAACAAATGTCAGGTATACTTTTTGGGAGTCAACGTATATAAAGATTTTTTGTCAAAACGTCACTCTGTAATAGAATCATTTTAAGATAATGTTTAGATAAAAATTGATGCGATTAAAAAAAACCAAAACCGAATAATGGGTTAATATCTGATTTCAAAATAGAGGGATTACAGTGTGTTGATAAATTCCTATGTAGTTTTTAGATGATAACTTATAGGAGCTGTATACTCCCCCGAGATCTGACCGAGAGGGACATCACACGTATACTCAATATCGCTCGTTGAAAAAATCGTTCCATTTGCTTGATTACGATGATATGTTCCAGCAGATCCATAGAGGTAGACTACATCATTAAAGGCGGTGAAATTATTTGGTAGAGCCAAATCACCACCTCGCACCCAAATCCTTTTACGAGACATATTTGCAGTAGGATGTGTTCGATGAGTTAAGTTCCCTACATCTACAGAAAGCGAATAATTCCCGTTCGAACGAGTGATAAGGGTAATATTGCTTTCTGCTGTCGCATTTTGCCCAGGATATGCATAGATAACAGGCCATCCCGCACTTATCATTTCAGTATACGAGTAAATCCCGAATTCATCTCGAACCCAAGAAACGTACCCTTGCTCATTTGAAGCGTAGATTTTAAAATTCCAAGATTCAGGATCATTTGTAGCATTACGGGATGTATTCCAACTCCCATCCCCAGGAGCATATCGAAATTGATATCCGGGGACAAACGAAAATGTTAGATTATGACACTCGGTAAATCTTGGACTACCAATGGGATCATGCACAACTCTCTCGGTATATTGACCCGCAGTAACCTCGCCACCATGAGGCCATACCATCCTCCAGACAGCGGTTCCTGTAATGTTTTCATACTGAAGGAACAAATTCATGTTCCCACCAAACGTCTGGTTATAGACGGTATTCTCATTTCCTTGGTCATACCAAGCGGTGATATTCACATACGTGATATTTTCCCATTGATAATCACTACTAATATTGACAATAAATCTGTATTCTGCACTAGCGTTTACATCACTCGGTGTATTAAGTCTAGAGATCCAAGTCCCAGACTGATTGTACTGAAAATCATACCAATTAATCCTTGGCTCTCTATAGAGAACCGTAACGTTTAAGGTCGTCGCGTTATACCATTCTTCGCTAATATTTCCAGGATTAGCTTGCGCATTTTTCACGACAAAAGGCTCAAGACAGAACATACCAGTGAATAATGATAATACCAACGCTGTTACAACGAGAACCGAATATATGCTCTGCTTTCCCATCCTTCTAGCCCTCACTAGTTTTTACCTAATATTTTGTAACATGATTATATGTTAGGGTGCATGTCACTAATTCATTGTCCATGATATAAAACTTTGGGTCTTGAATTTCTTTATTTTTTTTCAAGGAATCGAATTACGTAGCAATGGGGTGATCTTAATTTTATTTCTGTTTTATCTTCGTGGCTACATGAGCCGTATATTCTCCTTGGATGGTACCAAAGGGTATGTAGACATTGAACTGCACGTAAACGATTTGGCTTGTGTTGTTTTTATGAAAAATACCTGATATGTTGATTACGTCAATAGCATTTAATTCTCGGATGCCATTAAACATCATATCGGCAGTGATATCATCATTAGGATCTGCATTTGCACAGATATAGACATTATTTGCGATGGGGATGATATCACCTGACGAAACATTCGTAAGATTCTCTTCAAAAAATATACTAATATTATAGTCGTAGTTTGAAGAATAGGTGATGTTGACAACATTCGATGTCGCATTATACCCTGGTGCTGCTCGGACATCCACCCAGTTTTTTTCAGGCAAAATAGTAGCAAATTTGTAGACTCCATACTCATCCCTCTTCCATGATTTTAAGCCAGAAGCGCCTATAACGGTGATGTTAAAGTTCCATGAAAATGAATCGCTGGTAGTGTTTTTGGTAGTGTCCCAAGTGTTATTACTGCACGCCCACCTCGTTTGACTTAGAGGTTTGAAACTTATGTTGACAATCCTCGTGGTGCTATTGATAATGGTTTCGGAACAATTTCCACTGATGATTTGCGCTTCATTATCTGGCCAAAGCATTCTGAACTGCGCAGTTCCAGTGGTATTCCTATATTGCAGAAACATATTTAGATTGCTGCCTAAGGTTTGATTGTAACTGCTGGTCTCGTTACCATGGTCATACCAAGCCATGATATTGACGTATTGAATATCAACCCATCCATTTCTATCAGTGATGTTGATAGTAAACAAATATTCATTGTTAACATCAAGAAGCCCGGTGATATTATTTAGTTTGGAAACAGTACTATTCCTTAGATCATAGAAGTTTATTATCGGTGAAGAAAGATTTGGAGTGTAAAAACACCTCGCATCAGCGTTCAGTGGTGCTGGTTCATCAGATGAACCAGCTTTCTTTCCTATGCTGTAGAACTCATAATAACCTCTGCCATTTGGAAAATTAAAACTCCAGTTCCAAGGGACATTAGAATCAGGATTAGAGGCATTATTCCAGATCATCCAATCTATAAAAGTTGTTGCATTGACCCATATCTGATCGATATAGACATCATCCTCATTATCTGATCCACTACATTCAAACATGATTTGTGCAGTAGCTGTGAGGTCGTAAGCAGACTCATTTATCCACACGGTTGTATGGTAGAACTGATCATTAACAAAATCATCATTTGCATCATAATCAGCCACAGTCACCCAGCCAGTTCCATCATTGTACTTCACCCAGAAATCTTCAATAATTTCCACTGTATAGAACCAGAACTCGACTTTAAGATAATTATATCCGGGGGTTTCAAGATCCATGGTATTGGTATGATAAAACGATGACGCAACACCGCTGTTATCCTGAATATTCGCAGCACTACTTCCTTGATGTGCATATGTTCCACCAGTATATCGTGAACAATCGTCCCCGCCATCAGTATAATTGCCCCACCCAAGTTCAAAGTCATCGTAGGTTAACGTATCCCACCCAGTAAAATTATGGTCACTCCAGCGGTAGTACAATGTAACATTATCGACAGCAGTATAATTAGAAGCAGTAATAATAAAAGGTGATGATGTGACATTGTATGGAGAGAACGGATCAACTGAAGTGTTAAGCGGCATCGTGGTAAAATGAAATATGGCAGAGACATTATTTATACTATCATTGACTGCTACTTTCCAATAGTAAGTGATAGAGTAATTCTCGAATTGTGAAAAGACATAACTAACCGTGGAATTCGCACTTATACTACTGTTCGTATTTCTTAAAATCCAAACTCCGGTTCTATTCTCATACCAATACACATCAAGTGCAGCTCCCTCAGTATCATTTGCCCAGATCTGACAAAGGGATTGGAGTTCAACAGTAGTAGTACCATTTGGTGCAGGGGATATGAGTTCAATAGTTGGAGCATTTCCTCTCGGGTTGTAATGACATCTCGCATCAGCATTCAGTGGTGCTGGTTCATCAGATGATCCTGCTTTCCGTCCTATGCTGTAGAATTCATAGTAACCGATACCATTGGAGAAGGTGAAGTTCCAACTCCAAGGACTGTTCTCATCTGGATTGCTTACATTGTTCCATTTTGTATATCCCTGTTCCTCACTGCCAAAACTATTCCAGGACGGTGGCGTTGCCCGATATTTTCTCACAAATACATTATCCACCAATACATAATTTGACGAATCCATACTTACCCCATGAACATGCGAAACTAGATAATCAGCGGTTGTTTTGGTAGAATCTGTTACCGAACGAGCGCTATCGCCAGCTGGAGCAGATGGTGTGATTTTTGCTGAATAATCAGCATCTGAAACATTTATTTTAACATGATACCAGGTACCTGTTGAAACAACAGGAAAAGCAGTTCCTATCTGGGTCCAGTTTGTAGGCGCAAAAAATTCAAAAAAACCCCCATCAGCCGCTGAATTCTGTAACTGCCAACAATATCCATTAGTCCAAGATAAATCATTTACTCTCCAACCAAATTGATGAATAACTCTTGGGGTCCCAGCTAAATACACATCATATTCGATAATGCCATTTAGTATCTTGTAGGTGGTACGAATCCTTGTGTCTTGATCGCTTCTATTAGCAGGTATTGAGTTGTCAGGATCATGTCTCAGCGCTGGAGCTGAATTCCCCTGACTCTGATTAATATAAATTGAATCGGTGTTCCACGAGTCCATTACCCATTTACTTAATCCATTTGAAAAATCATCAAAGAAATAAAACGTGTTTGTCCCGTTGCTTGTTGTTGAGGCACTGCTATTTCCGTAGTACATCCAAATGTCTGTATCATTGAGTGAATTGTTTAACCAGAAAGTAGCTTGAGTATCGGTAGTATAGTTCTTAAGCCAATAGGATAGTTGTGTTGTATTATCTGAATAACTTATAAATCTAGTATCACCGAAATCACTTCGTGCATGACCATTGCAGGTAACGTTTCCGCCACTTGTATTTCCTACAATGATTTTCATCTGATAGCCCCCATTTTTTCCAGTTATGGACAACAGCTTTTTGTACGACCAGCATGGATTCCACCATGCTGAATTTTGAGAGGAATAATAATACCAGATGGTCACATTTTTCACATCATCACTTGCTGTTGCACTGATCGATAATGGAGAGATCGTGACGTTGTACGGTGAAATGGAATTGACCTGGGAGGATGGCTTAGATGTGGAATATCCACATTGCGTATCATACTCTGGTGACGATGGTGGATCTTCTCTATTGCCTGCCTGATCATACGCTATACTATAGAACCGATAGTGGCCTTCTCCGCTGGGGAAATTGAAATTCCAACTCCAAGGTGTATTTTCATCTCTGCTAAAAGAAGTCCAAGCATTCCAACTTGATGTGTTACCTGTCCTATATTGATAGTAAAGAGTGACATTTTTAATTCCGCTCAGTTCATCACTTGTATTGGTCACACTAATCAGTAGTGGGTTTCCTGTGGCATTATGCCAATATGTGGTAATTGGGTCAACCTGCGAAGAAGGTTTTACAGTTTCATAACCACATGATGTGTCATTGCCCGTAAAATACTCGGCATTACTATCATTATCTACAGCAATACTATAGAATCGATAGTATCCTTCTCCATTTGGAAATGTAAAAATCCATGAAATAATATTCCATGGGTCAGTATCAACACCAAAAATAAATTGACTAGACCAGCTGCTGTTGTTATTGCTATAATAATAGTACAGCGTAACATTATGTAAACCGGTCCCATTGAAATCTGTAGCTTGACCGGTGATGGTCAGAGTTGAGGTGTTATGCCAGTACGGACTAATAGCATCTACTTCTGAATAGGGTCTTGTGGAATTATAGGCGCATTCGGTATCGTTATCAGGAGAGGTAGGAGGATCCTCAGAGTTACCTGCATTATCAATTGCGATGCTATAGAATTGATAGAAACCCTTGGCATTTGGGAAGTTAAAATTCCAGGACCATGGCGCACTTTCATCTGAACCAAAGTACTGCCAAGATCCCCATGCAGATCCGTTGTCTATTCTGTAACGATAGTATAACAAAATGTCTTTTAGGCCACTTAGGGAATCGCTTGCAGTGGAACTATTGATGATCACGTCTCCATCAGGTTCAATATACCAATAAGGGGTAATATTGTCTAATCGTGAGGAGGGTTTGACAGTATCAACACCACAAAAAGCATCAAAACTAGGAGAACTTGGAGGATCTTCAATATTGATTTCTCTATCGATCGCTCTACTATAAAATCGATAGTATCCATCACCCTGAGGGGAAGTGAACGACCAGATATAAGGACTCGTTGTATCATTATTTCCGTATAACGTCCACTCAGACCAGCCTGAAGCATTATTAGCGCTGTAGTTATAATACAACGCTACTTCTTTTATTCCTGTCCCGTTATCTGATGCAGTGGCCGAAATCTGGAATGGTGTCGTAGTTTGCCAGTATGGTGATAACGAGGTCACAGTCGAGATTGGATCCTCATTATCGTACGTCCACGTAAGATTGACCTCGTTGACAGTGGGAGTATAATACTCATTTCCTGTAAGGTTGATTCTCCATTGGACCCACCGCTTATCAGGAAGCTGAGACACCGTTGTATACCAGGTGGCTGTGGAAAGATTAGCCTTCGTATCAGCAGCTTTAACCCAGGTGATAACCGTTGTACCTGATGATGTAGTGTTATCAACAACAATATTGTTGTAATCTGATATATTCCTAGTAGTATCATGAGCTTGTGATATGAGACTACCAGCGGTGTAATATCCGCTCTCGTTTCTCTCAACTGACACATTGACTAAATCTACATAGACGTGTCGGGTATTTTGGAGCTTAACTACTCTCCAGCGTATCTGAAAATTTGAAACAAAGTACTGCGAATCTGTGATCTTCTGCGAATATTGAGCCCAAACACCACTTCCAAAATCATCTAATCTGCGGATTTGATCCCAATTACTACCATCGTAGTAATCTAAATAGTAGTCTCCATTAATAGCGCCCTCTGAATACCCCCAAAATTTTACATATATTGCGGAAACATTGGAACCAGTGCAATTCATGGATGGGGAAAGTAAGTTTCCTGAGACACCACCACCAGATCCTCCTGCCCCATCAATATCTGCTGAGTAGGTGCCTTCATATGCCCGATCATTTTCCTTGTTCCAATTGCTCGTTGATGGATCTTCAGACCAACCAACAGGCAGCCAAATTCCCTCAAATCCCTCATTATTAATACGGGAAAAGTTACGAAGATAGTACCTCTCATTTAAATGAAAAGAACCACTGCTCACGTTAATGTTATTTTTCGTGCCATTATTAAAATCACCCGTACTTGTCTGCAGCCAATTCTCTGAGGCAAGATTATTTGCAAAGGCGATATCGTTTCCAAACCGGAACATGAGCGTATGAACACCGGGTGTGAAAACCTGAGAAATTTCATAACATGTTACATTGGATGAAAAATTAGAAATAAAAACAGATTCATTAATCCACTGATAGTCCAAAGTTTCATTCCCTTTTCTGCACTGTAAAAACTTCAGATCATGATTCTGATCACTGTTATTCCAGGTAGTTCCATTTACTGCGGTAATGATCAAATTCGCTTGACCAACGGTTGTAAATATCACGGTCCATTCTCCACCGACAAGAGGAAAACTTTGAACATTAATAATCGTGATATCACCCGAGTCCTCAGTTTTACCTTTCAATACGATCATAGGTAGCATAGAAGTTGACAAAAAAATAAAAACTACCATTATCATAAAAAATCTCTTAAAAACATCTGATTTCAGTGAACAAAAATCTTTACCTCCACCCCACTTTCCATTAAAAAAAAGAGATTTGGTATTGTCAATTTTTATTTCCTTAAGTTTGCTTCTCGGATAGAGAGAAATTGCTGATCGTATTGGCTCCTGTTTGCTGAATGGATTGTTATTTGAGCAATAAAAATCTATGTTTTTATACACTTGTTTTTCTTCTTTTGATATCGTCGCCTGCTTATTCAGAACACCGTCTACAATTTTATCAATGTTCTCCTCAGATGTTTCAATTTTCCTTTGCTTATAGCAACATCTCAATTCGTTTTCAACCAGCAAGGTTTTCTGCTTCATCGTGGGTTGAAAAACACCGATGATTGTTGAAAAAAATAGACAAAAATCACCGATAATTACCTTTAAAGAAGTAGAGGAGGTCTCTTTGTTGTCTACGAGTATCTTAATCGTCCAGCTGCCAGGTTTTGCTTTGTTAGAAATTCCGATATAAAACGAATAGGTATTGTTTTCCGTATAACATTTAGAGGGATCAATATAGGAAGAATCATAACCGCTGGCATCCTTCCATACACCATTTTCGTATTCCCATTTGTAAAAATTATTCTCAGAACGAGCTTCAGGTTCCGGCTCTATTTCCCCATTGAACGCAATGATACAGATTTTTTCATGCTCATTAGGTAACGCGACATCGACATAGTGAAAAACGCCGGCGACAAGAACTGAATCCTCTAAAGCCACATGGAAGGGAGATTCGATGGTTTTATGCGGGGATGCCTCCACGCAATTCAAACCAACCAGGAGAAACGGCAGTAAAACTACAACAATGACTGTTTTTCTGTATATGCCATCGGCTACCATCCCATCCGTAATATGCATCCAAAGGAAAGTATCACTTTTAAATATTTATATCTTCCTTCTGTATGATCTCTAAGAAACGATGAGCAATTAATCTAAAAAAGAAAGGCAATGTTCAAAGAATTGATGCGCTAGTTTATTTTTTCTTTATTTTCTCGTCGCCATAAAACCTTTTTAATGTTCTCAGCGCGTTCAACGTAATCCACTTGCTTGGTTCTCCTTTCTTTTCTATGTTTACCTGGTAACGTCCATTAAACGTATTCTCCAGTATCCATCTCCCCTGGTTGTCCTGCTTTGAAACCACAACATCGATAGCCTCCTGCATGCGTTTATCCTTGTACCCAAGCTGGGTTAAAATCCCAAGGATCTCCAAAGCATCTGTTTGATACATGAGTGGAAAACCAAATTTTAGCCATCCTGGTTTTGGCACACGACTCATATCATGACTGCTTTTGAACACATGATGTAACAGGAGGTATTCAGCTCCTTTTTCAATTGTCTGTTTCATCGCAGCAGATCGTTTCTTTTCTGGGATTTCTGCCAACGCTTTTAATGCCTTTACTGCACCCATATGACAGGTATGTTTTCCCAAACATGCTGCCTTGAGCCGGTCATACGGCCAGCCTTTTGGTACTTCAGAGATTCCATCATCGAACCGCTGATAGTGTGTAATCCATGTAATGCCGTGCTGAAGTCGAGAGTCATTCAGATAGCCAAGGCGAATCAAACTCCAGACCATGTTTCCTGTTAAACAGGGGATCACTTCACTATGGCGCCCTCCACCTTTTTTAGCGCTCGAGGAATGAGCAAAACCACCACTTTCTAAATCCTGTGAAAAAGAAAGGATGAACTCGCATGCTTTTCTCATACGATCATCGTTCCCATCAGCTCCAAGCTCAGCTAGAATCATCAATTGCCATACGGTCCCCTTGTATTTCTCGGTATAAAAACGTTCAGGTTCATCCCAATACCCTTTGTTCTTCTGCTTTGTTAAAATAGCTGGCACGACCCCTGTATTCATGATATCCTGTTTTGCTTCCCTTACTTCTGAATCAGTCTCAGGTTTTTCTAAGAGATCACGTAAGGTAAAATATCGTACTGAAGGATTGTTTTTTTCCAAGAGCCATTCAGTAGGGTCGGCGTGAAGCTTAGATTTCCAAGATTCCATTCGAAAGCACCCTTGTAAACGCTTTTTAGAGTTTCATTTTCTTAAACGCATAGGTCCCAATCAGGATCATAACAAAAGCGAACAGACACACAAGTGCAAAATCAAACAGGAGAGGAAACCGGGAGATCCCCAGCAGGACACCTCGGATGCCGTCCACCGCATACGTCACGGGGTTGACAAAAATGAAGGGAGCTAACCATGCGGGGAGATTGGTTATTGGGAACAGTGCGCCGGAAAGAAAGAATAACGGAAAGATAAGAAAACTGATTATCAACTGAAATCCTTCTGGGCTTTCCATTTGAGAACCAAGGATGAGACCAACGCTGACTAATCCAACTGTTGCCACAAGTAAAAATGCAAGCGAAACAAGTACAGAAAAAGGAGTTAAATGCAAACCAGGCATAATTCCACAGATCATAAAAATAAACCCGATGACAAATAAGATTAACACCTGAAGCAATGTGTCAGTAGACCCACCTAATATTTTTCCAACAAAAATAGAGGTTCGTCTCATCGGTGCAACCAACACTTCTTTCATGAAATCTATCTTTTTATCCCACACGATGTACACACCGAAGAACACCGATGAAAACAATGCGGTTTGAATAAGGATTCCAGGGTAAATAAACGTTTGATAATTGATTCCACCAAAGGAGACAACTGACCCAAGACCTCCTCCGATGATAAGCAACCAAAGCAGAGGATTGATAACCGATGAAATAATCCTGGAACGCTCTCGCAGGAAGACCTTCGTTTCTCTATACCACAATGCATAGATACCTTTTAATTCGCTCATTTTTTCGCACTCGCATTCATCGCTTTCTCAGCCCAACTACCCTCAGGGGTATCCTCTCGAATAGCCCGCCCGGTATAATGTAAAAACACATCATCAAGGGTAGGTGACCGGATCTCTACAGATTCTATCTTTCCAACGACGTTTAATATTTCTTGTAAATGGATATTTGCATTCTCCAAGGTTAAACACACTTCACCATCGCATGGACTGATCTCTTTTACATACGGTAATTTCTTTAATGCATCAAGGTCTAGTGTCTGTGCCTTCAAGCGAATAATATCCCCACCTAAGTCTTTTTTCAATTGTTTAGGGGAACCTAGAACAACGATTTTCCCATGATCAATAATCGCAAGCCGGTCACAGAGTTTATCCGCCTCATCCATGTAATGGGTTGTGATGATAATGGTCATGTTTTTTTCTTTCGCAAGATTTTCGATATACTTCCAAATATGCTCTCGTGATTGCGGGTCAAGACCCAGTGTTGGTTCATCTAAGAATAACACCTTAGGATGATGCATGAGACCTCGTGCGAGTTCTAATCTGCGTCTCATCCCGCCAGAGTATTTTTTCACCCGATCATCCTTTCTATCTGTAAGGTCGACGAGTTTGAGAACTTCCTTGATTCGATCCTCTCGTAACTCATCGGGCATGTCATACAGCCAACCGTGTAACTTCAAATTCTCATACCCTGTCAAGATCTCATCAGAGCTTGGATCCTGAAACACAATACCAATGGATTTCCTCACTTTATCAGGTTGTTTTACAATATCAAAACCATTGATCGTTGCAGTCCCGGACGTTGGTGGATTCAGCGTCACCAGCATGAGAAGCGTCGTTGTTTTTCCTGCACCGTTTGGTCCAAGTAATCCGAAGATCTCACCTTCTTTTATTTGAAGGTTGAGATTATCAACCGCAGTCATTTTTTCAAATTTCTTTGTTAGGTTTTTTGTTTCTATGATATTCATGAAATGCACCATCACCTGGTTGCTTCAATATTTTTTATTTGGTTGATGAATTCTGTGACCTTGGCGGAGGCATTCGACCTCAATGGCTCCCCATGACCGCTCAGCATTACGGTGAAATCAAGATCCTTAAGTTTTTCAATGGACCTATAGGCTTGCTTCATATCCATGGTGACACTTTTCGATGGGCTTTGTACGACTTCATCACGGCATCCGAGTGTGTCTCCGATGAACAGCACCTTTCGTTTAGAATCATACAGAGCGATACTTCCCATGGTATGACCCGGCATATGAAGGACACTGAAACCAGAGAGGTTGTCGCCTTCATTTATCATGATATCAACGTGAAATGGTTTTACTCTCATGAATGATTCAAGCAATTTGAACAGGATTCTCATCCCACCCTTCGGTGTCATCCGGACCTTTTTTCCCGCGATAATCTCGGCGTCTTGCGGATGAGCAGCAATTTTCGCACCGGTGAGATTCCGTAGCTCGAGAGCGTTTCCAATATGATCAATATCGCAATGAGTCAGAAGAATTGTTTTCAGCTCTGAAGGTGTTCTCTGAAGCTCGTCGGTGATATATTTTAATATTTTTTTTGTTTTGTGCGGCATACCGGTATCAATAAGTGTTAACTCCTTGTCAACCACGACATAGCAGTGTGCAGTGATACCTTCGATCCAGTGGATGCCAGGAACAATCTCCATTGTTCTCCCCAGGTCATAGGAGATAGAAGAACTCCTATTTAAACAATACAAATCTTTACTCTGCAATGAAGACCAAGAATTTGTTCACCCTCCAGGTATATTCCTGAATTTTTCTTCTGGTGCATAGATGTGTTACTCTTTTTTTTATTTGTATGGATAGGATAAAGAAGGAAAAAATAAATATCATAATTCAAGGACATGGAAATTTTTAATAACCTACTGTCATTGTAAGATTCCTACCTACGGTGGAGGTAAAATCATGAACATACCTGTGAAAAATAATGTTACCTGGGTCGGAAAAATCGATTGGGATTTACGTAAGTTCCATGGTAACGAGCTTTCAACACATCGTGGCTCGACGTACAATTCTTATTTAGTTAAAGAAGAAAAGACTGCGTTGATTGATACGGTCTGGACTCCGTTTGCAAAGGAATTTGTGAAAAACCTTTCCACAGAAATCGACCTTAAAAAGATTGATTATGTTGTTGCAAACCATGGAGAAAGCGACCATAGCGGCGCACTCCCTGAACTGATGAGATTAATTCCTAAAACACCAGTCTACTGCACTGGAAATGGTGTGAAATCGTTGAAAGGTCACTATCACGAGGACTGGGATTTCAAGGTCGTGAAAACCGGTGACCGACTGAGCCTTGGGAAAAAAGAACTGATCTTTATTGAAGCACCGATGTTGCATTGGCCTGACTCCATGTTTTGTTATCTTACGGGCGATAACATCCTCTTTAGTAATGATGCATTCGGGGAGCATCTCGCATCAGAGTCTATGTTCAATGATCTTGTAGACCAAGCAGAGCTTACCTACGAAGCAATGAAATATTATGCGAATATTCTTACCCCGTTCAGCGCGCTGGTGGAAAAGAAAATCAAGGAAGTTCTAGCGCTCAACCTCCCCGTTGACATCATTTGTACGAGCCATGGGGTCATCTGGCGGAAAAACCCAAAACACATCATCGAAACTTATCTTAAATGGGCGAATAAATACAAAGAAAATCAAATTACCATTCTCTACGATACCATGTGGAGCGGTACCCGAGTCATGGCTGAGCAGATCGCAAAAGGAATCGCTCACGCAGATAAATCCGTCACCATCAAACTCTACAACATCGGTCATAGCGACAAAAACGATGTCATCACCGAGATCTTCAAATCCAAGGGAATCGTGTTTGGATCTCCAACGATTAATAAGGGGATCCTCACCTCAGCTGCATCTATGCTTGAAGAACTGCGTGGGTTAGGCTTTAAAGATAAAAAAGCAGCAGCGTTTGGTTGCTACGGCTGGAGTGGTGAATCCGTGCAAGTAATCAATGAGCATTTGAAAGCAGCAGGGTTTACTGTGGTGGACGAAGGACTCAAAACACTCTGGAATCCTGATGGTACCAGTAGGAAAGCTTGTTTTGAGTACGGACAGAACCTGACAAAGAAGTTCTGATAAAAAAACCGCTCCATTCCTTTTCAGTAAACAAAATTACGGTAGTAAAGAGAGCATTTATCCTGCATATGCACCTATATATGCAGGTGTAGAGAGTTATCCCCAATATGACTAGGCATACACACTATAGGGTTCATCACGAGAGTTTATTTACATATAAAGTACTAAGATAAGTGATTTTTTTCGAAAAACAAGCAAAAACTATTTTAACATCTTCAACCATTTATTTCTGCGTGTGAATAATTAGCAATAAATATTGAGGGAGTGGAGGTATAATTTATGAAAAATAAAAAAATGGAAAGTCGTATTGTAATTGTTCTTATCTTCATTGTACTTTTATCAATAGTATCCTCATTTCCCGGAAGCGAAATTGCTCAAAAAAAAGAGATTAATGCGATCAATAGAAATGTTACCTTTGTTGAGAAATCAACAGGACTTGAAGTCCCAGCGAAAGAAGGAGGTAATACCGAACTTGAACTTGCTGATATGAATAATGATGGAAATTTAGATCTTATCTGCGTTGGTGATCATGGGTCTCCATATATCAATAGCCCTCAACATGGAATCATGGTGTGGTTAGGCGACGGCGAGGGCACTTGGTCCGTTCATCAAGTCGGGGATTTCGGGTACGGTGGTATTGAAGCAGGAGATCTCAACTTGGATGGGAATCTTGACGTTGTGTGGGGTATCCATCATAACTATGGGCCAACTGGATTTGGTGATACATTAATAGGTGCTGCGTTAGGGGATGGAACTGGTACAAATTGGATTCCATGGGCTACGGGACTCGGTACAGGTGGCGAAGACTATGGAATGTTTGAAATGGGTCTTGCTGATTTTGATTGCAACGGCCTTCTTGATATTATTTCTCAATCTTTTGGTTGTTGCAACGGGTATCATCAGTATGAAAATCATGGTGATGGAACATGGACACAGGTGTGGTCTTTACCGGGTGGAAATAACAATAATAACCTAGAAACCGCTGACTTCAATGCTGACGGATACCCTGATTTTGCTGGGAACCGTGAGGGAACACATGTTTTTCTTGGAGATGGTACGTTTAATTTTACTATGACACAAAATGGTCTTCCAACGGGAGATTGGAATGGTCTTGATTGCGGAGATATGAACAACGATGGGTTCGATGATATCGTCATTGGGTATAGCTCATCTGGTGTTCGTTGTTATACTATTGATACACAAAATAACGATTGGGACACAGCATCAAGCGGTCTTCCAACTTCTGGTGCGTATAATCCCCAGTTCGGTGATGTTGACGGCGATGGATTTCTTGATATCGTTGGCTATGTCGGACCAACAGGGTATGTCTATCTCGGTGATGGAAATGGGAACTGGATTCTCGATGGGACGTTTTCAATGCCATCTCCTGGCTATTTCTCTGCGTTTCTCGTTGATGGTGATTTTGACCATGATGGCCGAGAAGATGTTGTCATACAAGCCGAGCAAGGAAGTTGGCCTAACTATCAAAATCAATTGAAAGCATTTTCTCCATGGTTTGAACCAACCGAACTGACTGCTCTGATACAGGCACCTCATGGAGGTGAGACGTACAGAAGCGGATCTATCCGGAATATCCGCTGGCTTTCTGGAATTCCCCCATCGCAGGGTGATTCCACGGTCGATATCCAGATATCTCTCAATGGTGTCGCTGGCCCATGGGAAACCATTGCTTCAGATATTCCAAATAATGGATGGTATCAATGGTTAGTTGATGCTGGTGGCTCTGATTCTTGCCGAATGAAAGTAATTGTGACCTCATCCTCATCAAGTGTTTCTGCGATATCTGCATCTGATTTTACCGTATTAGGATTCGATGTGGATGCACATGGTCCTTATCAAGGATCAGTAGGTGAAATTCTTCAATTTACAGGAACAGTCGAAAATGGAAACCCACCCTATGACTATCATTGGGATTTCGGTGATGGGAATACTTCTATCGAGCAAAACCCAACACATAGTTATAATCATGAGGGGAACTACACCGTTGTTTTATCGGTCACTGATGCAGATGATATCACCATTAGCGATACGACCTGGGCGTTGATTACCGGAGACAATACTCCTCCGAATACTCCTGAAATAAATGGTTCAACCCAAGGAAAACCTCGCGTTGAATATAATTATACTGTTGTTTCGACAGACCTTGATGGGGACGATGTGTTCTATTTCGTTGATTGGGGCGATGAAACAAACAGTGGATGGATAGGGCCGTATGATTCAGGCGAAGAGATAATTCAGTCACATACATGGTCTAAAAAAGGAACGTACACGATTCGGTGTAAAGCCAAAGACGTCTCTGGCGCAGAGAGCGACTGGGCAACACTCGATGTCAAAATGCCTACAACTATATCATTTAACCTGCTCATGAAATTCTTAGAACAATATCCACACGCGTTTCCACTACTAAGGCACCTGGTCGGACTCTCTTAGTTCACATACTCTCGTTCATTCCTATTAATAAAAAGAACAAACCCCCTTCGGGGAAATTACTGACGGCTTACGCTAGCTGAGATGT
>JADBLO010000036.1 GCA_014894395.1 Thermoplasmata archaeon
AAACGGTGAACGAAAGAAAAAAAAGAGAAAGGGCGGGGGGTCCCTAGTACCCCATGAGGTGTCGTAGGATCGGGAACATGTGGGGGAACATCCCTAAGAGGTGCTCGAGGAATCCATTCAAGGAGAACTTGTATTCCGTCGGCATCACTACTTGAAGGGTGCCCCAGTCGCTTTCGGCATCGAACGTGTCCTTTGCCTTGGCTTTGATGGTGTAAGTTCCCTTTTCAGACCAGGAATGCGTGACGTGTATCTCGGTGCCAGAAACATAGGGGCCAAGCCACCCGGTAGTCGTGTTGTCTCCCCAGTCAACAAAGTAGTAGATGTTTTGTCCTTGTCCATCCGTTGTAAGGTTATAAAGATACTGGCTCCCTGGTTTTCCTTCCGCTGGACCTGATATCTCAGGAACTTCCGGTGGGGTGTTATCCGTTATAGTGACATTCAATGATTCCGACCAAATACTCGCAGCACCCCAAGTGTCCCGTGCCTTTACCTTCACTTCAAAGGTTCCTAACACCGTCCAAATATGAGACGCTGTTATGGTTTGTCCTGAGGAGTAGGGTCCGAGCCATCCGCTGTTTGTGCCGTCATCCCAGTCGAACAAGTAATAGATTTGATCATTCTCTGGGTCTGTTGATTTGCTGTTATAGGTATATTCTTGATTCCAAATTCCAAGCGTTGGGCCGACAGGTTTTGTGGGTTGTGTTGGTGCTTGGCTTGGGTGCGGTGTTCTGAGTTGCTGTGCAGGGTCACCAAACAACAAACAGCATTGAACAATCTCACGCCATGTTCCGCCATCCCAGTCAATCATCGGTGCCATCATATCCTTTGAATGAGCATGCGACCGTCCAATCTGCCAGTTGCTCAGGTCACCAGATAGATTTTCAACGTCAAGGAAGAACCTCCAGAATTCTTTTGCTTGGAAGGCACTGCTCGAGTTCGTACAGTAGAGATTACCCCATCCATAACCAGTGTTGTAGACACATCCGAAGGCAAGATTTGTATCCGAATGGAAGAGCATGGATTCGAGAACACCATCACCAGCATCGAAATCACCACAGTGGCATCCGTAATCATGGATGAAGAACGGTTTCTCATTATGATAAAGGGTTTCCCAGTCAGACGCATAGACATCCAAAGACATCTGGTTATCTGCATGAGCAATACCGCTGATAATCGTGACCAGATCGTTATTAATAGCATCTCTGAAACCAGTTATGCCAGATCCAGACCAGCCAGGGTTCGGTGATGGTGCTTCAGTACATTTTACGGACAGGTTAAACTGGTTGCCGGGGTTTACCTCATTCCATGTCTCAAAACCAAACTGGAAACCGACCCAGCTGGGGAATTCGTCAGGACTTGGTCCAAGCCATTCATCGGTTCCCTTAATCGCACTGTAGTCCATGAAATCATCGCCTTGGCAGTTCCAACCCGTGTTACCACCGTAAAACGCTGCGTTATCTAAATAGTCCCACTCTGCACTTTCTGCGTAATACAAACTCTTCGTCAACCAGTTTGACACATCCTGCGGCTCATCACAAACGATACGCCCTACGAATAACTCTGCATAGAGATCAAAACCGGTGTCTCCTTCTTCGCCCCATTGTGAATCATGATCACTGTTGAAATCGTTATCAATATTACTCCAATAGAGATCAGAATCTACACCGTATTCGCCTCCTGAATCCATTAATCTGGCTGGAATGTAATCGGCATCACCACCGATCAGGATGTAGCTTGTTCCCCAGTCCTGGTATGCATCTTTACAGAACTCTCGGATGTGTGCTTTGGAGTCATTGAATAAGGATGTCGAATTGTAATAATCAGAGCATGCATTAATGTCCTGGATGGTCACAATCGTAGATGTTAATCCATCCCCAGCATGGCTATCCATGAGACTTTCCCAGTTATATGGGGTCGACCCGCTGGTATCCCAGTAATCTAAACCATTCTGGGTGGTTGTGATAATCACGTAATCATAGTGTCCACTTGGGTCGCATAAACCTCCAGGATATTCAAAGGTCGGAATGTCGTTGGTCTGGTAGAGTTGCGCGATTTCTGGGTTTAAGACAAGTGTTTTGACATATGCTTCATCATCGGGATTGTTGCGGAAGAGTTGGTTCACATATCCGTTGGTCTTAAGATATATAGTGACCGTCATTTTTGAATAGTAGGTAAGGGTACCGCTATTTGGAGAATATTGCATGGGACTAAGTCCTAAATCAAGGATGGCATACCCATGGGAATACCCGATATGGTACTGGGAGTATGTTGTAGAGGGATAGAGGGCATTCGAAGAATAGATATCCGAGTTTAATACAAATTCTTGGGGTTCATTGTTTCCAAAAGGAACAGATTTTTGGTATGGAAGAACCGGCTTTGCAACAAGATCCACTGCTTGTGAAATTTCAACAGCAGTACCTTCAACAGTAACGCTTGCAACAGTAGTTTTTGGCGGCAACACGAGTTGTATCATTTTCATAGGCATTTGTGGTTCTCCAGCTTGCATACCTCTCCCAATGCATCCTGGCATGTTAATAGTTGTATACTCAGAACCATCAGCAGTTATCGTTTGAAAACTAGGTTCTATAAAACTCCAGGTATACGTTAACTGATTTTTGTTTGAAATGGTTTGCTTCTCAAAATTGAGAGGATTTCCTATCGCTGTTGCTATGGATGTAGTAAGCATTAAGACACAAATGGCTATACCAACAACAAATCTGCCTCCGATTATTTTATTAGAATTTGTTTTTTTCATTGTTTTTCCCCAACAATAAGAATTGCACTCCTCTCATCTAAATATTTTGAATAAATATATATCATAACAGATGTAAAATAATTATGAGCAATATGAGAGTAAATCATAATATACGACCTGTTTTCTGCTTAAAACATATCCCCCTATGCCTTGAGAGGTCTTTGATGTTCATAGTGATAAGACATGTTAAATCCATAAATGATAAAAAAAGAAGATGTTGCAGCTCATTGCGTTAATATCTCAGAGTAAGACCCTCAGACTTCTATAAAACCACAAACAGAAATTCTTTATACAAAATTTGTCGTGGTTGGATATAAATAGAGTCTCTTTTCGTCACCAAGCGGTCTTGTGAGAAAATACTGACCTTGACGAAATACAATTTCGCTCTGAATAGTTTCGTATGTACGTTGAAGAGACAATCTCCTCCTTCATCGGTTGTCCCATTATAAGAATATAAAAAACCTCGGACGTTAACGGTTGCCCCCTGATAGGGCTGAATACCTATGCCCGGAGTATAAGTAAATACATGGATGAGCAGGTATCCCATACCTACCATAGCATCTGGTTTTTCTTGCACCATGCAACCTTGTTTTTCAGCACCTATGTTCTGTACGGTCGGTTGTTCTTTGAATGTGCTATTCGCCGACATAATTGGTAGTACCAACAGCGTCATGACAACGAAAAGACAACATACTACTATTTTTTTCTTCATTTCTTCCTCCAAATCTACAATTTTATAACAATTACTTATATAAAAACATATTCTTTAAACCCTGTTTGTCGGTCAATACTCAGAGGCAGCAGAATAGTAGCATTCTAAGGATCTGTTCTAGAGACCTATTTAAAACAAAAAATCACCTGATTATTTAGATAATCATTCCATCATCTCTGAAAAATACTTCAGAGAACTTTTCAACAAACTCTTCACTTAAATACAAGGGTTCCGTACCTCCTTTTCTCGTTTCATCTCTGATTAGATAATATGCGGAAAGGAAAAATAGCGAGGCAACAAAAAAATGAATAGAATGGAAATAAATATGAACAACCGCTACCTTTCCGCATTTTCTCATTCTTACTTCTTCAGGATGATTGGAGGAAAGAAAAATATTAAGGGGATACTTATGAAGAACGGTACCTTTCCTCCGTCTCTCCAATAAAACAAAACTCCACCGTATATTTATATTTTCCCATACTTTTTCACAACATTTGTAACAAACCTTGCCAATTTTTCTATATTTTTTCATAACAGTTGTAACAATACTTAGCAAGCATTACGGGATTGATCGATTGTATATGACTCTTTTTTCTCATTAAAAAAATATGCATCTTGGAATCTTGTCTCTCAGGTGAAACAGAGGTAACAGAAGAAAAGTATCATTTTAAGGTTGAATTCCCTGATGAATAGTATTATATCACTAATGAACATTTTACTCTCAAGAATACAATGGGAGATAATTGAACGACATGCCAAAGATCAGTAAAGAAACAATGGTCAAAGACGAACAAAAAGTATTAGAAATTTTACAGTCAAATGCGAAGGATAGTATTGATGACATTGCAAAAAAATGCAGGCTTTCTCGACAAAAAGTGTGGCGGATAATCAAGAAACTTGAGAAAGAGAAAGCAATTTGGGGTTACGCCGCCATTGCTGATGACGACAGCATTGGGATGAAACATTACATTATGCTTTTTAAACGAACTACACAACCGGCTAGTAAGGAAATGATAGATGAAATAGCATTTAAAAAATTGGAAGATATCTTTCAAGATTTAAATATACGGATTGAAAACATCGATTACGTCCATGGTTGTTATGATGGTGTCATATCATTTTGGACCGATAGTCTCATCAATGCAAAAAAATTCATCGGCAGATTCTCCATACATATGCAGGGATTAATAGAAAATACGGTATTGTCCTAATTTATGGCGCATAATTAAACATTAAAAAATCGTTCCAGGACC
>JADBLO010000078.1 GCA_014894395.1 Thermoplasmata archaeon
AGTCTATAAAAAAAATCATTTTCTTGACGAAGAAAGGGTGCGGAATATAGGTTTTATCATTTATTCACACAAATAACATGAGTCTTAAAACCGTGTTAATGCTTGACCGATAAATGATGATAGCTTTATATACTTGGAGAAAAAAGAGGGTCTAACCATATTTTACCATCAAAATATACACTAAAACAGGAATCAAGCCTCGGACTTGTTGAAGAAGTAAGTCCCCAACCCCATGATGATGATACAAAGAGTTAAGATGATTCCAAGATCCACCAGCGGATGCAGGACATTATTTACCCCTGTAAGGCTTCCCCGTATTCCATCAATCATATAAAACAACGGATTGCAATAGGAAAGCATTTGTAACCAACCCGGAAGAGATTCGGTCACCGGATAAAACATAGAGGACAAAAACAACAATGGCATAAGGATCAGATTCATAATCGACTGGAATCCTTCGAAATCGTGCATTTTTGAGGCGATAACCAGACCAAATCCCACTGCGGTAAAAGAAAGCAACACCATAATGACTAATGTCAGCAGCAAACCCCCAGTACTGGCAATCGGTACACCAAGAGCAATCGCGATAATCATAATGATGATCCCTTGAAACAAAGCGATCGTGGCACCCCCAAGGGTTCTGCCGATGACAATCGACAGTCGACTCACCGGTGCAACAAGAACCTCCTGTAAGAAACCAGACTGTTTATCCCATAGCACCGATACACCAGTAAACATCGAGGAAAACAAAATCGCCATAGCAATAATTCCTGGTGCAATAAAATTAATGTAAGATCCTTGCATCCCGGGGAATACCGCGATGTTAAACCCAAACCCAAGGATGAAAAGGAAGAACAATGGTTGAACGATGGTCGTCAAAACCCTGCTTTTCGCTCGGAGAAACCGTTTCATTTGTCGAAGCCACAACACATAGATGGCTTGGTAATTTTTTTGATTCATTACTTCTGCCACCTCAGACGAAATCGAGCAGGTTTCTTTGTTCCATTATGCGGAGCCTCATGATCCTGCTCACGCATACTTCGCCCGGTATAGTAGAGGAACACGTCATCCAAGGTTGGCCTGCGAACATCCACCGAAGAAATGGTTACATTTACGGTCCGTGCGATATCGAAGATCGCCGGGATTTTTTCTTCACCACGCTCAACGCCAAGTGTTAAAAAAGAAGCATGCGGTGTTATCTTACTGATCCATGATTCCTGTTCTAACCGTTTTTGAAGTTTCTGAATATCGGAACACGATAACGTAATAACATCATTACCAACAGATTTTTTCAATATATCAACCGTGTTCATCACCAGGATCCTCCCATGATCAATGATTCCAATACGATCACATAAAAAATCAGCTTCATCCATGTAATGCGTTGTCAAAAAAATCGTGGTGTTCTCATCCTTGTTCAGCTGTTTGATATACTCCCAGATAGCCCGCCTGGTCTGTGCATCCAGCCCTAGGGTTGGCTCATCTAAAAACAACACTGTCGGGGAATGCATCAGACCCCGAGCGATCTCCAGTCGTCGTTTCATTCCCCCGGAGTAATTTTTCACCAAGACATCTTTTTTATCCAGTAAGTCAACCAGGGTGAGTAACTTAAAAACCCGTTTTTTCCTTACCTCTTGTGACAGCCCATACATCCGTGCATGAAAATCAAGGTTCTCTCTGCCGGTAAGCTCTGTGTCTAATGCTGGTTCTTGGAAGACAACGCCAATGTTTTCTCGGACGTCTGCCCGCTGTTTTAAGATATCAAACCCGGCAATGGTTGCAGAACCTTCCGTTGGGTATAACAGGGTCGTCAGCATTTTTATCGTCGTTGTCTTGCCTGCACCATTCGGACCAAGAAACCCAAAAACCTCACCTTTCCTGACAGAAAATGAAATATGATCCACTGCGGTAAACCCGTCGAATGTTTTCGTAAGATTCTCCGTGGCAATGATGTCCATGAGTATTCCTTTTCCGATCTCTGTTGCTAATACCATCCGTTTTAAATAATTATCTTTTTTCCACCACCGCGAAATAATTATCAGGAAAGCGTTTCGAATGAATTTTCACACTTTGAAGGCTCTGGATATAAAAACGCGCACCACGTAATTCCCGCAGAAATTCTCCTTTGCTATACAGATGATAGAACCGAGGGACGTTGAGGTTATGCTGCCTCCAGAACACGTCGATATCACCAAATTCCCGTGAACGAACAATGAATTGTTTCATGAAATACCTCCAGTACATATCCTGCCAACGAGACCAGACACTGATCAATGCAACGCCATTTGGTTTCAGCACCCGGGCGACCTCTTGTAGTGCACGACGACGGTGTTCTTTTCCCTTTATGTTATGCAACGACGCGATAAACAAGACTGCATCAAGACTGTTATCTGCTAACGGCAGCTGAACAACATCAGCATGAATCAGCGATACATTAACGATCTTTTTGTTAGGGAGTTTCTTTTGAACTATTCTGAGCAACTTCTGTGAAATATCTACTCCTACCGCATGGGAACAGTTCTCCGCACAAGGCAAAAGATGACGTCCGTTCCCACATCCTACATCAGCTACAACATCAGAGTTTTTCAGAGAACGAATAAAATCAAGGCAGAATTTCCATGGTTTTTGCCGCGTTGTATCAAAACTTTCCGCTATCGCATCCCAGGTTTCCTCCACGCTGGCTCGATACTCCGGTTGCATTGTTCTCCTACGAGGTTCCTTTTCATTGCAGAAGATCTGCTGCGAGTTCAAATGCGATCATCGGATGTTCAAGATGAAAAGCCTGAATCGTCTTTGGATGCAACTCTCCAAACACCCCAATCTCCGCATCATTTTTCAACACGCTGGCGCATCGTCCTTCAATAAATGCAGCATGTGACTTCTCCTTGATTACTGGTTTGCATCCACACTCTCGAAGCACTTTTTCAACAAGTGATTTGCATTCTGTGAAGTTGGCTTTTGCATCAATTTTCATGCCGGCTAGATGATGCCGGTTTTTCGCCTGCTCATCGACCACGACCCCAACTTCGAAAATCTGTTGCGGCAGCGGATGATGCCTATTCTCCCGAAGAAGCTTCAACAACGACGGCAAAAGACTCATTCGTAACCCGCTATACTCTTCGCCGATGGGATTTTCAATCAGAACCATTTTCCCTTTTATAAGTCCCATACGCTGAAATTCATCCTCCTCGTTTGAGATGACGAAAGTGGTGACTTCGTTAAATCCAACACCAATCATAATACCTCGTAAACCTTCTAAGAGATTATGACACGGTAATGTCCTCCCAAACGTCAACGCTTTTGGGAAATCCGTCTCAAACAGGTCAAACCCAAACCCAACCGCGACATCCTCAACAAGATCAACCTCATGAAGGATATCAGACCGCCACGCGGCTATTTCCACCGCGATTCTACCATCTCCAGAATCAACCGCATTATGTCCCATTTTTTTCAAACAAGTCACGACGTCTTTTTCCTTGAATCTTGTCCCAAGAATTGTATTGACAAAAGCGACCGATACACTTTGTTTCACCGCAGTAAAATCAGGAGAAACAATTTTCTTTCCATCTTCCAGTACCGTGGTTCGATAGATTGTTCCTCCCCGCTCTGCAAGCGCGGTCGTCACGATATTGAGCGCGTAATTAATCGCCTTTCTATCAGTCCCGGTCACATCAATAAAAACCTCTTTTGTGTACGGGGTGACCTCAGTTAAACTACCATTAATGATTGGTGGGAATGACAGCACGTTGTTATGGACATCGACAATCAAAGGGTATTTGTCAAAACCCTCAAGGAGATGAGCATAATCAACGCCTTTCTCATGTTTTTTTAGGATCTCACGCAGGGTCATCGGTTCATCTTTGGCGAGAGGGACAAACGAGACGGCATCCGGGTCAACCGCTTTGTAGAGAAAAGGTGGTGTGACCGGTTCTGCGTTATGGACACCGATAGCGACCTTCTTTCTATTGCGCCCTAACCCGACGTGAAGTTTCTCTTGTAATCCCATGAGTGATGTGATCAGTTCATCAGTCATGGTAATGTTTTTCACTAAAGCTGTGGTGACAAACGGTCTGATTTTTTTTACTGACGGATCCACAGTTAATGAGACATCTGAAGTCGCGGCCTCATAGGTCTGTAATCCTGTCTTAAATTCGAAGAACGCCCGTGATGCACGTGCAATACCTTCGACTGAGGTGAGGTCGGGTCTGTTCGGGAAGAACTCGATGTTGATCTCATCACCCGTAACATGGCTGAAATCACCCCCGATCATCGGAAGTTTTTCAATGAGTTTTTCCTTTGGGATCTTATAGCCAAGTAGGTTGATGAAATCGTTATAGTTGAAGGTGACAAGGGGCATACTGACACGTGAATAGAATGGAGGTATATTTGATTTTGGTGAAACCGTTAAGGCACGACCTGATTCTTATAAAAGTTTATATACAGTAATTGTTATTATTTTTGAAAACGATGGCGAAAACTCTCATCCTTAATATTGATCGTGACGATGATTTTGGTAGAAAGGCTCAGGTGAAAAGCCCGATTATTGGAGTCCAAAATAATTTAGATGCTGCGAATAAACTTGGACTTGCTGACGCTGAGGATTCAGATTTGAACGCGATTTTTTTTGCTATCTCCATTTACGAGTCCCTGAAAAAAGAAGAAAAAGATGTCGAGATAGCAACCTTATGTGGGAATATCAACGTTGGAGTAAAATCAGATCAGAAACTCGCTGACCAGCTTGACTCCGTCATCAAGGAGACCAATGCGCAGGACGCGATCCTTATCAGTGATGGTGCTGAGGATGAACATATACTTCCGATTATCCAATCACGGTTGAAGATCACCTCGATTCAACGAGTGAACGTAAAACAGAGTAAACAAATTGAAGACACCTATTATCGGATCATCAAACTCCTCGATGAGGATAAAGTAAAAAAACAATTTTTCCTCCCTATCGGTCTGATCTTGATCGTCTGGGCTATCTTTGCAATATTTGGTATGGCAGCAAGTGGGTTTGGGGCGATCCTATTTACTCTTGGTATTTATCTGTTGATCAGGACGTTTAACTCAGAGAAAAAAGTCGCGGTTGTATGGCATGAATTCAGAGCAGGTCTGCTTACCGGACGGCCGTCGTTTTACACGTTCATCCTTTCCATTGTTATTATTGCAGTAAGTGTGTTTTACGCCTATAATAACACGTTCAATAAGGACTTACCCCTCGTCGTTCTGATACTGAAGTTCCTTGGTGCAATCACCTGGGGAATTGTTGCAGCTGGACTGCTTGCCGCGTTTGGAAGGGTCACTGATATCTACATTAGAGAAAAAAAGGTTCTCTGGTCTTACTGGGTTGTTCCGTTTTCATTGTTTGGGTTTGGGTTCATCGGATCAATTCTTTTTGATACTTTTGGCCAAGTAATCGGGGAATATTCCAAAGGCAATGGGTTTTTGATTGACCCATTCTACACGCTATCGTTCTGGGGTTACATTACCGTAGGCATCATCATTGTTTTTATCGGAGCAGTCAGTTATCACTATATCAAAGAGGAATTCATTGACGAGAAATATGAAGTTGATATTGAAGAACAAACACAGAAAATGCTGAAGCATCATGCGAAGTGAACTTTTTTTCAATTACTTTAAGAACTCTTGTTGTATTCTGCGGTAGAAACTATGTCGATTATTGAAAGCATCTTGATTTTTATTGCGATTATCCTTGTCTACGCTGGAATCGTATTTCTTTTTTATAAAAAAGGCGTGTTAAAAAAACACAACATCTCTTTTTATGGACCTGCACTCATGTGGCGAACTGAAAAAGGAATACAGTTCCTGAAAAACCGTGCAAAACATGAACGGTTCTGGAAGATCTACGGGAACACAAGCATCATCTTTTGTTTCATAACAATGGTGTTGATGACGGCTTTGATGGTCATGACCACGTGGTTGGTTTTTGGATTTACCCCCGCGCAGCGAAATGCGTTACCTGGCCCCGAGGTTGCGTTAGTCCTTCCTGGTATTAACCCGATTCTGCCCCTGGAATACCTTGGGTATGTTCTTCTTGGGCTGGTCATCGCGATCATGGTCCATGAATTCTCCCATGGGATTTTGGCATTAGTTGATAAATTAAAGGTTAAATCCCTTGGTATTTTATATTTAATCGTTCCGATCGGGGCGTTCTGTGAGCCGGATGACGAAGAGGTGAAAAAAGCCCGGATTCTGTCACGGATGAGGATTTATGCAGCAGGACCTGCTGCAAATTTCGTTGTTGTTTTGATAAGTGTTTTATTATTTTCTTTTGTGTTTATGCCAGCAGTACAACCGGTAGATGAAGGAGTGATGGTGTTCACCGCTGATGCTGATTCCCCTGCTTCACACATCGGGCTTCAAACAGGTGTCACCATCTCCAGGGTGAACGACACGGTGATCCACACAGGGAACGAATATTTCAATGCGTGGAATAACACCAACGCAAATCAGACTGTCAACATCACGTATATGAAAAGCGGTACCCTGTACACAATGCAAGTGCTGCTTAGCGATAAGTACGTTGAATACGCAAAACGAACCACTATATATGTGAATAACGAATCATATAAAGGAAAAGGATACCTTGGCGTGCAATCACTGCTCCGCGACTCGGTCGTTTCGGAGCATCTTGCTATTTTGAAAAACCCGTTTTTTGATTTTCCGAAAGGTTTACTCACGTTCTATAGCCTTCCCCTGCTGGGGTACTTCGCAGGTTACAATCCCATTGTCTCGCCGTTCACTGACTCTTACATCATTACCGGTCCTTTAGGCGTTCTTCCAGTCCCTCTCTTCTGGATTATCATTAACGCAATCTACTGGATTTTCTGGTTGAACCTTGCGGTCTCCTTATTTAACGTGCTTCCTATGGTGCCACTCGATGGTGGCTTCCTCTTCAATGATGGTGTACGAGCGGTCATCATCCGAATGAAAAAAGGAATCAAGGAAGAAACAAAAGAAAAAATCGTAAAAAACGTTTCTCTTGCGATCTCACTGGTGATCTTGGGGTTGATCCTTCTCCCCTTTTTTATAAAATATGTGTAACAAGGTTTTTAATGCAGAAGCTCCGCGCCTTTTACGATATTAATAGTACACGATGTTGTGAGCTTCATACTTGCTTTTCGCAAGGCTTCTTTTGCAGGTGTAAAGAACTGTTCTGTTGTATCAAGAGTCATTAAGATCTGATTCACTTTCACCCGAGCAGCAGTCCCCACAGGTTTCCCATACGCTCGTCGCATTCCCTGAGAGACACGGTCTGCCCCTGCCCCAGTTGCTTGCTTATTTTCACGAATAACGATATGGGGATAGACTCGGATGTGTAAACAATAGTTAGTTGGTCCTATGTGTTTCTCAAGTGTTTTGTTTGCAGCGATACGTGCTGCTTCTAATGAGTTGTGTCGTATCTGGCATTTCTCATTTGCAGTTAATGATAATTGAACGGGAAACTTTGCAGTCTTATTACCGCTGACAAACTGCGTAAGACGAGACGCCGGGACACCACCCATGTACTCTCGTCTTGTCGTGGCCTGGCCTCTTATAGATCGTATCATTCTCGCTGGTTTACGTGTCATAGTTTTCACCTAGCGTTAAACAGTCTAGCTAGGAAAATCGAAATAAGCATTCCATTTATAACACTTTTTACTCCCGAACTGGCAACTTCTTTTCAGGAGAACATCATAACCATAACCTTTAAAACATGGATTGACTTGCCTATTTGGATTTGTGAGAAAACATGAAACATAAATTAGTCATGCCTGGTGATCAACTCTCTACTTCTGAAGAATTATTGCCCGGCGACGGAACATTTGAAGAAAATGGAATCATCCGGGCAGCACGAATAGGAACCTACGTTGTGGATGAAAAACATCGCACCGCGGAGGTAAAACCAGCTACTAGTACACCCGTACTTCTCAAGGGGGGAGATATTGTTATCGCAAGAGTGGTCATGGCCAAATCAACTATGATAATCGTTGAAGTGGTCCATGTCGCTGGAAAAAACAGGTCTATTTCCAGTGATACCGATGCTACCATCCATGTCAAAGAAATCGCCCAAGGGTTCATCAAAGATGCATCCACGGAATACAAAGCCGAGGATTACATCCGCGCAAAGGTCATACAGGTAAAACCCAGTGTACAACTTGAAACGAAAGAACGAGGCTTTGGAGCCATTAAAGCACGCTGTTCAAAATGCAGACACCCACTTGTGAAAAAAAGCCATGGCCTAGAATGTGAGAACTGCGGCAACAAAGAATACCGACGCATCGCAGATGACTACGGAGCACTTGATCTGCAGAAATTATAAGGAAAAAATACGAACAAGAGGAACTGTGAGAATATGGAGTTAAAAACCATTCGAAAGACAAAAACAGAACTAGAACTAGAAATTGTTGGGGAAGACGAAACCATCCTTCATCCTATTACACATATCTTACTTCAGAATAATGATGTAGACTATGCCGCCTGTATGGCAGATAATCCACTCGCTCCCAAGAAACTATTGTTCATCCGGGTCAAAAAAGGATCCCCTGAAGAGGTTCTGAAAAAAGCAGTGAAATACCTCGAGGATGAGATTAAACAATTCGGTAAGAATTTTGAATAGGGAAAGAGCAGCACATCGATGAAAACCCCTGACTTTGAACACCAGATTGGTATCGACACGTACAGCACAAACAAACCTGGTGTTAGTGGGAAGCTTCGTGTTCGCATCGATGATTTTCATGTGACTGAACTGTTTTTGTATCCACCGAAAAAAGACAATGGGCATTTTACTATCGCTGAAGTCTCTGCTCGGAACTGGGAGACTCATACGCTTGTTCATGAGATTGCAGATCGGTTACATTTCTCCCAGAGACGAATCAGTTTTGCTGGAAATAAAGATAAGCGAGCATGGAGCACCCAGTTGATGTCGTTCGAGCGGGTTTCTCCTGAGCATTTGTCTCAGGTGAACATCAAAGACGTCTCTTTTGAAAATATCTATCAATCTGATGTTCCTGTGAGGATCGGAAATTTATTGGGGAATCGCTTTGAGATAACAGTACGGAATATCGATGCAGCAATAGTACCAGAACAAATCAAGAAGCTGGTATCCCCTCTTGAAACTTGGGGAGGATTCCCGAATTTTTATGGGATACAACGATTTGGTGTTATTCGACCGATTACCCATCTCGTGGGAAAATATATTGTCCAGGGGGATTTCGAAAAAGCAGTCATGACGTATGTCGCCCATCCGATGATCGGGGAAAACGAGGTGACATATTTATTACGGGAAGAACTTGAAAAAACACGGGATTACGCGAAAGCTTTTCATTCGTATCCTGATGCATTGAATTTTGAAAAAGCGATGCTGAATAAATTAATCCAGAATCCAAATGATTTTATTGGCGCGTTCAAAGAGCTCCCAAAGAATCTTCTTATGATGTTTGTGAATGCGTACGAATCTATTCTGTTTAATAAGATGCTCAGTGAACGTATCCGACGAAAGATCCCGATTCATCAAGCCATTGTTGGTGATATCATCTGCCCTGTGAGAAAGAACGTTGTCACCAATGATTTTATTTCCGTCAGAGAAACAAATCTCGACAAAGTCAACAAACAAATATCCAAAAAAAAAGCGGTCGTGAGTGGTCTGTTGGTCGGCTACGATACGGTTTTTGCAGAAGGAGAAATGGGAGAGATAGAACATGCCGTTATCGAGTCAGAAAAAATTGACCCGCGCGACTTTATCATCCCTGAGATCCCGTTTCTTTCCTCCTCTGGATTGAGACGTGCATTGCTTGCTTTGATGCCTTCTCTTGAGTGGACGTTACATATCGATGAATTGCATGAAGAAAATCAGGCTCTTACCCTCCGGTTTGAGTTGCAAAAAGGATGTTACGCGACCTCTCTTTTACGAGAGATCATGAAATCAAATGACCCAAAGAATTATTAGAGGAGCATTCGAAGGGAAACGGTTTTAACGGCGTTGTGCCATTACCTGACGACTTTAACAGAAATCACCTTAGTTTGGTGCATAAAAATGATTCAATCTCCGCAACAGAAATACAACCCAAAGGAAGTCGAAGAAAAGATACAAAAATTCTGGCGAGAAAACAACATTTTCAAGAAATCGATTGAGCAGCGAAAAGGATGCTCTCCGTACGTGTTTTTGGAAGGACCGCCCACTGCGAACGGGCTTCCTCATCCTGGTCATGTTCTGACGCGAGTCATGAAGGATTTAATTCTCCGGTACGAAACCATGAATGGACATTATATCCTGCGAAAAGCAGGATGGGACACCCATGGGTTACCTGTCGAAATTGAAGTGGAAAAAAAACTCGGTCTTGAGGATAAACAAGCCATAGAAACATATGGCGTCGATAAATTCAACGAAGAGTGTAAGAAAAGCGTATTCCGGTATGAACATGCATGGGTAGAAATGACCCATCGTATCGGGTTCTGGCTTGACATGGACGACCCATATATCACGCTCAAGAACGAGTATATTGAATCGGTCTGGTGGTCACTTCAGCAGGCATGGAATAAGAAGTTACTGTATCGGGGCTATAAGGTTCTCCCGTATTGTCCTCGCTGTGGCACTGCGCTCTCAACACATGAAATTTCTCAGGGGTATAAAGTCGTTGAGGATCCCTCGATCTTTGTCAAATTCAAACTGAAGAATGAGGAAGGATATTTCCTCGCGTGGACGACAACCCCCTGGACGTTAATTTCAAATGTCGCACTCGCGGTTCATCCCAAGGAACCATATGTGAAAATACGGTCGAACGGAGAAGAGCTGATTCTTGCAGAGCAACGAGCAGCGGTCCTGTTAAAAGGCCAGGAATACGAGGTGCTTGATCGTTTCACCGGAAAAGAACTGGAACATAAGGAATACATTCCCCTCTTTTCGTATGCCACGCCAGATAAGAAAGCATGGTATGTCGTGTTGGCTGATTTTATTACCATGGAAGACGGTACCGGCATCGTTCATATTGCTCCTGCTTTTGGTGAAGATGATTACAACGTTGGACGTGCATATGATCTGCCTGTTGTTCAACTCGTGAAGCTTGACGGGACGTTCCCTGAAGAAGTAACGCTCTGGCGTGGACAGTTTGTGAAAGATGCGGACCCAAGTATCATCCAATATCTTGAGGAACGTGGATTGCTCGCTGGTACAAAGAAACATTCGCATGAGTATCCGTTCTGCTGGCGATGCGACTCACCGCTGCTGTATTATGCGATGGAGTCTTGGTTTATCGCGATGTCAAAAGTCCAAGAATCGCTGGTGAAAAACAATAATCAGATCGCCTGGTATCCACAGCATTTGCAGCAAGGACGGTTTGGTGATTTCATCCGTGAGGTAAAGGACTGGGCGCTCTCACGGGATCGATACTGGGGGACACCCTTGCCGATTTGGACCTGTACAAACAAGAAATGTCATCACATGCTCTGTGTTGGGAGCGTGCAAGAACTCCGCGACTTAAGCAAATCTTTTCCTGAGAAGTACGATTTACATAAACCATTTGTCGACGAGCTTGTAGTACAATGCCCAAAATGTCAAGCACGCATGATACGAGAAAAAGAAGTAATTGACTGCTGGTACGACTCGGGCTCGTCCTTTTTCGCCCAATGGCATTATCCCTTTGAAAACAAGGAACTCTTTAAAGAAAACTTCCCCATTGATTTCATCAGCGAAGCATTGGATCAGACACGAGGATGGTTCTATTCTTTGCTTGCTATCTCCACGTTTTTGTTTGATAAAAATCCGTATAAAACCGTTCTCACGCTTGGCTTAGTTTTAGACAAGGATAATCAGAAGATGAGTAAGAGTAAAAAGAACTATGTGGACCCAACCATCATCCTTGACCATGAGGGAGCGGATGCGTTACGATGGTACCTCATTTCTGCAAACGCGCCATGGATGTCTACACGGTTCTACGAAGATGCTGTAAAAGACACTCTCGGCAAATTCTTACTCACGTTTTGGAATTCGTATAATTTCTTTTCTACCTACGCGGTGCTTGATGAATTCAATCCAAAGAAGGATAGAATCCCTGCTTCAAAGAGAGGTCTCCTTGATCAATGGATCTGTAGCAGATTCAACCAGCTTGTAAGAAATATCCATGTTTATATGAAGGATTTTGAGACCCATAAAGCCGCTCGAGCAATAGAGAGTTTCGTCATCGATGATTTTAGCAACTGGTATCTGAGGCGTTCCCGGAAACGACTCTGGGTTGAAGAAAAAACAGAAGATAAACTCTCCGGGTATTCCACGATGTATGAAATCTTTATTGGATTGTCTCAGCTTCTTGCTCCGTTCATCCCGTTTATCACTGAAGAGATCTATCAGAATTTAAGAACGACGGAGATGCCGGAAAGTGTACATCTCTGTGACTATCTGACTGTTGATACAAAGGCAATAAATGAGGATCTTGAGAAAGGCATGGATCAGATTCGTGCTCTTGTTGAATCTGGTCGTGCGCTTCGTTCGAAGATCAATATCAAAGGAAGACATCCGTTACCATCTGCGTCGATTGTCTGCTCCAAGGAAATCGAAAAATCAACAAAACCATTACTTGAGCTTTTAAAGGAAGAACTCAATGTGAAAACCATCGGCTACGCGCGGGAAACCACCGCATTCATGACCAAGACTGTGAAACCAAAGTACTCTCACCTGGGTCCGAAATATAAGGAGAAAGCTAAGAGTATTACGCAAGTTCTGGATACCTATGATAAACATCAATTATATGAGCAGCTCATCAAGAAAAAAGAAGTGATAATTTCTATTGGTGCTGAGAAGATACGACTGACTGCTGATGATTTTGATATCGTTGAGCATGAGAAAGAACATTTTGCAAAAGCCACGGTGCAAAACATCACCATGTTCTTGGATACAATCGTGACCCCTGAGTTAGAAGCAGAAGGCTTAGCAAGGGAGCTCATTCGACGAATACAGTCCATGCGCAAGGAAATGAACCTTGACGTGGAGGATAGGATTGCAACAGAAATCGCTCTTGATCCGACGAAAAGAACAGCCCTTCAAGGTTGGAAGGACCATATCAAGGAAGAAACACGATCGAAAACTGTTTCGTTTGTTGACAAACCAACCGGCGTTCTCTTGAAGAAATGGATGATCGATGAGCTGGCTGTCGACATTGGCATCCGAAAATAGATGACGATTGCGGTACATGCCAACAAAGTATATATACCTAAAACATGATTTTTTGATGGGTTACGGGATGCAGAGAAAACCGAAAAATTACATATATAGCGGTAACAAGAACGCTCATCGTATCTTTTCTGAAATAACTGTTGTTCTTTTTATGATCCCACTCATCGTCTTTACTGTTGTAAGCATGGCACCGATTGTTTTTTCAAAGACCCCGATGTATATTCCGACTACACCCACTGGTACAACATTTGGGTTTGTTGATATCGAATACGAATACGTAATCGTGACAATGAATCATGATTCATTCTGGATGTTTGACTGGGGTGATGGAACCGCAACGACATGGTTGCAGCTTGAGGGCAATCACACCGCCATTGCTCAAACCCATCATTGGAGCACACCAGGAACATATCAACTCCGAATGAATTTCAAAAACGAACAAGTCCCCGAAGGCGTCTGGTCGGATCCTTTAACCGTGAACATTACCACCTATACAAGTAATGATTTTCCAAACAAACCCATCCTGCAAACTGGGAAGATCCAAGGCATCATCGGAAATGAATATACCTACTCTGCTTTGACGACTGACCCTCATGAATATCAGGTATCCTATCGATTTGATTACGGCAATGGAAATCTGTCGGAGTGGACACCCTATGTTCTCTCAGGATCCAGTTCGTATCGTTCTTTCAGCTGGGAAAAACCCGGGGAGTATTCCATACGAGCTCAAGCACGGAACCAGTATGGCCTTGAATCGGCATGGTCTACCCCGTATCAAGTCATCATGAAAAATACATCAGAAGACAATGGAACCTCTGTTGATCTTGTATTCTTCAACAACGTTTATTATCAAATCATCTTCAGCTCAAGCTATAATGGAACCTTCTATAATCCCTCCAGTGGTAGTTCGAATGATATCCAATGGAAAGGTGGCGGAGTGTTTCTGATTGATGACGATAGCGATGGACGATGGGAGTATCTCTACGCCCCAACAATAGGGGAAATCCAGCCATATCAAGAACAAGTGATCCCGCAGAAAAACATCTTTTCTGATATCCCCTGGCCCCTTATTCTAATTATTGTGAGTATCATCCTCGGTGTTATCGGTGTGATTCTCGTGTTGATTAAAACCGGTTATATCTATATGTACGACGAAGAAGTTGTTGTTGAAAAATAAATGGTTTCTTCCGGTGAACCAAATGTATTTTATAGTATTCTTATTACCCACTGTTGATGATTTGTCTCGGTATTGAAGGCACTGCACATTCCATCGGCGTCGGTATCATCAAAGACGTGAAAGGGAACTGTCACATTTTTTCCAATCTCATCAAAACCTACAAACCAGAGAAAGGCGGGATTCACCCCCGTGAAGCAGCGAATCATCATGCCACCTACATCGCGGACCTTATCTCTGAATCAGTTCAGAAAGCAGGCGTTGACTTTGCTGATATCGATCTGGTCTCGTTTTCTCAGGGTCCTGGGCTTGGTCCCTGTCTTCGCACCGCGGCAACTGCTGCACGTGCACTTGCGCTAACAATCGAAAAACCCATTATGGGCGTGAATCATTGTGTCGCACATCTGGAGATCGGTCGGGGCACGGTGAGAGGATGTACAGACCCGGTGTTGTTGTATGTCTCTGGTGCAAACACGCAAGTGATCGCGTTTGCAGAAGGTAAATACCGTGTTTTTGGAGAAACACTCGATATTGGTATCGGCAATTGTCTGGATAAGTTCGGCAGAGCCATTGGCCTGGAGTTTCCTTGTGGACCAAAAATAGAGGAGCTGGCAAAAAAAGGTGCACGATACCTCCCGCTTCCGTATTCGATTAAAGGAATGGATATCGCATTTTCTGGTTTACTGACCGCTGCGGAGAACTACATTTCAAAAGGAAAACCATTGGAAGACGTCTGCTATTCGATACAGGAGACAACCTTTGCGATGCTGACTGAGGTAACGGAACGAGCGATGGCGCATACAGAAAAACAAGAAGTGCTGCTCGGTGGTGGGGTAGCATCCAACAAACGTCTTCGAGAAATGGTAGAGACGATGGCCAGGGATCGAGGCGCAAAATTTTTTGTCCCCTCAAGAGACGTGTGTGTCGATAACGGTGCGATGATCGCATGGCTCGGATTCCTGATGTACGACAGTGGTCTGCGGATGAGCATTGACGAAAGCATCATTAACCAGCGGTACCGAACCGATATGGTGGAGGTGAGCTGGCGTGGCTAAAAAAATCCTCTACCGTGGCGCTGAAGCAGAAATATGCTTGTCGAAATACATGGGGAAAACCGTCGTTCAGAAACGGCGCGTCAAAAAAGCGTATCGGATTAAGGAAATCGATACTCACCTTATCGCATCACGAACAAAAGAAGAAGCAAAGCTGATAGCGGAATCACGGTCGTATGGTGTCTCTGTCCCTCTCCTTTATGATGTTGACCTTGCAAAGGGCATCATCACCATGGAATACGTGGCAGGGAAACGCGTGAAAGATATCCTAAATTCGTTGGAAGAAACAGAACGAAAACAACTCTGTCGGAAGATAGGGGAGAGCATCGCACGACTACATAATCATGAGATCATCCATGGTGATATCACGACATCGAACATGATTCTTCTGAATGATCGTATTTATTTCATTGATTTTGGGCTTGGCTGTAAAAACGGTGAGATAGAGACAAAAGGAGTGGATTTGCATGTGCTTATGGAAGCGTTTGAGTCAACCCATTCAAAGTATTCGCATTGTTTTGAGTATGTGTTTGAAGGATATAAAAAACAGTTTCGGGGAGATGCATCAGCGGTTATGAAAAAGATTGAGGATATTGTGCGGCGAGGCAGGTATCGATGAAAACACTGTATTTTATTACCAGCAACAAGGGAAAAGTAAGGGAGGCAACAGAGAAACTTCGAACGCTTGGGTTTTCAGTAGTGCAAAAAGACCTCGGCTATCCTGAGGTACAAGCTGATTCCCTTGAAGAAGTCGCACAACAAGGGATTGAACATGTCCGAGCGAAGTTTCACCAAGCATTCATGCTTGAAGACGCAGGATTGTTTATTGATGCGCTTCAGGGGTTTCCTGGGGTGTACTCAAAGTACGTGTTTTTCACGATCGGGTTGCCAGGGATACTTCGATTACTTCAGGGAGTTGAGAACAGAAAAGCAGTGTTTCGATCGGTCTACGCGTATAGCGAGCCAGGGAAGAAACCAGTGATTGTTACAGGGGAATGCAAAGGTATGATTTCAAATGAACAGCGAGGAGAACATGGATTTGGTTACGATCCGTTATTTATTCCCAAAGGCGCGGAAAAAACCTTTGGTGAAATGACAATTGAAGAGAAAAACCAATTTTCACATCGAGCGAAAGCACTCGAAAAACTTATCACCGAATTGAACACTTTATCATAATTTTTTTCTAATTCTCCTGAGATTGTCCTTTATCCGTCGAATGTTATTTTACCCCGAAGGTGAAAAAGAAGAATACAAACCCTGTTGCGTTCTTCATTGTATCCTGCACTCGAACGGAAATGAGTGGTTTACCAAATCCTAAGATTTTGATTTGTATCATTTTTTCTTCACCTGCTTTGAGCTGTGAGAGTATTCCATTATTCGATTTTCCAATAATGATAAAGCCTCCGTCGAGGGCGATGCTCCAGGGTATATGGGTCAGATTCTCGTTTCCAGTGTTTTTCAGAATGATACTGATGCCGAGTCCTCCTTTGATGGTAACATCAATCGTTGATACTGAAATATTCATCGGGATTGACTCTGACCAGCTGCTCTCAACATCGTTTACATCCTTAGCTTTTCCTCTGATTTGATAGGTCCCTAGCGTTTCCCATGAGTGGCTTAATTTCACTTGAGAACCGGAAGGTAATGGGCCGACCCATCCGCTTGTTGCTCCATCTCCCCAGTCGATGAGGTACGAAACAGTATCACCATCAGGGTCGATTGCAGTAATCGTGTATTCATACGATTCATTCGGTTTCCCATTCGTTGGCCCAGTGACTGTGGGTGTTTGCGGTGGCGTGTTTTGACCGACGATGGTAAAAGGCCTTGGAGTCACTGCAGAGGCGCTCTCTCCGTTCCAATAAAGGGTTGTCTTGATGAATGCAGTATTGGTGTTCACGTTGGGCACCGTCCATTGATAATAGTTCGCATCAGTGATATTTTCGACAATCGGATACCATGGTCCTTGATTTCCGGTCAGTGAATATTGGAGGGTAACGGTTCCTGTTCCGCTGGGTATGGATGATGTCCAATATATTTTTCGAATACCTCCTTCTATGAACACTTGACCTCCAAGGGGTTGTCGCATAGTAATCTCTAATTGATCAGCGGGATTCGTGTTCTTATAGACTCTAATTCCTCCTGGTTCATAGTCGTCTCGGTCTGATGAGATGATAATATCGAGATAGTCGTTATGGTCAATGTCCGCAAGAGTCACCGATTCAGGCCATCCAGGAATTTCCGTAGCAACTTCATCTAATTCTGTCCACTGTCCCGTTCCATCCCCTAACCAAATATGAACATCAGTGTATTCAGCCTCATTAGGCCAGGAGCCTATCAGATATCCTTCCAAACCAACCAAATCAAGATTGCCATCGTTATCTAAATCACCAAACGTAAGCGGGCCAAATGTCTGAGTACTGGGGAGACCCAACGAAGCATCAGTCCAACTCATTCCATCAAATAAATAGACAACAGGAACTTCTGAACCCCCGATATTTTTAATAAACGTGATATCAGGCCATCCATCGTTATTGACGTCCCCCGTATCCAAACCATAGGGGCCCCAGAGAAACTCAAAAGGAAGTCCAAAGTCATTTGCAGTCCAATTTCCTGACCCATCCCCGAGCCAGATAAGATGTTCTTCTCCGGAAATGGACATCTGCATAAACATTAAGACATCCAAAAACCCATCCCTGTTGATATCCTCCCATACAAACCGGTCTCCAGCGTTTGGGTTTTCATCATTATGAGGTAAACCTGTTGATCGAGAGATCCAACTCTCCCCACCATTAATTGACTCATACACACGAATCCCATTACAACATCCGAACGATCCCACACCGATGTCAAGCCATCCATCATTATTAAAATCTGCAAAATCCATCGGAGCCATCCCCCAGGTTTCTCCATCGGTGGCAAGACCAGAGGACTTTTCAGTAAAGCTTGTACTGCCATCCCCGATCCATGCCCCGATGAGCGGATGATCTTCGTTATGATGGACGCCGTAGGCTGCGTCAAGGTTTCCGTCATTGTTGAAATCACCGATGGCTGTGCCGCCGTACCCAAAGTCTCCGCTTGGGATACTAGTTTTGTTCCAATTCCCTGTTCCATCACCAAGCCAGATTTGAAATCCTTTATCCGGTGGATTGAAATCATCATGTCCTCGAAGTCTGATAATGTCGAGATAGCCGTCGTTGTTGACGTCCCCTATCCTCGTATCATATTGCCATTGCCCCGCTGTTGGTAATCCGTTCGAAGACGGGACATAGGATATTGCGGGAGTCATGATGTATAGGATGTTTTGATCGTTGACAATGCTGTTTTCCTCAAGAATGACATGTGGTGTTTGAAAGACTGCGGAGCTACTCGTAAGCATCATGATCGTGAAGATTCCAAGACCTATTCCTTTGATGATGAGAGTATTTGTTCGCATGAGCTATTTTCCCCCGGATATATATTTTTTAATATACGTAGCAGATTTAAAGATATCTATAGAATCGTTTTGTATAATAATCTTTCTTCTAGTTAAGATGCATAATGGAAAAATTTTGACTCGATTAATGATTTGTACAAAAAAAATAGGTCTATCGTGGTTTATTTTTATAAATCGAAGAATGTTTTAGCGACATTGAAAAATACGTACTTCTTTCTTTCTATTTTTCGAAAGCAAAATGCAAAAAGCATTTCTTTCCTCCCAGACTGCTAGACCCCTTATTCTAAAATTGTATTAGATTATTGTTACTCCTGTTATGAAAATTATTTTTATTGTCTTTTCCCGAAATTACTTTCTCCTGGTAAATAAAATAGATGATTCAGCATCC
>JADBLO010000132.1 GCA_014894395.1 Thermoplasmata archaeon
TTTTCTTCAAATAATTTACCTAAAATTTCTGGAAATAATTCTCAGACAAGCTCAATATCTATTTAAAAGAAAAAGTAATTAAATGACATACGTGATACAAATCTATACCTTCTCTGATGGAAGGTAGATAACGAGAGTAGAAAATCATGGGGAGAAATAATTCAAACAATATGAAGGCTGGCGTCATCGCAATCGTTGTGTGTGCGATATTAATTGCGGTATCTTTTAGCGGATGTGTACAAGAACAAGTGGCAAACAAAATACCTGTGGCAAGCTTCACCTACACGCCAATGGAAAATATTTACACAGACACGGAGATCGCATTTACTGACACGTCAACTGATGACGATGGAACTATTGCGTCATGGTCATGGACGTTTGGTGATGATACCACATCAACAGAACAGAACCCGACACATGTCTATACAACTGTTGGAGAGTACGCAGTTACTCTTATTGTCACTGATAACGATGGGAATGCAAGTGAACCGTATACTGCAACTATAACGGTTTCCTTTGTTCCACCAACTGCAGACTACACCTATGACCCCATGGTGAATATCACGGCAAATGTCACAATGATAACCTTTACTGATACCTCAACTGCAGGTGATGCCAATATCACCAGTTGGATGTGGGACTTTGGAGATGATATGAATTCCACTGAGCAGAATCCAACACACCTCTACACTGTCGCAGGAGACTACACCGTCACCTTAACAGTTACTGATGCAAACGGAGAAGTTGGAACAAAATCGGTAACCATTACCGTTGAAGAAGCAGCCTAAATATCGTTGTGATGCAGGACATTTTCCTGCACCATTCTCTCTTTTTACTATTCTTTTTTCAAAATATGTTGATGGTCAAGCTGATGGCTGACACATTAACCTCCGTTCGTACTCATTTGGGGATAAACCATCTAGTCCCTGATGAGGAGCATCATTGTATTCTTCGATAATCTCATTCAAAATCTTCTTCGATTCCTCTTCGTTTATCCATTTCCTTTCTGTCAGCATTTCTTCTAGTCGTTGTACAAACAGTTCAGCAATTCCATTGGTAAAAGGTTTATGTGGGATTTGAAGATTAGTAACCAAATCCCCCTCTGCGGGCACTATTGTTAATGGTGAAAAGCCTCCATTACTCTGAAACTACAAAATTTTTTTATATCTTTGCTACAGTGGAGACATTGCGGACTTGTGAATGCTTTGGCGAAAACAAAAGACGGTATTCATGTACGAATCGAAGGGCTATGAATAGGATGACCAAGTAAAAAGTAAATTATTCATGCGTTGAATAAATTATTAAGAATATGCGTAATGATACTTCCCGATACAGATTTGCTTCGATGTGCGACATAGCCGAAGATCAAACCAAGAATAAATATCGAAAGTGCACCACCAAGAGGTGTACTCAAATTATCCATGAGTGTCTTTTGAAAGTACCAACCAAAGCAGATGAGTGAGTTTCGCAGAAAAATGATGATTATCTACCAAGACCCCTATGGTTCCCTTGATCCAAGGATGACCATTGGAGCAGCGATCGCGGAACCGATAGAAGTTCATAAACTCGCTTCAACAAAAGCGGAAAAAGAAAACAGAATCGTTGAATTAATGGAAAAAGTTGGATTGACACCGGATCAGATAAATAGGTATCCTCACGAGTTTAGCGGAGGACAACGACAAAGGATCGGGATCGCGCGTGCGTTAGCGACAAATCCGACATTTATCGTCGCAGACGAGCCAGTATCCGCTCTTGACGTTTCCATCCAAGCACAAATCATTAATCTCTTGAAGGATTTACAAAAGGATTTCGGTTTGACTCTCTTATTTATCACCCATGATTTAAGTGTCATCAAATACATTAGTGATCGTGTTGCAGTCATGTATGCAGGGAAAATCGTTGAAGTATCCCCAACTAAGGATCTCTTCGGGGAACAGCTCCATCCCTATACAAAGGCCTTACTCTCGGCTATCCCTATCCCAGATCCACGGGTAAAAAAGAAACACATCTATCTCAAAGGAGAAGTCCCCAGTCTCATCACACCGCCGTCAGGATGTCGATTCCACCCCCGATGCCCCCAAGCCATGCCTATTTGTTCAGAAACTGAACCAGTCCTTAAGGAGTTTCATAAAGATCATTTTGTTGCTTGTCATCTGTATTGAACGTTTCCTATACAGTTTTATACCTTGGAATCATTTGAGGGATTGTTCCGAATGGCATCGAGAAAGAATCGGCTGGATGTTCACGTAGAAAAAACAGAAAAACTGGTAAATTACCTGTTAAGAAAAAAAAGAGAAAATATCCAGAACAGTTTAGTAAGACCACTCTACCAGGAAGCATTGAAAAGCTTCTTTCTCGTGGTTGTCCTCCTTATCGATACTTTTATTCCCCTCGAGGTATTTAGAAATCTCTCGTCTCCCTTCAACATCGCATTGTGTCTCGTCGTCCTTGGTGTCTTTTTATACGTGGAAATCCGTATCTATAATTCACTCTGGGGAAAAAAAGGGCGCTGGTCTTTAGACAAATACAAGAAATCTTCTGGAAAAGCGGTGGAAGAAAAAAAAGATGTGGTTTAGTTATTTCTTTTCTCGAACCCAATTGTAGTGCCGCATTTTGCTGGTTTCCCCAAACCCACAGAACGCGCAACGTCTCTTCTGTGCATGGAAGGAATGTCTGCCGCATCGTCGACATGCAATGTGGGTGGTTTTATTCCCAGCTCTGCACGTTGTTCCTTTCGTCATAGTAATTACCCCCTATTCTAAGGTGATATATAAATGATATTGTCCCCTCGGACGATGAGCTTCTCATGTTTTGCTTTTTTCGTGTTGTGAACAAGCTCATCTGCGTTTTTCAGGACAAGGTTCATATGGGGAACATCATAGCCATCGAGAACGCCTTGGTATTCAACACCGCCTCGAAGTTCGACAATGACTCGGCTGTTAAGGCTGGCATGCAGGAGTTTTAATGGTTTTTCCATGGTTGTTACCTAGGAGAAACGAAATAGAGATATCATTTATAAGAGTTTGGGCTCGTGTTCTCCAGGATAACTATTAAAATGTTGTACAGAATATCTCTTGTATGGCCGTGAGAATAAAGAACCGACATCGTCTGAAAGAACGGGAAGTAAAGGATCTGGCCAATGATTTAAAAACCAGGTTTCATGGAGATTTTTTTGATGCCAAAGCCATTGTCGATGTCGGAACACTTGAGGAGTTTACGGTCGTGCTCGTGGATGATAGTATTGATTTTATGATGCATAATAACAAGCTTGTGTTCACGCTGCAAGGCTTGAATAAGTATCAGCCGAAAACCAATTTCGTGGTCGTTGATATGGGCGCGGTGGTTTTTATCACGAAAGGAGCTGATGTGATGGCACCAGGCATCACCGATGCAGATCCGATGATTCAGAAAGATGATCTTGTCTGGATCTGTGATGAGAAACATCGGAAGCCACTGGCGGTTGGGGTTGCGATGATGACCGGTGAGGAAATGAAAACGAAAAAACCAGGAAAAGCGGTAAAAACACTCCATTATGTTGGTGACCAGTTGTGGATGCTCACCCATTAATGAAACAACAACTTATTTTTGTAACAGCTCTGAGATGATGACAGGCAGTTTCTGCAGGTTTTTTGAGAACCTATGGTCATCGTTGTATAACTGTATCGTTGCCTGCTGTGCCTTTGCGAAGCATACGACCCAGTCATCAGGAACCACGTCGTCATGGGTTCCCCGCAGGATGGTAATGGATGCAGGGATCTTCTGTTCAAACAATCGTGGATCCATCATTTCCTCAAGTATTCTGTAGGGCATCCCCTGGACTGTATGCAGATCGGTCTGCGGTGGGATAATCGCAGGGTTGAGGAGGATGAGTTGTGTGACGGAAGGGTGGGTAAGAGCGGTGGCTGCCGCGAGAAAACCTCCAAGAGACGAACCAATCAACACCACCTGTTGATCTTTTTTTATTACATCAGAAATACGACTCAGACATTCGGAAATAACAAGATCCTCAGGAGTACCATCTCGGTACGTGATTGGTATGACGTGTAACGTTTCTTTTAATAATGTTCCTTTTTCACTGAGAGGACTGGATTGATAGCCGTGGAGGTAATACAACATGCAAGATGCCCCTGTTCTCTTGAAGATATGAAGATGATGAAGTAAAAAAATTATGCAATTGTATTTTTTTTATTGGAAGCATCAGGTGTTCCTTGTTCCACCGTTTGATCTGCAACTTCTCCTTTTATTTCCTCTTTTTTTTCTTATTTTCCTTCAGCCGCAAGGATTTCGGCTTTGATCTCATCTAATATCTTCAGCATATCGTTCATCTTGATTCGTGGTTCTTTGATAAATCGTTGACGAACCTTCCATTCCCATTTCCCTGTATCAAACAATTTGATTTTAATGGTAATTCGTTCGATAAGCTTAGCGGACGTACTCAACCTCACACCCAAACCAGTATCCCTGATTGTCGTTTATAATGTTTTTCTTTTTCTCTAGAATCACCAGAAACTCGACATATACATAATCCATCTCAAACGGGTAATTATAGTGTGTAGGGACATGACATATGTCCCTTCCATTGAGACATGACAAGGACATCTTCTAATTTAAGACTTTTGACAAGGTGATTATA
>JADBLO010000088.1 GCA_014894395.1 Thermoplasmata archaeon
GTGCGAAATAGGTCCTAATCAAGAAATTAACTATCAGCTGCGAAAGTCAGGTTATATGAAAAACTGAAATTCTTAAAATTTTTATAATTTTTTTTTATCTTGAGCATCAAACAAATCAGAATGTATAAAAATAGTTGTTAAGTTTACCTATTTAAATGAGGTTAAAAGCACTACTCACAAATATGGGCTTTGTACTCCAGATGGCTGGAATTTTTATCATTCTCCCTATTATTCTGTCTTTTATTTTTAATGAAATGTCTGCTACGATTGCACTTTTTTTAGCCGCAACCGCTTTTTTCGCTCTAGGTTTTCTTTTAAATGCCCTGTGCGAAAGAAAAGAACTTACCTATAAACAGTCTTGTACGCTCATTGTCCTAGTTTTTATCCTCCTCAGCATTATCGGTGCCATCCCCTATTTATACATCAATATCTCACACGGTGATGCACTACAAAACCTCACGGATAGCGTCTTTGAATCTGCATCCGGATATACTACAACTGGTTTTTCTGTTATCTCAAATTTGTCAACCATACCGAAATCAATAATCTTTTATCGAGCACTAACTCAATTCATTGGTGGTATCGGTATTGTCCTCGTTTTACTTGCATTCTTCTATCCTGAGGCAAAATTAACAGAATTCTCACGAAGCATGGGATTTTCAACAAACCAAAAAATAAAACGAACATTTCTTTTTATCCTACTCATCTATTTTGTGTACACAATCGTAATGTTCATCCTCGGGATCATATCCGGATATCGAGACCTTGTATCTCTCGTTTCGTTTATTTTCTCAGCACTTAGCACGGGAGGATTTTCACCAATCAATGATATCGCTACAGTTGCTTCTCAATTTCCTTTAAATTTTATTCTCATCTTAGGGATGATACTAGGAGCAGCGAATTTCTTTGTCCTTGCAGGTTTGTTTAAAGGCAAATTTAAAGAGTTTTTCAAATCAGAAATCTCTGCTTTTCTTGGTCTTTCAATAATCTCCATTATTATTGTTATTCTTGCTTTCAAGCTTTCTTTATCAGACGCTGTTTTCCACGTGTTTAGTGCGATGTCAACCACAGGGTTTAGTTATCTTTCTGTACCAGATTTTTCAGATGGCCTGAAACTCTTTTTGGTTTTCCTTATGTTCGTCGGTGGTGCAAGTTTCTCGACCGCAGGTGGTATAAAAATTTACAGGTTTCTCTTGATATTCAAAACAATAAAAAAAGCGATTAGCGATGATATTACGAAACAAGATGCCCCGGTCAAACTATTCGGAAAGGAATATACAAACCCAGAGCTGATTGAAGCGATGGCCATCGTAGTTTTAATGATTATTTTTATGTTTATTGGTACACTTATCGTAAGTCTCTATGGTTTCCATCCTATCGACTCTCTGTTTGAAACAACATCAGCTATAGCGACTACCGGATTAAGCGCAGGAGTCATTGGGCCTTCACTTGCTCTCGAACTTAAATGGTTATTTGTTTTTCTTATGATAGTCGGACGTGTCGAAATCTTGGCATTCTTCATTATCTTCTCAAGAAAAAGAGAGCCGAAAATTGTCTGATAATTTGATACCTGGATTAAAAGTAAATTCAACAGATCTTCATTCTTTCTCTTCAGTTATTTTTAGGGTTTCTATAGTGTTATTCAAAAGGTTTTTATTTCGCATCGCTAATAAGAAAAAAGCAGTCCCAATGATGGTAGTAAATACTCCATATAACATGAGAACGCTATAAATAACATCATTTATATGAAATTGTTTTAACAAGATTTCAGTTATAACGAAAGTAAAAACTAGTGCAGGGATTAACATTGAATTGATATCAATTGCAGTGGAAATTTTCTCTTTCATTCGAATAATTCTATGAAAAGACATAATACCAATCCGAAATAAGACAATAACGATACAAAGTAGCACTGCAAAAATAAGAGTGTCAAATGCAAACATGGAGCTTTTAATATTTAATCCAACTGAATAGAAATAGAATGGTGTAAAAATTAACGCGAAAAACCAAAATCCTATCATCAATTGTTGACCAAAGTGTTCAGAGAAATGTTCATAGTTTTCATCATTGACGTTATCACTGATAAATCGTTTTGCAACAAACCCTGCTGTGAATGCTCCAACAAGAAAATGAATGCCGACAAATTCAGTGATAAATGCTGAAATCATCGCGACAACAAAGATAAAGGAAAATTCAGTGCCGATAAGTTTACTAAATATCTTTTTATATAAAAATTTCAGGACATATGGAAGTAACGTAATTAATAGCTGGACTGAACCCCTCTGAGTAGACAGATAGTTAAGCAATACTATTTAAATTTGCCTCCTGCTCGAAATCGATAGGTGAGCGATATTCGAGTGAAGAATGCAGTCTTTTTCTATTGTATACCTCATCAATGAATGTGCCTATATTGTCCAATGCATCCCAGTATGTTTCGTATTCGTTCAGATACACCTCCTCCCACTTTAACGTTTTGATGAAACTTTCTACAAACGCGTTATCATATGGATTTCCTTTTCTGCTCATGCTTATCTGGATGTTGTGATCCTTCAATTGTTCTACATACTGATTTGAAGCATATTGGACACCTTGATCGGAGTGGTGTATTAATCCAGTCATATTGTCATTCCATCTGGTTTGTAATGCCATATCCAAGGCAGTCAACGTAAACTGTGTATCAATGGAACGGCTCAGACTCCAACCGATACATCTTCTACTGAACAGATCCAGGATTACTGACAGATACACGAATTCATGGGACAGCTGGATGTAGGTGATATCAGATGCCCATACCTGGTTGAGCTGCGTGATGTTCAGGTCCTTGATCAGGTTGGGGTACACATTAAACCCATGATTTGAATCTGTTGTCACAGGTTTGAACTTCTTCTTCACACATAAAAGATTGTCCTCTTTCATCAATCGGAGGATCTTCTTATGATTGACCACGATTCCCCGTCGTTTTAACTCGATCGTGATCCTGCGATAGCCATATCCTGGAAATTCCATGGCTATCCTCTGAACCGTATCGCGCAGAGCAATATCATTTGCTGAACCTGAATGTTGCTGGCCCTGGTGAGAAACCCATTTGTAATAGCTACTCCGGTTCACATCAAGCAGACTTGATGCGTGGGAAAGAGAGATCGGTTTTCCTGAAGACAGATAGGTCTGAATGAACATGAATTTCATCTCCCTTGGCGTTTGTGTTCTTCCGCCATTTTCGTTTCCAAGGTGCTCAATGCTTTTTTTAAAAAATCATTTTCAGCATACAGCTGACCAACAAGCTGCTGAAGCTTAGCAACGTTCATCTGCTCCTTATATATCGTATTTCCATTGCTCCTGAACGCCCGTTCAGGATCCTCAGAAAATTCTTTCTTCCAACGGGCAAGAAGACATGGATGAACTTCAGATCTTCTCGTTACTTCTGCAACAGATGTACCTGCCTCCAAATCCCTGAGAAGAGATATTTTGAATTCCCGGCTAAATTTCCTACGTGTTTTTCCCATTTGACACCCCTAAGTATTTGTTGCTTAACTTATTGTCTACTTTCAGGGGTGCACTCCAAGCACTAATGTTCATAAAGAAAGAATAAGCATTTTGATATCAGATAAACTTAATAAAATAACCATCAAGGTCAGGCCGGTAACCTCGCCCCCTATAGCTTTGCTTCCAATCCATAGTTTACGTTCCTTTCCAACTGCCTTAATCGATGATAAAATAAAACTTGCTGAAGGAGTAGTGAGCGCCAATGATGTGAGGAAAGCTATTTGAAAAGAAAGATGAAGATACAGTTGTATGACACATCCAACCGCAATAAAAATGAGAATATGTAAAATAATATGTTCAGTGAAAAATTTTTTATTCTTTACAATGAAATTAGTATCAACATCCATGCCTGAAAATACAAATAGGGTTACGATTCCAATCGTCGATAAAATTGTAATCATATCATCGATAAAAAAGAAACTAAGGACAGTAATCCCTAAAATAATTCCTATCATTAGTTCTGTTAGAGCATCAGGTATTTTTGTTGTACTATTAACTACCTTAGGAACAAAGAAAAGCAAAGCGAGAATAACAAAAAATTTTACAAGGACATCCTCTGCAACCATCTCGACAAGATAGAATAGAGACTACTATAAATTTTTCTAATTTCAATAAAGTATATCCAGAAATTTAAACAATCTTACCGATGATACATGTCAATGATTAAATCCTAGATGATGTTAAATTTATTACATTTAATAATAGCACCTATTTGGAGGTTATTACTCAAACAGTATACATGTACGAAAGTTATTTAACAGTGATATGATATTTTAAATTTGGTGGTCTATGACACGTTTGTCTGATTTAAAAAAAACTGATGTAGTGAGTGCCGATGGTAAAATAATAGGCACTGTAAATAGTGCTATTATTACTGGAAAAATGGAGATCAGTGGATTAGTTATTAAAATGAATAAAGCAGCTACAAAAACAATTGGAAAGAACAAGCCTTTTTTATCTTCGCTTCGTATGGATGTCAATATTGAAGAAATTAAAGGAATAAAGGATAAAGTGGTATTACATCATTCTTGGAAAGATCTTGGCAATTATCTTCTCTCACATAATACAAAATTTGATGCTGAACGGCTTCTTGGTATGGAAGTATTAGGTATCGGAGGTAAAATTGTCGGGACCGTTGAGGATATAAATATTGATACGCAGAGCTGGAGACTGCCATCTCTCGTAATCAAAATCAGAAAAGATGCGTTAGAAATGGTAAAAATGGAAAAATGTTTACTGGGTGATAATCGCCTTCACATTTCAATGCAACATATAGTCGATATCGGTGATTATGTGATGCTTGAAGTAACCGCTGAGGATATCGGTAAGATTCTGGATACTACTCCAATTAAAAAAGCTTAGAGATATTAATAATTGGTATCGATTCTCTTAGAATAAAATAATAACACTAGTAAAGCATAATTCACGAGGTATTGCAATGCTTATACGGGCATAATTGAATTCATAAATACAACAATTGGAATGTATAATACAATGACCTTTTAAACCTGTAGTAAATGTTTGGAACAAAATGAACAATCAAATATCTTTAGAGTAAAGCCGATAATTGAAAACTTTTTGAAAAGAGTCGATACTTACAGCTGGTATATCGAACTTATGCAATAACTCTTCAAAATGTGAAAAGAAACAGTAGGTGCAAGCTGAAACATTGTTCTTTTTGCAATAGATACATAATATTGAATTGTCTGATTTTTTGGGGAATAACGATTCCGCGTCTTTGAGAAGTAATTCCTTTTTTTCCGGTATTATATTTTGATCATCGAGCCAAACACGTATCTGCCGTTGTCTGCAATCTATGCAAACAGGATTGATAATGCGTCGTTCACATTTAATACACTTAAATTTTTTATTAGCCATTCTCATTGAATTATCTTATGTCTTTTCCATAAAAATAATTTATGATTGTATCCAGATAATCATAGATTTATTGTAATTACTTCTCTTACTTTTTTCTAAATTTGACGGGAGTTCAGAGCATAATTTATTTGTAAATCAATTTTTCAATTGGTTGGTGATAATTATGGAGAGGGATTTTAATTGTATGTTGCTTCAAAAATAATTAAAAAAGAATTATTACCGACGTGTTTGTAATGATTCATTATAGTCCTTCAAGATCTTCGTAATAATCTACACCTTCATTCCATCGTTGAATTAAATAATCCTTTTTTTCTTCGAATATTTTTGCTTGGTCTTCAACAACCGCCTCTGCTTCATCATTGCTCATGTCTTTTGTCTGGTTTACAAAAGACGCAACACGTGCGTAGTACAAAGGAGTCATCAAGCTAACCATTATCCTGCGATTTCCTCCCTTCCAATGATGGTACGCGGCTGCAAGATCATACAGTATTTTTGCCCATTTCTCTGTTTCAATGAAAAAATCTTTTTCCGGTTTTTGATAGAGATTTTCGATGATATGCCAGTCATCAGATGAAACAATTTTTTTCCATATTTCCCTATAGTTGCTATACCCTATTCTAAAATCTCTTATTAATCGTGGAACATCGATAGGAAAAGGCTGAGGTTGTACCAGTACCTTTGGACCAATAATGGGGACAGGTTGACTTTTTTTTACTTCTTTCCAGATGCTTTCATTCTCCTCCATTAAATTAAATAGTGTTGATACGACTTGTTGAAACATAGGTCCAAGAGCCTCTGCAGGATCCTTTACATCATGAATTTTCACACCAAGATTTGCTTGAGCTATTTTTACCTTATGTGTTAAAGCAGTTGTTGTCAACCAGATATCGATGCCGTATTTTGCTACATTTTTCTCCCAGACATCTTTGGTGATATATTCTTCTACAAGTGGTAAAGAAAATGCAAAATCCCCTCCTATTGGTTGACGGACACGATAGCCATACAATGCTCTTGTCATATGATATACAATATTATTTGTGATAGTTCCATCATATTTATATCGGGTGTAATAAGGAGCGATAAAATCATAGGAGTCCTCCAAAACCCCATCGACCATTCGTTGTACCCAACCTGTCGTAATGGATCGGATATCTGAATCAAACAAGACACATACTTCAGAACGCAATAAGCTTGCTGCCTCAAAAATCTCACGAACCGCAGATCCTTTCCCAGGGACACCTCGATAAATGGAGACAATACGTTCTATCCATGGACTCTTTTCCAGTTCTTCGCTTTCTTCTCTCGTATCATCAACAGAGCCACCATCGGCTACAATGACAACACAGTGTTTTTTAGGATAATGAAGTGCTAATCCTTTTTCTACTGTTTGAATGACATGTGCAATGGTTCCTTCGTTGTCAAAACAGGGTATCCCAACAACAATATCTGCTTTTCCCAATCGCTCTAGTCTTTTACGCGTAGGTTGGCGGATGGCTGTACTAAATTTCACAACATCTCTCTCTCTCTCTCTCTCTCTCTCTCTCTTAGAATTCATAAATACAACTTAATGTTTGTTTTCTTCTAAAACAATTTCAAGTAGTTCCTCCCTGATTCTTCTTCTGGCAGACATTGTCCTTAACCAGTCTGGTAAACGAGTGTACACAGGTTCCAACATATAATTCTGTCCTGCCGTCATAAGCTCATTACTGAATTGTTCCACCATCGATTCTTCCTGATGACGATCATAGATAATTCCGTTGAAATGAGCATCTGCGTGATATTTTTTTATGCAACCTTGAGCGTTTTTATGATAAAGGACCCTTAGAGATAATAAAAACGATCTATTGATTTGAATGTGATCTTCTTCGATTAAAACCTGAAGCAAGCTTTTAAAGATATCACCAGTCATTTTCACAAGCCCTTTCGTAGAATCACCTATTTCCTGGTGTTTATGTTCATAAAAACCAAGATCCGACTGGCAAACTCTTTTCGTAGCGATATTCCGATAAATTTCAGCCATGACACCGATTTCAACACCCCAACCAGAGGGAATATCCAGATCACGTGCAAGATCGCTTGTTAAGGCGAATTCCCCAGATATGGGATAACGGAAAGCACGGAGAAATCGAATAAAATTAGGTTCTTCATGCAATACATCAACAAGCGATCTAAGGAGTGGATGAAGAAATAATCGAAACACACGACCATACATCGCTGTTTTATCAATATTAACGCGGGCATAATATCCTTTGTTGAATTTAAAATCCAGTTCAGGTTCAAGGAGTGGATACAGGAGTTTGGTTGGAATTGACTCGTCGTAGGTTTGTACATCTGCATCATGAAGGGCTATAGCGTAAGATTCGATACTTGCGATACCGAGAGCAATCCATATATCACGTCCCTTTCCACTAAAACCAGCTAGATCTAATCCTTGCGATTTCAATTGAATTAAAAGGTTTGAAATTTTTGGGCCGTTGCACCATATGATTAGCTTTGGAATTGTCAATTTTGAAAAAAATTGTTTTACATGATTAAATTCCTCTGCGTTATTAGCAGCCAATGGAACAATAACGTTTTTCAAATACGTGCATTTATTGAGGTGTTTTAAAATATTTTCTAACGCTTCGCTTTTTATCTCTTTATAGAGCATCGGCATCACAACAGAAACTGGGAGCTCGGTCGCAACGTCACCAACATGTTTCATCAGCTGTATTTTATCCACATATAAATCATGCAGTGTGGTTATTTCATCTTGTTTAATATCCACAACATCACCCCTCGATATACTTAATTATCAAACGCAAATCATCAGTAGCGATATCAGCATGGCTCTGGACATCAGGTGGAGCTCGATAGGCGAATCCTAAACCAGCAGCTTCGATCATATCGATATCGACCTGACCATCTCCTACAGCAATAACTTCGTTAGGAGTAATATCCAATACCATGCAGAGAAAATCTAAGACAGAACGTTTATTGATAGAATAGATTTTACCATTGTTGCTTCTTTGTAACACTTTATTTTGGAAGAAGAGATCACCAGTCACTAGTTGATTATTTATCGCAAGTCTATTAGCAAATACATAATCCAGTCCTAAACGTTTCTTTAAATCATTAGCAAAACGTTGATATCCATCTGTAACGAGCCCTGTTTTTAGCTGTTTTTCTCTTAATAGCGGTATGATTGTCTCTACATGTTCTTGAAGAGGAATTTTTCTAAAAATATCTAGTAATTCTTGGTATCGTATTCCTTGTAACAATTTAGCGATTTCAATGCTTTTTTCATATGGTTCCTTCGTATTAAGAAGAATTGCTGATAATTGATCGGTGAATCCTTTTTTCTCTGCGAAGACACATATCGTTCTCCCATTAAGCAACGTGCCATCCATATCAAAGAGAACCAGCTTATACTGTTGCTTTTGTTTAACCATGAACACCGTTCTCTGTTTCTATTGGAAAAAAACATGAATAATATCGTAAAGCATCTTCCAAATTATCAAAAAATCTCGCATCATATTCAAGGTGTTTATCAAGTAGAATAACAACATATGGCCGTGTACCCTCTGGTTTATCGTATAATAAAGATGGAGTGTACTCACCTTCTGAAGATTTTTTCCAGAGGGTTGTTTCCTCTAGGAGTATGCAGGTTTTTGATTTTTTCAGGATATTTCCATCTATGATATAGTGGTCTATAGAATCATCAGAAGTTTTTACTTGAATATTGGTTGGTAATCGTAATGGTTTTTCTTCCAGGGCATCCATCTTCTCATCCTTCTTTTTTTTTTTATCATTAATATTTTGGTAATTCTATTTGTTGTATCAATCTATTATTGTGAATGATGATCGTTATTGGGAGTTGAATGAGGCGCCTCTCTTAGGAGAGCAGTGAGGAAAGAGGGAAGAGGTACCTCGATTTTCATCTAACCCAAGAGTGCAATGTTGAGATATTCCATTATCTTACAAAGATTTGATATTAATAAAAATTTGTTTAGAAAAATTGCACAAAACAAAATTTTTTTTAAATATTATTAGATTTCAAGCAGATGATATTCTGTATTAACAGATATTTAAATCGAGTTTCTCTGTTCGTATTAAATTTTTCAATACTATTATTTGCATGAAGAAGATAACGAAATATCACATCAGAATTTCAATCTGTTTTTTCCTGCAGGCTTTTGCTAACAATTAGCATGATTATTTTAATTAGGTTACCTGCAGTAATTTGAACTATTTTTTCTCCTGTTACATAATCATTAGACCACTGGCCCTTTGCTCAAGACCTCACACTTGTGGTAAGACCACGTGTTAAGCCGTATCCTATGTCTTCACCCTTGTGCTTCTTCAACAACAGGACATCAAGACCTGTTTTAAATGTTTTTATGTCGATCTCATTAGAGAGTAACTTATCAAGCCACACCTTCGCATTATCTTCAGGTTTGAGGCGGGACGATAAAATAATTAAAACAAACGGGATGACAAATCTACAGATCTCATATATAACTTATATTATTTTATAAATTCATTATATATTTCTAAAGTCCTCTTTGTAATAATATCCCAACTAAACTTTTGAATTACCTGTTTTCGAGCATTATGTCCCATTTGAATCCGTTGTTCTTTTAATTCCAATACTTGTTTGATGCCCCATGAGATATCAGTTGGATCGAAAGGATTGACATGTCTACCGCATTGATGTTCTCCTGATGGGATCACTTGCTCCCTCATTCCATTTGTTCCACGAGCTCCTACCACTACGGGTTTTGCCATGGACATTGCTTCAGTGCAGACAATCCCGAAAGGCTCATAAAGAGAAGGGAGGACAACAACATCACTAGCAGCATAATGTAAGATCCGTTCTTCTTCATTTACAAATTCATTTCTGAGGACAACCTTTTCTTGTAACCCGAAGTCCTGTATCATCCTGCGAATATCTGCTTCCATGTCACCTACACCAAGTAACACTAATTTTGTTTTGGGAAAATCCTCTAATACTTTAGGCATCGCTTGTACAAGTTTATCTGCACCTTTTACTTTTACAAGACGGCCAACAAAAAAAAGCATCGTTTCATCAGTAGTTATTCCATAGTTCTGTCTCAAAGTGGAAATATCCTGCGGATTGATACGATCGGGGTTATATTTAGATGGGTCAACCCCATTCCAACAAACACGTATCTTTTCAGCAGGGAACCCAAGGCGTTGAAGCTCATTTTTCATAGCATGAGATACGGTGATTATACCATCCGCGTTTTGTCCTCCTTCGAATTCAATATTTTTTATGGTCTGTGATCCTCCTCCAAGGGATCTACCACCTTCTGTAGAATGGACATGGAAAATTAACGGTAGCTTCAATTCTTTTTTCGCAATCATACCACCAACAATTCCTAACCAGTCATGTCCATCGATAATATCAAAAGTTTTTCCATTTGTTCGCACCAAGGTATTTACCAGCTGTGATGCTGCGGATATGTTATAGTTGATGACATCAGCGAAAAACTTAAAATTCGATCCCCATGAGCGGACGTCTTGATTTGCAAATAGATTAAAGCTGGATGTAAGATCTAGTGTTTTCGGCCGATACACCTCTATTCCATTCCACTTCTCTGATGGAGTGTAATTATTACCGTAGTTCAACGCCAAAACAGTGACCTGATTCCCTTGCGATACTTGTTTTTGTGATAACTCAGTGGCAAATGTTCCCAAACCACCCCAAATCGTTGGGGGAAATTCCCAGGAGAAATGAACAATTCTCATCATTACTGCTTGACTTTGATAGCGTGTAGGATTTTCCAATATTTGTGCACCCATCCTCATATCACCGATAAAACGAATGCACCTTAGTATTAATAAAATAATCGTATTTTTTAATTCATTACCGCAAAATAAAAAAAAAAATTATACTCTGAGCCTGTCCGAGAAATAAAGTAAGATTGCTTGAAAGGCCATTTGTTGTCAAAAAATCAGGGATTTTTCGTGGGTAAAATACCCTTTTAGTGAAAAACCTCTGAAAAATGCGAATACTCAGACAGGCTCCTCTGTAGAAAAATTATTAAGGATTGACTTGTTTAGAAAGCAAATGTGATTTCAATTACCAAGAAAAATTTGATTATAGTTTCGAACAGGGAACCCTACGTTCATCGAAAAAGTAAAGAAGAAATCGTTGTAAAAAATCTTTAGGTGGGGTTATCTCTGCTCTTGGATGGCTTGCGCGTGAGGAAAAAATCGATTCAAAAAACATGATCGTGTTAAAATAAACCCTTAATCTTTTTTTTCTCTCATGTTTTTCCCATCTATAATCATAATAACATTTGACTTAGCATATCCAGATAATCCTGTACAAGCCGGGTAATAAGAAAATTTTTCCGAACCATTTCTTTTCCTTTTTTACCCATATCTTCTGCTAAAGCCGGGTTTTGTAATAACGTTATAACTTTGTTTGCGCAATCTTTTATATCGTAAGGATCGACAAGAAACCCGTTTTCACCATCAATTATTTGAATGGGTATTCCACCTACATTTGAAGCTACAACTGGGGTTTCCTTCCATAGCGCTTCGGATATGGTAAGACCAAAGCCTTCTCTTATTGATTTCTGAACTACGACTGCTGATCTCCGTTGTAAAGAATTTACGAGAGTATTATTTTCGGCATTTAAAAGGATAATATCCCCACTTCTTATTAGCCGGTTCGCCTTCCTCTTAATTCTTTCGTAAACCTTTAATCCCTCAGGGTCATCTGTTGCCATGGATCCGCATAGTATAAGTCTACAGTCTACTTTTTCTTTGACAAGTTTGAACACCTCAAGAACTCCCTCCGGGTCTTTCCACAGATCATATCTTGATATCTGCGTTATTAGTGGTTTATCTGTTTTTACATCAAACTTTCTTAGAGTTTTCTCAATGACTTCGTCGGAGAGATCTATATTCTTAGGAGAAAGAGGGTCAATAGCTGGGTAAATTATCTTTTGTTCAACAGGTAAATCGTTCTTTTTATATTTTTCATTAGAAAGAATAGCCATATCATACCTCAAAATAAATGGTTTCAAAAATTCCCAGAGATTTTTATCGGGGTTTGAGATATCTATATGACATCTCCATACCCAAGGCTGCCCCTTTTTATAAAATTTTATAAGGGGTAGTGGCTGTGGGTCGTGAACAATTACTAAGTCATGGCTAATATGTGTGTACATATAAAACTCTTCATTTGTCTGAAGGTATATATGCCTCTTGTTCTCGGTGAGGTTTGCTGGTTTTCCTTGAAGTGCATTATGAAATAATTTGGTGATTTCAAAAAAATCTGGTGTACCATGTAATATGTTCCAATCCGTTTCAATTCCTATATCGTTCATAAGATGAATGAAACTGCTTAACATTTCAGCTACACCGCCACCTTGATACGTGGAATTAATCTCTAAAATATGCTTCCCATAAAGTTTCCGTGCTTTTCTGTAGATATTGCTTATTACCCCATCTCCAACAATATCTCTATAATCCTCTATCGTACGCATATTTTCACCTTCTCTTATCTCCAGTAACATTAAGCAATTCCTTCAATAGTGGTACAACTTCGCTCTGACTGGTGAGATTAAACCTTGCATAAGAAGATTCGATTCCTACCTTGATGGAATAGGCATTCTGGGGTAGAAGCTGGAACAGAGATTCGTCAGTAGAATCATCCCCTATCGCTAAAATAAACTGGGGGTTCTGTTTTGAAAGAAAACGGAGTGCAGCGCGTCCTTTGTTTATTCCGACATTTTTTAGTTCAATCACTTTGTTTCCATGCAGCACCCCGATTTCAATATTTGCGCTAATAGATGTGAGCAATGCCATCAGTTCTTTCGCTTGTAATTCCCCTCCCTCGGTTTTCACGTTTCTATAATGCCATGCTATAGAAAACTCTTTCTCTTCTATGAACGAGCCCGGAACTCTATCCACATATAATTCCAGGGTAGGGCGTATTTCTCTTTTCCAATCTGATTGTAATGGCTCTATGATTTCCCACGAATTGCTTTTTTTTGTCTTAATCCATGTTCCATGTTCTCCTACTAATGAAATATTCAATTTTCTGAACCATTTATCAAGTGTGCTTCTATCCCGCCCGGTTATGAGGACTATTTCGTTTTCTGGTGGCTCGGCAAGTTGCTCAAGAAGTTCTAGAAGTTTATCATCTGGGGTTGATTTGCGAGGTGATTCGGTGAAGGGTACCAACGTACCATCATAGTCTAAAAATATTATACGGGAGTTGTTTTTATGGTAGTCTGTAATTAACTTACTTTTAATTCTATCATCTATTAGTTTTGCTTCCAACGTTTCCTGAAGTTTCTTTATTTCAAACAGCTGATCAAAAAATTGTCTCGTCCATAATTCAATATCATAAAATCGCAATCGTTTTTGCATCGTCGTATTCCGTAAAATCTGCTCTTTCGTAGACATTTCTAAGGCTAGGTTTAAAGCATCCGAGATTTCTTGCTTATTATTTGGATTGACTATTATAGCTTCTCCAAGTTCTCTTGCAGCTCCAGCCATCTCACTGAGAATTAAGACACCCAAACCGTTTGAACTCGCCGCGATATATTCCTTTGCGATAAGATTCATTCCGTCCCGAATAGGCGTAACAAGGGCTACATCTGCCATGATATACAGTGCAGCCAGGGTATGAAATGGTAGAGTTTGATGTACGTATAAAATAGGGCTCCAGTCTATTGTTGAATACTTCCCGTTAATCCTTCCTACAAGTTCATCTATCTCTTTTTTTAATAACTGGTACTCATGTACATTTACGCGGGAGGGAGTGACAGCCAAGGCTAGAGTTACATTCCCATGCCATTTGGGATTATTTTCCAAAAAAGTGTTAAAAGCATCCAGCCGTTCAGGTATGCCTTTTGTATAATCTAACCGGTCAATTGATAACACAACCTTTCGCTTTCCTATTATATTTCGAAGCCTGCGTATCTCACTATTTACTTGTGGATCTTTACCCGCAGTAAAGTATCGCTGAAAATCTATTCCTAGCGGAAAGACACCAACTTTTATAATTCGATTCTCATTGTGTATTCTCCCCAGTTCGTGGTCTTTACCCAATAGACAAAGAACGCTGTCGAGAAAATTATTAGAATACTCGAACGTGTGGAAACCTATAAGGTCTGCACCGAGGATCCCGTTCAGTATCTCTTTTCTCCATGGCAGCAAGCGGAATATTCCAAAAGGTGGAAATGGTATGTGCAGAAAAAATCCTATTGTTGCCTCTGGCAGATATTTTCTGAGGAGGCTAGGGAGAAGCATCAGGTGGTAGTCATGAATCCAGATGACATCATCCGGATTTGCAACATCTACTATTCTATTGCAGAACACTTGATTTACCTTTTTGTAGTAATCCCATTCACTGGAATCGTATTTGGTGATTCGAGGGAAATAATGGAATAAGGGCCAAAGTGTTCTGTTACAAAAACCTTGATAGTATTTTTCAATATCTTTCTTAGTGAGAAATACAGGATAGCATCTAAACTCGGAAACAAATTTAGATTCAATCTTTTTCGAGAAAGACTTTGTCCCCGACCAACCAACCCACCACCATTGGTATTGATTATGAACAGAAGATAAAGCGGTAGCTAACCCACCAACAGAAGGATGAAAATATGCTTTACCTTTTCTTCTTTCAACACTTATAGGTAATCTATTCGATGCTATTAATATTCTATGCCCGATAAGTTTTTTCCCCTTTAGCATGCTTTTAACACCTTAATGGAAATTATATTTTTAACACTATTAATCGTCATGATGATTGTGCAATGAAGGACCCCCTGCCAGCATCTTGATGGATTCATTTTGGGAGGATGTCATTTTAATTCTAGCTGTTTTTGTTAAGGATGATGGTCTGGGTTGGGAATGCGATTTCAATGCCTTCTTTTTCAAATGCTTCCGCGATTCCGAAATTGATCTGCTGTTGAATGTCCATGTATTTATTGTAATCTGCTGAATCAATAAAATAGACAACCTCAAAATTCAGACTAAACGCCCCGAACTCCTTAAAATGAATCCGGTCTATCTGACATAATTGACATTTCCCAATGATCTCTCGAATGATACCCTCCATCTTCTTGAGTTTCTCAATGGGGGTCCCGTAGGTGACTCCAATAGCGAAGACGACGCGTCGTTTCTGTAGTTTCTTATAATTATGGATGTTTTTATCAAGAATCGTTCTATTGGAAATAACAAGTTCTTCTCCTCGTAGCAGTTTTATTCTTGTCGATTTCATGCTGATATGGGTGACGGTTCCTGCATCGTCACCAATGACGATGAAATCACCAATTTCAAAGGGTCTGTCAAAATATATGGAGAAGGCACTAAATGCATCAGCAAGGACGCTCTGTAAAGCGAACGCGATAGCTATTCCGCCGACTCCGAGACCAACAACAGCACCAGAAAGATCAATTTTACTTAGATAAAGAATAAATAAAAAAGCAAAAATGTATACAACAGCGTGAAGTAATTTTCTAAAAACAATGAGAATGTTGCTACTTATCGCACCATTTCCTCGCTTCACAGTTCTTTCAGCATACCATGATACAAAGACGTTGATGACTCGTGTGATGATGAAGGCGGTAAGAAAGACTCCGGCGATCATAAAGATTTGTGTCGTTATTGAAACATATATGTCGAGAGCTGACAGTTGGTCTATAGCATAATAAAAGCCTATAAGGATAACAAGGAAATAGACTGGTTTTTTAACATTTCGAATAATTTCATCATCGAGAGTTGTTTTTGTTTTTTTTGCCCATTTGGAGAAATAACGTTCAAAAATATGATACACAATCAAACCAGCGATAATAGAAATTACAAAGATTATAAATGCTGCAATCAATTGTCCGACTAGGGGATCAAAAGAAAAGTTCATTTGTTTTAATAAATTGTTTATATATTCTGAGATCGTATTTGATGAGAGAGCCATATGTTTTTCCAATCCATTTTTGTCAATGTTAATCGTTATTGGGAGCTGAATGAGGCACCTCTATGAAGAGAACGATGGGTAGGACAGAAAGAGGCACCTCAATTTTCATCTAACCCAAGAGTGCAATATTGAGACGTTCCATTATCTTAAAAAGATTTGATATTAATAAAAATTAGTTTAGAAAAATTGCACAAAACAAAATTTATTTTAAAATTTATTAGGTTTCAAGCAAATAAGAAAAATGAAATTAGAAAATCAGCTATTAATAATTCGTTATTTCTTGAGTGTTATAAAACTTATTCATGGTCTCTTTTTAAAGAAAAAAATGTTTCTTGCTCTGTAACTGATATAATAGGGTGTCAAGATGTTCAAGGTAAAACTCTGTTCAAACCACAAGAAACATATAGGATACTCAAAATGACATCTCTGTGAGCGATACGAACAAAAAATCAAGGAAAGTGACACTCTCCATCATCCTGAGTATCGGGCTGAGTATCGCGGTTATTCTCCTCATCCTCTACTTTACGCTTGATGCAAAACCGTTCGAGGCACTCTCAGCAGTACACATCAGGTACGAGTTCTTCGTCGCAGCGGTTTTAATCAATGTCCTCTGTTGGGTGATTTGGGGTGCCCGCCTTAAAATCCTCAGTAACGCGATCGATCCGAACGTTCACATCAGTCTCTGGGAATCGACAAAGATTGTCATTGCAAACCTGTTTTTTGCAGGGATAACCCCCTCACTCGCTGGAGGAGAGCCTGTAAGGATTTATCTCCTCAACAAAGATGGATTAAGCACAGGAGGAGCAACAGCAGCTGTTCTCGGTGAGCGATTGATTGATGCCATCTTTCTTCTCCTCTGTCTTCCCTTTGCCGTGTATATCATTAAGGATTATATTAATGTGGAGTTCATAAAAATTGGATTATCTGCAGGAGTCGTCTTCTTCATTATCTGCATCTTTCTTTTAGCCTACGCAATAAAATATCCTGAAAAAGTCAAAACGTTTTTGATTTTCATAACAGAAAAACTAAGCCGCTTGTCAAAGAAGCAAACACGTAATAAATCCATCGTCCAGCGGATAAGCCGTGAGGTGGATAATTTTCATCAGAGTATGGTGTTTTTCCTCACCCGTGAGAAAAAAGCTTTTTTCCAGGCAAGTTTTCTGACTGTGCTTTTATGGTCGGTAGGATTCATGATCCCTTCAATGATTATGCTTGGACTAGGTCTGAATCCATTTTATATTGAGTCGTATGCGGCGCAAGCGGTATTACTCGTCATTGTGATGATGCCGCTGACACCAGGGAGTTCCGGGATCGCCGAATTAGGTACCGCGGGTTTGTATTCTGTCTTGATTGGACCCTCACTTATTGGGGTATTTGTGATTTTATTCAGATTTATCACGTTTCATATGAATCTGATCGCAGGTGGTATCTTTCAGTATCGCATCTTTAAATCATTTACAGCGTTCTCCCTTGATAAACTGGAAAAACATCAAGAAAATCCTCCTGAATAAATTGATTTGTCTCCTTTCATTGATATTTGATTCTCAGTCGTTAACAAGTTGAAGCCGGTTTACGTCTCCTTCTTTGTACGATATTCACCAATAATTTTATTTGATTGAAGAAGATTACATAACTAATTGCAGAATTTTAGCTGTTTTTTTCTGCGGGCTTTTAAGTTATACGCCGTAGTCCCTCCAGCGGCTTTTTGAACTTTTTTAATTTCTAAAAATGAAGCTCCCACGCAGCAAGCTGCGGGGTATCCGAACAGTTTAAAAGTCTAATAGTTGCATTTGTTTGTAACCCTCTTTTTCCTCTGGCGTTCCGTGTTTCTCAATATAGGCA
>JADBLO010000064.1 GCA_014894395.1 Thermoplasmata archaeon
TTCTTCAAATAATTTACCTAAAATTTCTGGAAATAATTCTCAGACAAGCTCATATGTAAGAATAATTATTGGGGAATTGATATACAATATACTTCTCATGTCACTGTAAAAAATTGTCAAATAATTGATAACGTTGAGGGAATTATTATCCGTTATTCTAGTTTTTGCGAGGTTAGTAACTGTTCATTCTCAAACCAGCAAAGTGGTATATGGATTTATTATGCGAGTCAAAATCGTATATTAAATAACAACATTTCCCATACGAACCCAGGGCCAATGGATATAGGAATCTATTGTTATTCAGCACAGAATAACCTTATTTACGGGTGTTCTCTAGTTAATAACGGTCGAGGAATCGACTGTTATAATCATTCGTTAGGCAATACTATTGAACAATGTATTGTGAATGATAATATAGGCTCCGGTATATGTATCTGGAATGGTGGTTCAAACACTCTTATCCTTAACTCTGAAATCTCTCATAACGGGTACGGAATGGATTATGATCAGTATGGAGTCTTTTTTGATGAATCATCATACATGCATATTGAAGGATGCACTATTTCGGAGAACAAAAAAACTGGAGTATTATTTTCTTATGATACCTCCAATAATCAAATATGCAATTCAACGATTAGCAACAACCAAATGAATGGGATAGAATTCCGGAGTAACTCGCACCAAAATACCATATATCATAATAATTTTATCAACAATTCAAACCAAGCGGTAGATAAAGGATACAATAACGTATGGGATGATGGAACGTTAGGAAACTACTGGAGCGACTATACAGGGCAAGACGCAAATAACGATTGTATCGGTGACACACCTTACAACATCAGCGGTGGTACCAATAAGGATAAATTTCCTTTACTACTTCCTTATGGGGAACAACCGAGTGTTAAAATTATATCACCAGAAGAAAGTTACATCTACTTCAGAAACCTCAAAATATATCCTTTCTTTACGACATTACTATTTGGAAATATTAAAATTAAAACCAATGCAGCAAATTATATCTACGGAATCGAACGTGTTGAGTTTTACGTAGACAATATTTTACGAAGAAAAGATACTACTCCTCCCTACGACTGGGTGTGGAGACTCAGCTCGCATCTTAAACATCGTCATATCATCAAAGTCATCGTTTATGACAATGATGGACAAACCGCGACCGATGAAATGAATGTTTTGAGATTCTTCTAAAAAATGCTGATTTGCATCTTTCGATTTTTTTTAAATTTAGCAAAGTAAAACACCCCGGAAAGCATTTATTCAAGGAAACGATTCAACCAAGGAATGGGTGTTGACCTAGGAGAGTTATTCCCCAAAGAACAATGTGCGTTTGATGATTTCAGAGATCGAGTGATTGTTATCGATGCACACAACGTACTCCATCAGTTTCTCTCAAGTATCCGGCAGCGTGATGGAACACCGCTGAAAGATGCGCAAGGGAGGATCACCTCGCATTTATCTGGTCTATTGTATCGGACCGCAAACCTGGTGGCAGCGAAGATCCGCCCGGTGTATGTGTTTGATGGAACACCTCATCCGTTAAAAGCACGAACCATTCAACAACGACGGGAACGAAAAGAGCAAGCGGAACGGGAATGGAAGGAAGCACTCGAAAAAGGTGACCTGGAAAAAGCAAAATCAAAAGCACAGCAAACCTCTCGGGTAACAAGCGAGATCATTGAGCAGAGCAAGCAACTCCTCGAAGCACTTGGAATCCCACATCTCCAGGCACCATCCGAAGGAGAAGCGCAGGCAAGCTACATGGTAAAGAAAGGTGACGCGTACGCGGTCGGATCACAAGATTTTGACTGTCTCCTCTTCAGTACTCCTCTCCTAGTACGAAATTTAACCTCATCAGAAAAACGAAAACTCCCGAACAAACAAGCGTACACGACCGTTCACCCTGAGCTTATCCGCCTGAAGCCTGGTCTTCAAAAATTAGGTATCTCGCAGGAACAACTCGTTGATATTGCCATCCTCATTGGTACAGATTTTAACGGCGGAGTTAAAGGGTACGGTCCCAAAAAAAGCCTGCGACTTCTTCAAGAAAAAGGTAACCTTGAGAATGCACTGGAAACTATCCCTGATTCCGAACAGAAACTATCAATTGATGAAATCGAGGCCGTCCGAAGAATATTCCTTGAACCTACCGTCACCCAAGACTACTCTCTTCAATGGTCAAAACCAGACCCATCCGCCGTGATTCACATCCTCTGTGACGAGCATCAGTTCTCCAGGAACCGCATTGAGCCAATTCTAGAAAATTTTTCATCATTAAACCAACTCACCAAACAAAAAAACCTGTTCGATTTTTAACGAATATATAAGAGATATCTCTCGCATTGCCATCATAGATGGATTTCCTGAAGTTTAACTATATAATACATACTTGCATTTTATCCCTCTTTATAAGAAAACTACGTCATGTATGAAGTTGACGAAATATCCGAAAACTATTTTTTTCCACCAATTCGAAAAGCTTTATTATAAAAGAAAAGTATATATAGATATTACCCAGTTAAGTACAACCGGAAACATCATAAATCCAGCTAAAAAATAGGGGGATACTATGAGAAAGAAAACCATAAAAAAATTAATAATTCTTTTTGTAGGCCTTTTTGTTACGGGAGCAAGCGTTCTACCTAGTATTGGTGGTTTATCAGCAGGGACGCAGAACACTAATACAACCAGTTCCGATGATATCACTGTTACAGTGCAAAATGTAGGGGACATCACTACCATTCATTATACGATGGACACGTTTTCTATGACACCTGTGATGATTAATAATAAACAATACGTCAACATCGCCTTAGGGAAAGAAGCTAACAGTCTGAGTGCAGGCGCACCTAACCTTCCCTCGATATCTCGAAGTATCATTATTCCAAATGAAGTAACCAATAATGTCCGCGTCATCGCAGCGACCTATGAGGAGTTCGCAAACATCTTTGTCGCTCCCTCAAAAGGTAACTTGCCACGGACGGTCAACCCTGCAGATGTGCCTTATGAGTTTTCCGATATTTACAATCAAAACACGTGGTATCCCACGATAATCGCAGAACTCCAAGAGCCGTATTACCTGAGGGATTTCCGAGGTCAAGTCGTCACGATTCACCCGTTCCAATATAACCCTATTGAAGCAACACTGCGGTTCTACAACGACATCACCATCGAAATTTCCCCAACGAAACAGATCACCACGAACAGCATGACCCAATACCCGCTTGCAAAGATCGACAGCGATTTCCTCGCTCTCTATGAACATCATTTCATTAACTTCAATTCAGCCAAGTATGAGCCTGTTTCTGAGCAGGGCAATATGCTGGTCATCACTTACGATAATTTCTATGCTGCAATGGTTCCCTTCGTTCAGTGGAAAAACCTCAAAGGAATTCCCACAGAAATGGTCAATGTCTCAACGATCGGCAACGCCAATGCGATATTGACATACATTACTGACTATTACAACACGAAAGGACTCACTTTCGTTCTCCTCGTCGGTGATGCTGCGCAAGTACCAACTTTGTACCATGATGGGTACACTGCATCTGATCCGAGTTACTCCTTTATCGTTGGGAGCGATCATTACGCTGACCTCTACGTCGGACGGTTCTCTGCAGAAAATATTGCACAGGTTCAAACACAGGCGAATAGGACTATTGCATACGAACGTGATCCTCAGATCGGTGCTGACTGGTATAAGAAAGCGGTAGGGATTGGCTCGAGCCAGGGTCCTGGAGATGACAATGAATATGACTATCAACACATCCGTAATATTCGCACAAAACTTCTTAACTTTACCTACACCATTGGCGATGAGTTATATGATGGCAGCCAGGGTGGTCAAGATGCCTCTGGTAATCCTACACCAAGCCTCGTAGCTACTTCGTTGAATAATGGTAGAAGTATTCTCAATTACTGTGGGCACGGTTCACCGACCTCGTGGGGCACAAGTGGATTTAGCAATAGTGACGTGAATGCATTGACAAATGATAACATGCTCCCCTTCATTACATCAGTTGCCTGCAACAACGGAGAATTTGATACCTATACTTGTTTTGCAGAAGCCTGGCTACGAGCAACACATAATGGTCAACCTACCGGTGCTATCGGTGCTTTTATGTCGACGATAAGTCAGAGTTGGGATCCTCCAATGCAAGCACAGGATGAATTCAATGATATCTTAGTAGGAACCTATCCCGATAACATAAAGACGACCTATGGCGCCCTCTGTTTCCAAAGTTGCATGTCTATGAATGATCAGTATGGTTCAGCAGGTGAATCTGAAACTATTGCATGGACTGTCTTTGGTGACCCCTCAGTACAAGTTCGTACCGATACCCCGGCTACGATGACAGTAACACATGATTCCTATATTCCTAATGGAGCCGAGACATTCGAGCTTGATGTCCCTGGACTTGCGGGCGCTCTATGTGCAATTTCCTCTCAAGGGGTGCTGCTAGGGAATGGATACACCGATCAAACAGGACATGCGATCATCCAATTCTTCGAACCGATCAGTGTATCTGGTGAAGTTCAACTTGTCGTTACCGGATTCAACAAAATACCGTACATGGCTACACTCACTGTAGGAGATCCGAACGCACTTCCAGAGAAACCAGCGAAACCAACAGGAAAAATTACTGGAGAACCAGGAAACACCTATCTCTACACCACAGAAACCACTGATGCGGATGGCGATCAAGTCTTTTACTTATGGGACTGGGGTGACGGGAATTTCAGCGAATGGCTTGGACCATATGCTTCCGGACAAAAGGCATCAGCTCAAAAAGCTTGGACTGCAAAGGGGAATTATTCTATCCGAGTCAAAGCAAAAGACACTCATGGAGGCGAGAGCAACTGGTCAGATCCCTTGGACGTCACCATGCCGTATAATGTACCGTTCTTCGTCCGATTCGCCGATCTCCTTGAAAAACTCTTCCCTCATCTCTTCCATTTCTTTGAGAACTTGGTAAAAGTTTAACCGTTTGGTGCACTCTCTTACCGTCGTTAAAGAAAAACACCTCACGCTCCTTTCGGAGTATGGCTCAAAGCCGCCCAGAATATATCTTCATATGATGAGAAGTTACGATTGAATACACCAATATGATTGTATGAAACATTAGGGGGATATGAACTATGGTTAAAAAGAAACAGGTGCTCTGGAGCGTACTTACGGTCACTATTCTGCTTTGTGTGACCTTTGCAAGCGCCACGACCACTCAACAAAAGGCTAGTAATGCTACTCAAAACTCGATAATCTCATACTCAGTATTTTCACCTTCATTTGCGTCGATACGTCAACCAGCAGAATTCGAACCGATGCAAGGTGCACTCATCCGCTATTCCTTTGGTATCTCCTATGACATCATCAAAGAAATGGCAGAAGACGTCAATGTGGTTACTATTGTCGCAAGCGTTTCTGAAAGAAATACGGTACAATCACAGTATCAAAGTCATGGAATAGACCTCAGTCATTGTAGCTATCTCATCGCTCCAACTGATTCGTATTGGACACGAGATTATGGTCCTTGGTTCATTATTAATAATAATTCCGAACAAGGCGTTGTTGACTTCACCTATAATCGACCGCGACCAGATGATGATCTCATCCCGGTTGCATACGCAAGCAACCAAAGCTTACCACTCTACACGATGCCTCTCGAAACTGCCGGTGGCAACTATATGACGGATGGGCAGGGTATTGCTATCTCCACCAGTCTGGTCTGGGAAGAGAACCCTGGTCTTTCTCATGCTGAGATAAACCAGATGGTGCATGATTATCTTGGAATCCAAACGTATCATGTTGTCCCTGATGTAAACGGTGAATACATTAAACATATTGATTGTTGGGGCAAGTATCTTTCACCAGACACGATCTTGATTCGTTCAGTACCTTCAAGTGATTCGCAATATGATGAAATTGAAGCAGCTGTTCATTATTTTGAAAATCAGACGAGTTGTTATGGAACACCCTATCATGTGGTACGAGTGTACACGCCCACTGACCAGCCGTATACGAACTCTTTCATTTTAAACGACAAGGTCTTCGTTCCAATAATGGGGGATCAATGGGATGATGACGCGATTGCCTCCTACCAAAATGCGATGCCTGGTTACGAGGTCCTTGGTTTCACGGGATCTTGGGTATCAAGCGACGCAATTCACTGCAGAGTCATGGGCATAACAGACCGATATATGCTCTACATAGAACACACACCACTTACAGGGAATCAATCCAGCCAAGACGGGTATGATATCCAAGCGAAAATCTATCCGTATAGCGGAGAAAACCTCATCGCTGCCTCAACAGGTGTCTATTGGCGAATAGACAATCAAAGTTGGAACTTTATTCAGATGCAGCCGGTGGGAGATGATTACTACCATGCTGTTATCCCTGCACAGGAAAATGGTACAACCGTGTCGTATTACATCCATGCAGAGGATGCATCAGGGAGAGCGGAAAACCATCCGTATATCGGTGCACCCGACGCGCATTCTTTTACTGCTTATGGAGGTGGAGAGACCAATACCCCTCCGGAAACACCACAGAGACCGTCTGGTCAGGTTTCCGGGAAGATCGGAACGACCTATCTCTACTCAACCCAAACCACTGATGCAGACGGCGATCAAGTCTATTACTTATGGGACTGGGATGACGGGAATTTCAGCGAATGGCTTGGACCTTTCGCATCAGGAGCAACAGCAACAGCGCAGCACTCTTGGACGACAAAGGGAACCTATTCAATACGGGTAAAGGCAAAAGATGTCCAGGGTGACGAGAGCAACTGGTCAGACCCGCTTGTGGTGACTATGCCACGAAACCAGATAGTCATGTTCTATTTCTTTGAGAAGATGGAACGATGGTTTCCCCATATTTTTCTCTTTTTTAATGAAATTTTCAGCAGGTTTGAGGTATAAACACAACCTTATTTTCTATTTTTTAATTACTTTATATTTGTCGATGAGATCGAGCAGTGCTAAGCGTTCGCCATTATCCCACTGAACCCAAACCAGGGTCTCATCTGATTCGCTCTCTATTTTTTCGACCGTGCCTCGATCTCCTGGTTTCAATCGCGTCCAGGTATCATTAATGAAAACAAGCTCGATTCTATCACCGACTTTTACCTTGTCCTTGTTTTTCATTTACTATCCCCCAGCATTATCGTATGCGGGTAACGGGATTCGAACCCGTGTGACTAGCTTGGGAAGCTAATATCATAACCACTAGATCATACCCGCGTGTAATCAACCTCAGATAGCATACCTCTTCATATTTTTTTGCTTGAATCAAGTGTTCCTTAAGGAGTAATCACCTTATCAGATTTCATTAAAATCGATACTATTTCTTGCATTTCGACGATTCGACCGATGACAATCTTCTTTTCGATTTCATAAAATCCGATACATTTTTGGCACGCAACAAGATCAACCCCTGCCTTGGAAAGCCCGGATAAGGAGTCTAACACCGATGATTTCTCGGTAAGCAGGTGCACCGCTGAGTTGTAAAAAATAATGGTATCTGGTTTTCTGTCGGATCCCCAGAGTTTTAATAGAAACGAGCCTGTCATTGTTTTTCCTAATTCATCGCTTCCTCTTCCAAGAGATTCGCTATGTAAAATTACAGTTGTTTTCATCTTGCTTTCACCTCAAGATTAACCCGTAAAACAAGTCATGTACTAAAAACTTATGCGTTCCACAAACTATTAGTTCTCACTCCTGATACCGTGCACTTAGACGTATGAAAAAAACAAGAACTCTCGGGGTTGGAATCCTTGCATTCTTTTGTATTTTTTCTTTTTTTTTCTCAAGTGGAACCTGTGAGGAAATTACCAAACCAACTCTCTATGTAGGTGGGAGTGGACTAGGAAATTACACACGAATTCAGGATGCTCTTAACAACATTACCGCTGGTGGTACAGTCTATGTTTTTCCAGGCACATATCATGAGCACATCGTCGTCACAACACCTGTTCATCTCGTTGGGGATAATAAAGATAGTACGATTATTGATGGTGACAATGAAGAGTATGTCGTAATTCTTGATGCAGGGAATAGTACACTCTCTGGTTTTATGATCACGCACAGTGGGAGAACCTTCCCAGAAGCAGGCGTGTATGTCAGGTCAGATAAGAACATCGTCTCGGGGAACATTCTCACCGAGAACTTTTATGGCATGCGCCTTGAAGCAACAAAAAATAACACGATTACTTCAAATGAGATTATTCATAACCTGCGCTGTGGTATATATTTTAGCAGAGCATCAGACAATACTCTAACCGGGAACATCGTGAGTAATCATTCGTTCAACGGATTTGGTCTGTACGAATTTTCAAACAACAACACGATTTTAGGAAACGTCTTATCGAAGAATAATTTTTCCGGGATTAATATACGAGAGTCCATGGGTAATCACGTGGTCGATAATCGCATCCTTGGGGACCGTATCGGTCTGCATATTCCCCCGCCTGAGTACAACACGGTTGTTCATGGGAATGTTTTTTCTGAAAACCGCATCGATCTTGAGGAGGAGCGAGACCCGCTTATAATGATCGGAGCAGGGTACGGTGTTTTTATCATCGTTGTATTCTTGGTTCTAAAAAAATGGAAAACCTAGCACAGACTGCTATGAATTATTTTTGTTTTTTCCAGACAAGTACCGCAATAATGAGGACGATCAGAGCTGGTATCCACAGCAGGAGCATGTAGTAAAATGCGTACGGAACATAGGAGTCGATACCAAGGACATACCCTGGGTAAACGATAAGCAGGAGGCATCCAATTGCCCCAAGAGTAAAAGAGAATTTTTTACCCTTCAGTATCTGGTAGCAACCCATAAAAAGAAGCGCACTTGCAATAAGGAGTACGAGTGAGATCGCTAGTGAGTTCAGCACGTATTTCGTGGTGTAACTCCAGATGAACCCTTGATATGCCGTGTTCAGGATATTCAGAGCAATAAATAAAGAGACACTGCCGATCGCAAGATACAATGAGTACACTAGGGTGTTTTTCTTTTGGATAAGAAACGGAATTTCTGTTTTACAATTCGGGCTTTTCGCCATCGTCTTCCTCCACCATAATCTTGTTACGCCGTAAATACGATATCGTATGTGAGGATTTAAAGGGTGTATTGCGGTTTCTTCGAACCAGATTTTTCAAATCCGAGATACTATCAACATCACTCCATGCAGGGAGCAGACTCAGGGAACGTCCAGCGTTTTTTACCTTCGCTATGGTTTCCTGAAAAACTGTTGAACTACTCCATGAAATCCCGTCAAACATAGAAGGTAAGAACGTATCGTCTCGAAACCCAATGAGATAGTATCCACCATCAGAGGATGGCCCAAGCACAATATCATGCGTCTGCAACTCCACGATTGCATTCCTGAGAAAGTCCCCGGGGAGATCTGGACTATCGCTCCCGACGAGAATCACACGACGAAACCCTTCTGCAAACGCATAGCAGAAACCATTTTTCATCCGCTCCCCTAAATCATTTCCTTCCTGGGGAACATAGCTATATGATGATCCTAACCACTCTCGAAATTTCTTCTGCGCGTTCAAGGGAGAAAAACAGATGCGGAGTTGTACATCAAGTTTCTTTAGTGTTGATAATGTATCTAAAACAAAATTACGGTACAGTTCAACAACAATATCTTCATCAAGATCAGCGGCGAGTCGTAATTTTACTTGTCCTTTCTCAGGATATTTCACAAAACATAGAACACAGGTATCTTGGTCCTTTATTACTATCATCGTTCCTTCCTTTGTGCATTGTCGAGGGATTCGGTAAAAAGCTGGAGCACATCAATAACCTCAACATCGGTTCGGAGTTTTTTTAGCTCTTCATAACAGGTAAGACAGTTACAGGCGAGTGTCGGTGCAACGTTTTTTACTTCTGCGAGGTACGCGATACGACGTGCAGTATTCCCTTGGTCGCACCCATGATTCCACTGATAACAACACGATGGTCCCTGTGCAGATGGAGCTTCACCGAGTTCACCGAACGTAGAGATCGCATGACGTGCTGCAGAGCCTTGAGGCGAATCCTTTGAGAACCGGCATGAATCATGCAACAGTATTTTCCCTCGGATTTTTATGTTGGGAAACTCACTGCTGTTTCGTTGGAGATATTCAACAACACTAAGCACCTCAAATTTCTCATTATAGGTTGTTTTTATCTGAGCGACAGCCACGTAGCATTCAGCACATGCGGTGATTACTATTTTTGGGTCAATTGCTTTGATTTTCTCATACAATAACTCAAGACAATGGTCAGCGGAATCAAACTCACCTTGTAACATGTGTGGCGCACCACAACAAGAAGTTACACCACCAAGAACCGTATAGGGACAACCGATGTAATCGAGCAATCGGAGCGTCTGTCGTACCGTCTTTTTTGAGTAGATATAACAGCCAGGATAGAAGAGCACTTCAGCCTTTTTCAGAGGTGCTGTCTCAAAAAAACACGCAAGATCTCGTACCGATATTTTTTTTAAGGAAATGAAAAGTTTTTGTGCGATCCGCCCGAGAGAGCCAAGGTTCGGTCCTTTAATGAAGAGATATCGTTTATAGGTCCATGGTTTTTGTTCTCTTAGTTTGAATTTGATGTAGCGGACCATGTAATCCCTTCGTATGTTCGCCGGGCAGACAGGAACGCATTTCCCGCATTGTACGCAATTGAATGCAAACTCTTGAATCTCTGGGGGAACATCGAATCCTTGTTTTGTTGCGTCATTCAGCTCATTAATCTTAAAAGAACCTTTTGTGACCGGGCAGACGTCCATACAACGATGACATTGGATGCATTGATCGATGTACTGAGGAACAAGGTTTTTCATTAGTTCTTTTGTACTCAATGATCTCCTGTTTTTATCTGCTCGTCCAGCCATGTTGATTTCACAACTTTTTCTTCATATCATAATCTACCAATTGAGTATTTGTATCGTATCCTAATTTTTTCTTTTTTTCTTCTAATTGTCGTCGTGCGTACCATACGATAAGTCCAAGAACGAGTGCGGTAATGATTATAACACCTACCAACACCCAGGGGATGCGTCCCTCGGTGAGTCCCTGAGTGAGGATGTCAGCGCCTACAACAACGATAATGGTACCAGGAATCATGCCGAGCCAGGACCAGAACACATAGGTTTTGAATGAGACTCTGGTCAGACCAAACCCGTAATTCAGTAACGTGAACGGGAACAATGGGATCAATCTGGTTAACCCTACCATAATCATGCCGTGATCCTCGGTGAGTTGGTCAAGCCTTTTCATTGTCTTATTTTTTGACAGCCATCGAGCCACCGCATCACGAGCAAAATATCGGGCGATAAGAAAGGTAAGGCTCGCACCTACTGTTGAAGCAATACTGATTAGAATGACTCCGATGACTGATCCAAAGAGTCCACCAGCGATCACCCCAAAGATAGTCCCGGGAATTGTTGCGATAACTGCTCCGAGGTAAATGATAAAGAATACGACTAGTCCCCACAAGCCCAATGATCGAATCCAGTGTTGTAACTCCTCGATTTTCTCTCCAAACCCATACACATTCACGACGATAAAGAGCGTTGCGATTATTACAAGGAGTACGACCGGTTTCCACCAGTCCCGTGGTTTATTCCCGTTTGAGACGTTCTCGTTCATAGGTTCTTCCTTTCGCTTTTAAATTATATAAGTGCTCCTCCACAGGAGGATCCGTGACCAGCTGTACACCCAAAACAATGCTCACCGGTGACAATCTCCCGTGTTGATAACGCCACCGGGTCAAATTGATTCACCTGTTGTGGTACTTTCGATGAAACAGGAAGACCTGCAGCAAGGTTAAAATCACAATCGTATAACGTACCATCCCAACCGATGTTAACTTGATGATGACACATTAATGAGGGTAAGGTTTGCGGGTTAAACGATTGTTTCAGTAAGGCTATATACTTTGGTTTTTGATCTTTAAGGACGTCGAGGAATCGTCCGAGTGGCATATTGGTGATGGTGAAGAGACGAGTGAACTGGATGCCGTACTTCTCCCCTAGCTCCTCGCGGTAGGATTGCTCAAGAGATGATTGTTCAGGGGGTAACACGGGCTCAAGCGGGTTAAACACCAACGTCAGCGGGAGCTCTGATGTTGTCCCATATCCAAGTGTATTTAACACGTGCAATGCTTCGATGCTTTTTGTAAAAACATCTTCACCGCGTTGGAGTCGTACCTTTTCTTCGAGATAGCACGGTAATGATGCAACGAGTTCCACACCGAGGTCTTTAAACACCTTTGGTAGCTTCTGATATTTTGGTTGTATCAAAAGCGTAAGATTTGTGCGAACTTGAATGCGATGACCTTGGTTGACAAACTGTGCTAAGAATTTCTGCAGAGAGGGATGAAGTTCTGGTGCTCCACCGGTGATATCAATCAGAACAGGGGGTAGTTTGGAGGTGGCTGACAAGACCGCTTGCATGGTTGACTCCGTCATCATTTCTGATCGGTTCGGAGACGCGTGTATGTGGCAATGGATACAGGTTTGGTTACAGCGGAACCCGAGATTTATTTGGATTGTCTTTAGCTGTGTACACCGTAACCGATCGTGCGTCACTTCGAAAATTTGCTGTTCGAACTCGTTTCTCCATTGAACCATATGAATTCACTCTGTTAATTTCTCCATGCCGAAATCCCTTCCCCTTTTTATTTATTGTGTACCCGTAGAACCGTTTTATAATCAAATTTTTTTATGATGTACTCTTTTCCTGCAAGGGATAATATTTCGCAAGTTTTTCCGGTGAAACCCCGCACCAAAACAAAAAAATGATAAACGTATCTCTAAGCGCTACATAGAACAATCCTTCTTGGTCCCATCGACGAGCAGACGTGACCACCCTGTGCGGAAGAATGGCAATATGCCCTCCTGTTTTTTTAATTCGTCGCATTAACTCTACATCTTCCATCAAAGGGATTTTTGCGTATCTGCCGATGGCATCAAAACAGGATTTCCGTAGGAAAATCACTTGATCACCATAGGGTGCACGGGTTATTTGTGAGCGAAACGTAGCGTATCTAGCGATTATGCTGAAAACGCGTTTCTGTGATTGTATCTGCAAGGTGAATGCACCTCCAACAAGCTGTTTGTTTTCAAGGGTTTTTTTGATGACAGAAAGCGCATTTGTTGGAAGAAAGGTATCTGCATGAAGGAAAACAAGGATGTCTCCATGTGCGAGTGCTGCTCCTGCGTTCATTTGTTGGCCTCGACCCTGTGCACATCCATGTGTAATCACATTCTTATCAGTGATTACAGAAAGAGTGTCTTTCGTTGGGCTTCCGTCAACAACAATGATTTCAACAGGCTCATCTGACTTTATTTTTTTCAATGACTCAAGCAGAACGTTAATTGTTTCTGTTTCATGAAGCACCGGGATGATAATTGAAAATGTGCCTGACACGATGGTTCACTTACACGGTCTCTAAGATTTTTAAGAGGTATCTGTAAAACTTTGCCACCGTGCTTATATGAAGTTGTTCCTCTGGTGAATGCGGGTTTTTCAGGGTTGGTCCAATCGAGATCATGTCCATTCCAGGGAATTTCTCCCCGATGATGCCACACTCGAGTCCTGCGTGGATCGCCTCGATTTTCGGTTCTTCTTTAAACATGTCTTTGAAGATTTTCTTTGAAAGCGCAAGGATCTTTGACTGGAGGTCCGGTTTCCAACCTGGGTATGGTGTTCCTTCTGAGACTTTTGCACCAGAAAGTAATGCGATTGCCTTAATGCGATCCCTCATATCCTGTAACGCTGATTTCATCGGACTTCGGGAACTCATCCCGATAACAACCGTATTTTCTTTAACAGAGACCGTGGCAAGGTTCGTGGAGGTATTGACAAGTGTTTTGATATCGTAATTCATTTGATGGACGCCATGCGGCAGTCCATGCAGGAGATTCAAAAGTTTCATCTGAGATGTTTTATCCAATGATGTCTTGGTTGGTTCACAGGATACAACATCGACTTTGAATTTTGGGTCTATTGGTTTAATTTCATCAAGGATGTTTTTTTCTTCTGCCTTTAACTCAGTGACAAAGCCATTTTTGTTGTTCTTTTCTAAGGATACCTTTGCATATGCTTCCCGGGGTATTGCATTGTGTTTGTCTCCTCCTTTGATATCAAAGAGGTAGAATTCATATTTCTGTGATGCTTTCCATAGCATGCGTGTCAGGAGTTTTATTGCGTTTCCTCTCTGTTCGTGGATATCAACACCGGAATGACCACCGCGAAGACCGGAGACTTTGATAACGATGTTTTCTCGTCCGCCATTGACCGGCTGCATTTTTACTGGAAGTTCGATCATTGAGTCCCCCCCTCCAGCGCACCCAACCGTGAGTACACCAAAATCCTCGCTATCTAGGTTGAGCATGATTTTCCCGGTGAGCATGTCTGATTTCATGGCAAACGCGCCAGTAAGTCCGGTCTCCTCGTCGACTGTGTATAATGATTCAATCGGTCCGTGTCGTAATTTGGTATCTTCTAGTATCGCAAGGCTTATCGCAAGGCCGATCCCGTTGTCTGCGCCAAGGGTTGTCCCATCAGCGGTGAGAAGGTCTCCTTTGATTTTGAGCTGGATGGGGTCTTTGGAAAAATCGAATTTCACGTCGCTGTTCTTTTCGCACACCATATCCATATGGCCTTGTAAGATCACGGTGGGTTTGTTTTGCATGCCGGACGTCGCTGGTTTTAAGATAACCACGTTTCCCACGGCGTCGACCTTTGTTTTTAGCCCTTGTTTTTTCCCAAAATCAACAATATATTCTCTGATTTTTTCCTCATGTTTTGAGCATCGTGGGATTTTCCTAATCTCATCAAAATGTTTCCATACAAGTTTTGGTTCTAAATTCTCAATATTTGGCATAGCTAGCCTCCCTTAGGTACGGACTGGTAACGCCACAACACATAAAAAAGGTTTGCCAACAGAAAATAGGGAATAGCCTCCTGAGAAATAGTTTATATAATCCTCCTCTGTTTACTGGGGAAACGGAGGAAAATGTTATGGATTGGGGTATGAAAAATCGGCTCTCAAAGATAATTAAACCAAAAGATGGACGCACGGTTATGCTTGCTGTTGATCATGGGTATTTTATGGGTCCGACGTCAGGCCTCGAGCAGCTCGATAAAATGGTGAATCCCTTGTTACCATATGCGGATACATTAATGTTGACTCGTGGTGCGTTACGTAACTACATTGATCCAACTTGTGATATCCCGATTGTTCTTCGTGTTTCTGGTGGAACGAGTATTATCGGCAAAGAACTGTTGCATGAGGGCACCGTTGTTTCTATCGAAGATGCGATTCGGTTGAATGCGTCTGGTGTTGCCTATTCGATTCTCGTTGGTGCTGAGTTTGAACGTGATACGATCCTGGGGATGACGCAATATATCGATGAAGCTGAACGGTATGGTATTCCTGTTATTGCGGTGACTGCTGTTGGAAAAGAGATGGTCCGAGACGCCCGATATATGAGTCTTGCTTCTCGCATGGCTGCGGAACTTGGTGCTCATATCGTGAAAACCTACTTTGTGAAGGATTTTGAAAAAGTCATTGAGTCCTGTCCGGTACCGGTCGTGATTGCTGGTGGGAAGAAACAACCGGAAGCTGAGGCATTGAAGATGGCGTATGATGCGATCCATGCTGGTGCGATTGGCGTTGATATGGGGCGGAACATATTCCAGAGCTCAAACCCGGTTGGTATGGTAAAAGCGGTGAATGCGATTGTTCATAAAAACGCGACACCGAAGGAAGCCTTTGAGGTTTTCAAGGGAAATAAAAAATAAATCACGGACAATGTTCTGGCATCACGATACGTTTAAATAAAACATCTTATTACACCTATTCCAGAGGAGGCAAAACTTATGGATCTAATGATGTGGGCTATCATCCTGTTAATAGTCCTAATTATCGTGATTATTCTATTGGTCTTCTGGGGTATTTACAACAGAATCATTCGAACAGAAAATCAGATTGATAACGCTTGGGCACAAATTGATGTCCAGATGAAACGACGGGCGGATCTTATCCCGAACCTCATGGAAACCGTCAAAGGGTACATGACGCATGAGCGCGGCACCATGGAGAGCGTGACGAATGCACGTGGTGCTATTATGAGTGCCAAAACCCCGCAGGAAAGCAATGATGCTAACAACATGCTAACCGGTGCGTTAAAAACCTTATTTGCTGTTGCAGAAAGCTACCCGGATCTGAAGGCAAACCAAAACTTCTTACAATTACAAGATGAACTGACCCATACTGAGGATAAAATCGCGTATTCACGGCAACATTACAACGACTCTGTGCTTAGTTATAATAACACCATCGAGACGTTCCCTGGAAATTTCTTTGCTCATAGAATGGGCCGGAAAGCACGAGAAATGCTTCAAATCCCAGAAGCATCAAAAGAAGTTCCCAAAGTATCGTTCTAAGACTATAATACATTCTTTGATACTATGGAACAACAGCCACGACTCCTAGAAGACCATATACGGAAAAACAAACGGGATACCGTTGTTATCTGTATGTTTATGGTCATCCTTCTTTTTTCTGTTATTTTTATGGTAGGTCTAATTCTTGGTGCTCCGCCGATTCTTACGATGATGATTGGGTTGCCAATTGCGTTGTTCTATATTTTTATTACGTATTCGTTTTCCGTGCAAAGCGTGATTTCTGCAGCGGGTGCACGACCAGCAAACCCGCAGAATCGAGAAGAAAAAATACTTATCTACAAAGTCGAGGAGATGGCACTTGCAGCAGGCTTACCCACTCCAAAAGTCTATGTCCAGGATACCCACCATATCAACGCCTTTGCGACAGGACATAAGCCAGGTGATTCCATCATCTGTGCGACTACCGGGGCATTACAACAGTTGAACACCGCAGAACTTGAAGGAGTTGTTGGCCATGAGATGAGCCATATACGGAATCGTGATATCTTGGTGATGACCGTAACCGTCGGAGTCGTCGGGGCGATTGCTTTGCTTGCTGAGATTGCGTTACGGATGCTTTTATGGGGTGGGGCTGGGAGAGGTGGAGGAAAAAAAGGAGAAGGAAATATTATCATTGTTGTCGTCGCTCTTGTCTTTATTATTCTTGCACCTATTTTCTCTCGACTTACGTATCTTGCGATTTCAAGGAAACGGGAGTACCTTGCTGATGCAGACGGAGCGTATCTGACAAGAAACCCGGAAGGTCTTGCAAAAGCATTGGAGAAAATCAAAGCAGATTTCCCCGATGACCCGAAAGGTTCAAAGACGGTCGCACCGCTTTACATCGCTAATCCCTTTAAAAGAGCTCTTCGTGAATCGATCTGGTCAACGCATCCTCCGATTGACGAACGGATTCGTCGGTTACGATCCATGTAACCCTTTTTTTAAAAAAATAAACGATTATTTGGAGAGCACGGTCGTAAGGAACTGATCGATGATTTGTGTCCCGTCTTTTATTTTTCCAGGTGTCATCTGGAGTGCAAGAAAAGTTTCAACAGGAATAAACCCATGAGTCTGTGCGTATTGTTTCATGACGTCTGCTGCTTTGGTTTGTGAACCAGATGCACCACCACCGGTGACGAACAACCCGACTTTCTTTCCTTTTCCGTTCATCGCTTTGTTAAAAAACGTTTTGACAAATGGCGCTGGTCTGCCAGCCCAGATCGGACAACCAACGAGTATTGCATCAAATTCTTTCAGATCGAACTCGGTATTTTTCATCGGTAACTCTTTTTGCCGAAACGCAGCAAATCCTGCTTTGAAGAACCCAGGTTTTTTTACTGCTTCGATTTCAACAAGTTTTACGTCTCTGTTTCGTTCTTTGAGTTTTTCTTCTAACAGTTTCGCTGCATGGCGCGTGTTTCCTGTTCGTGAGTAGTATATAATACCGATGGTCATGACCAGTAGATGACCAAATTATTTTTGAACTCTTATGCATATCAGATTTTGTAGGGA